>NZ_JARBAE010000033.1:0-73174 GCF_033795305.1 Streptomyces sp. AK02-01A
TGCGCGGCTGGGTGAAGAAGGCCCGGGCCGCCGAGGCCGGGCCGCCCGCGGCGGAGTCGCCGGGGTCGTCGGACGCGGACGCGGCGGAGCTGAAGCGGCCCCGCAGGCAGGCATTGCCGTGCCACGCGCCTGCGAAGAGAGGACCCGCCTTGCCCCGGCCGGCGACACCCCACGCCTCAACGCAGACCCCTCCCTCGGCGACGGCGAAGGAGGTGACACACACCGCTGACCGCCTCCTCACCGTGGAAGAGGCCGCCGAACGCCTCGGCACCGGAGTCCGCTTCGTCCGCCGCCTCGTCTCCGAGCGCCGCATCCGCTACGTGAAGCTCGGCAAACCTGTCCGCATCCCCGAGGCCGTGCTGACCGCCTTCATAGAAGAGCGCACGGTCGAACCCATGGCCCGGAGCCGCTCCCGGTTCGGGAGGGCGGCCTGATGGCGCGCGCACAGAGGAGGGCGCCTCGCAGGAGCTTCGGGGCGGTCCGCAAGTTGCCCTCCGGGCGGTACCAGGCGCGCTATCCCGGGTCGGACGGCGTTCTGCGCGCGGCGCCGGAGACGTACGAGACAAAGCGCGACGCCGAGGTCTTCCTCGCGCAGGTCCAGGCCGACCAGACGCGTGGCGACTGGATGGACCCCACCGCCGGCGAGGTGCTGTTCGGCCAGTACGCCACGCGGCGGATCGACGAGCGCGGTGTCGCGCCCACCACGGAGGAGTTGTACCGCAGGCTGCTGCGGCTGCACCTGGAGCCGACGTTCGGCGAGTTGTACGTGAACGTGATCAGCCCCTCCAAGGTCAGGACCTGGCGCGCGGAGCGGCGGAGGGCCACGGGGGCGACGACGGTCGCCAAGTCGTACCGGCTGCTCAAGGCCATCATGGAGACGGCAGTCGAGGACGACATGATCCGCAAGAACCCGTGCCGGATCCGCGGCGCCGGACGTGAGGAGGCGGACGAGCGCCCGGTCGCCACGGTCGCTCAGGTCTTCGCCCTGGCCGACGTGATCGGACTGCGCTGGCGCCTGATGGTGCTGCTTGGCGCCTTCGCCTCGATGCGCCCGGAGGAACTGGCCGAGCTGCGACGCGGTGACGTCGACCTGGATGCTGGATCGGTGTGGGTACGGCGTGCCGCGCCCGAGTTGAACACCGGCCGCCGCGTCGTCGGTGACCCCAAGTCCCGCGCGGGGAGGCGGGAGATCGTGCTGCCGGCCTTCGTGCACGTCGACGTGCGGCAGCACCTGGACCGGTTTGCCCAGCCCGGCCCGGAGGGGCTGGTGTTCATCGGCGAGAAGGGGGCGGCGCTGCGCGGCACCACCTTCGGCCGCAAGTGGCGCAAGGGCGCGACACCGTCGGCCTGCCGGAGCAATTCCGCTTCTACGACCTGCGGCACACCGGCAACACTCTGGCGGCTGACACCGGCGCCAAGTTGAAGGACCTCATGGTCCGCGCGGGCCAGTCCTCCGAAAGGGCGCAGCTGATCTACCAACACTCCACCAAGGAGCACCAGCGCAAGCTCGCCGCAGATATCGACACGGATGTACGCCGTCAGCGTGTGAGGGCGGTGGAAGGCGTCGGCGAGGGTGCCACCGTCCATCCGCTCGTTCCGCGCCCGCGTGACGTCGATGGGCTCGTCTCGCGGGAGGCGTGACGCGGTGCTGAGCGCCGGACCAGTGCTCCGCTGGTCCGGCGCTACACGTCCGCACACATGCACGAGCCAGCCGTCGTGTGGCGCAGGTCACTCGGAAGGTATCTCGCGATCTGGGACGCCCCGACGTGAATTCGTCGCGCGAGGGCTTGCGAGCCTCAATTCGGTGCGCTACTCGGTCCCTTATGGCGCGCGAATGGCACGAAGTGGCGGAATGGTCTAGACAACAAGAAAGGCCCGGGTCTTTGACCTGGGCCTTCACGAAAGAGCGGGTGACGAGAATCGAACTCGCGCTCTGAGCTTGGGAAGCTCATGTTCTACCATTAAACTACACCCGCGCGGCGCGCCAGTGAGCGGCATCGCGTCGCCGTCACTGTACCTCATCGTGCACCCCGGGCGTATTGCGGCGCCGGGGCCTTTCCGCTGTCCCGGGGCGCCCTCGGGAGGTGGATGTGGGTGCGGGCGGCGGGAGTTGAGGCGTAGGCTCGCGGGGCGGAGTGCCGCTTGGAGCCGTGTCCCGTTCATCCCCTAGTGTTGCGTTCGTCCGCGTTTGTTGGGGAAGGGACTTGATGGGCTTGATGGAGCGCACTGTCGTCCGATGTGCCGCAGGGCATGTGTTCAGTACCGCGATGTTCCCGATGCAGCAGCTCGACACCGGGCGGATCGGGCCCGGGCGGCTGATCCGGTGTCCGCGTTGTACGCGGCTGCGGCATGCCGTGCCGGTGGAGCCGGCCGAGCTGGTGAGGTTGGAGCAGCGCTGACCTGTGGGGCGTGTCGCGGACGTGGCGCCGTCCGGCCGGAAGGCGGAGGCCTCCGGCGTCCGGTGCGTTGATCGTCGGGCGGAGGACCGTCCGCCTTGATGGACCGGACGTGCTCGGGTGACTCCGACCATGCGGCTCGTGTGCGTGCCGGGCGTCGTGGGCCAGGTGCGACTTTCGCGACACGCCCCAGTCGGCCGAAGCGCGCGGGACTGCCCGATTGGGGCGGCTCGCGCGCTCTGCGTATCCTCGGGATGTGCTTCTCTCAGACAAGGACATCCGGGCCGAGCTCGATTCCGGACGCGTACGTGTCGACCCGTATGAAGAATCGATGGTGCAGCCCTCCAGCATCGATGTGCGGCTCGACCGGTTTTTCCGGGTGTTCGAGAACCACCGGTATCCACACATCGATCCCGCCGTCGAGCAGGCCGATCTGACGCGGACGGTCGAGCCGGAAGGCGATGACGCGTTCATCCTTCACCCCGGCGAATTCGTGCTGGCGTCGACGTACGAGGTCATCTCGCTGCCCGACGACATCGCCTCCCGGCTGGAAGGCAAGTCCAGTCTTGGTCGTCTCGGGCTGGTGACTCATTCGACCGCCGGCTTTATCGATCCCGGATTCTCCGGGCATGTCACGCTCGAACTGTCGAATCTCGCGACCCTGCCCATAAAACTCTGGCCCGGGATGAAGATCGGGCAGCTCTGTCTTTTCCGGCTCAGCTCGCCGGCGGAGTTCCCCTACGGATCCGAGCGGTACGGTTCGCGCTATCAGGGGCAGCGGGGGCCCACGGCTTCCCGGTCCTATCTCAACTTCCACCGGACGCAGGTGTGATGGCGGTATGACGGGTACGCGGGAGAATCTGACGTACGAGAAGTTCGGCCGGGCCGTCCGCGAACTGGCGCAGACCATCGCGGACGACGGATTCGAGCCCGATGTCATCCTCAGCATCGCGCGCGGCGGTGTATTTGTCTCCGGCGGGCTGGCGTACGCCCTGGACTGCAAGAATATCCATTTGGTCAATGTGGAGTTCTACACCGGCGTCGGCACCACCCTGGCCATGCCGGTCATGCTGGCGCCGGTGCCCAACGCCATCGACTTCTCCAATAAAAAGGTGCTCATCGCGGACGATGTCGCCGACACCGGCAGGACGCTGAAGCTGGTGCACGACTTCTGCGTCGACGAGGTCGCCGAGGTGCGCAGCGCGGTGATTTACGAGAAGTCGCAGTCCTTGGTCAAGTGCGACTACGTCTGGAAGCGCACGGAAGAGTGGATCAACTTCCCGTGGAGCGTGGAGCAGCCCGTCGTACGGCGCGGTAGATGCGTTCGCGACGTGTAGCCGCGGCGCTGGGAACGGTCGCCTGCGCGGAGCGAGCGTGCGCGGCAGCGAGTAAGCGGGATGGGCGTCATAGGTGAATACGTGAGAAGGCCCCCTGCCGGAGGCCCTCTCGTCGCCGTGCGTTCTTGCCGGTCCTGACGAAGCCCTAGATCGTGCCCAGCTTGATCAGCGACAGCAGCGCGATGAGCTGGATCGCCGACGCGCCGAGCGCCTTCGGCCACGGCAGGTCGTGCGACTTGCTCACCATGACGGTGAAGAGCGCGCCGGCCGCGATCCAGGTCACCCAGCCGAGGACCTGGACCAGGGAGTTCTGGCCGCCCAGGAAGAGGGCGAAGATCAGCCGCGGTGTGTCCGAGATCGACATGATCAGCATGGCGAGGCCGACGGTCGGCTGCCAGGCGCCGTCGCCGCCGAGCTGACGGGCCAGTGTGTGGGTCACCGCGCCCAGGATCAGACTGCCGAGGACAAAGGCGACGGCCGTCATCAGAGCGGCCGGGATGGCCGTCGAGAGCGTCGCGTTGATCGCGTCCTCGCGGGCCGTGTCGAAGCCGAAGAGCGCCAGCAGGCCATAGAGGAACATCACGATCAGGGCGGGGCCCCAGACCGGATAGTCACGCATCCGCAGGAAGGTGTCGCCGGGCCGCAGGACCACGCCGGTCAGCAGGTCCTTCCAGCTCAGCCGAGGGCCCACCGGGACCGGCGGAGCCGAGGCCGCGCCGGCGTGGTAGGTGGCGCCGTCGCCGTACGCTTCCTCGTCGATCCTGAACGCCTGCGTGTGACCGGGGTTGTTGGCGTACGGGTCGGCGCCGTGGCCCTGCTGAGGCTGCTGGTACGGGTCGCCGAAGTACTCCGGCTCGCCGTGCTGCCCGCCGCCGTGCTGCCCGGTGTGTCCGCCCGGTGCGCCGTGCCCGCCGTACTGTCCGGTGCCCGCCGGAGGCCACTGCTGCTGCCCGTACGGAGGCGCGGGCCGCTGCCCGCCCCCGTAACCCGGAGGCGGCGCCTGCCGCGGTGGTTGCTGCCGCTGCCGCTGCGGTTGTTGCGGGGTGCGGTTGTCCCCGCCGCGTCCAATCCTGAATCCAGCCACGCGATCGAACGTACCCGGTCCTGACGAGTGCGGCGGCGGAGGGAGGGAACAGGCCCGCCTTTGCGGCCGAGCTGTGACATCTCCGGGACTGTGCGCGGCGATTGGTGACAATCCCGTCCGGAGGGCCGTGACCTGCGGATGCCTGGCGCGTGATCGGCTCGGCGTGCGGCCGGGCGGCGCGGGAGGGCAGGGAAGTCATCCGACAAAGACGGATGTACTGAAGGTGATCACCGGCCGGTCGCCGGCGACGCCGGCCTCGTACAGCGCGATGAGGTCCGCCTCCTCGCCGCGGTGCGTACGGGTCACCAGGTCCGGGCGGCCGTCTCCGTTGAAATCGGCGGACCGGAGCAGTTCGGTGACGGTGGAGCCGGAGCCGGTCCCGCTACCGGCCTCGGCCGCGGCTCCGCGTGGCAGCAGTGGCGCGGGCGGCAGCCGTACGCTCGCGCCGACCGTGAGGCCGCCGTCGCCGCCGTCGCCGCCGTCGCCGCCGTCACCGCCTTCGAAGCAGCGGCAGACGGGCCGGCCGGGCCACTCGCCGCCGAAGCGCGCTCCGGCCGGCCTCCGCGGGACGACCGCCTGGCCGGTCAGGCCGGCGGGACCGCCGAAGAGGATCCGGCGGGAGCCGAGCGGCCACTGGTCCCTGGCGTACGGCCGCTCCGTGGCGATGATCAGATCGCCGAAGCCGTCCTGGTCGACGTCACAGGCGGCCTCGGCTTCGAAAGCCGTCGGCGCCCTGCCGTCGGCCTCGGCGCCCCACGCGGTCGTGCTGAGGGTCTGGCGTACGGCCGGGTCGAGACCGCGAGCGGCTGCCGTGCCGTACACGATTCCGATGCCCGCGTCCTCGCCGTGCCGGTCGCCGGGAGCCCTGACGAGATCGTTGAGTACGAGGTCGCGGTGGCCGTCGCCGTTGAAGTCGTCCGGGATCCGGCTGCCTTCGCCGCGCGGGACCGGACGGTGCGGGGCGCCGGCCCTGCCGGAGCGCGGCGCGGTGTCGCCGTTCTTGGCCTTCGCGGCTTCCTGGTCCAGGCCGGCGGCGGGACCGGCGGAGGTGGCACCGGTGGCGGCGGTGCAGCCCGTCAGCAGCAGTGCCGTACAGGAAAGGAAACAGGCGAGGACACGGACGCTCGCTGTCACCGTGATTCACCCCATCGAGCCGTGATCAACCCCATCGAGCCGTGGCTGACCCCAACGAGCCGTGCTGACCCCATCGATACGGCTCGGCCGACACGTGCGCCGGCCGGACCCGCCCCCGAGGCGGATCCGGCCGCGCCGGCGTCGTCCGGCCGACGCCGCCTTTCGCGTGTGGTTACTTCACCGGCTCGGGCTCCGGGTCCGGTGTGCTCTCCCGCTCCTCCGGCCCTGTCGGATCGGCCGGTGTGCGCACCGAGTCGAGCAGGAGCTGCGCCACATCCACGACCTGGAGGGACTCCTTCGCCTGGCCCTCGCTCTTCTTGCCGTTGACCGAGTCGGACAGCATGACCAGGCAGAACGGGCAGGCCGTCGAGACGATGTCCGGGTTCAGCGAAAGAGCCTCGTCGACGCGCTCGTTGTTGACGCGCTTGCCGATCCGCTCCTCCATCCACATCCGCGCGCCGCCCGCGCCACAGCAGAAGCCGCGCTCCTTGTGGCGGTGCATCTCCTCGTTCCGCAGGCCGGGCACCTTCGCGATGATGTCGCGCGGCGGTGTGTAGACCTTGTTGTGACGGCCCAGGTAGCAGGGGTCGTGGTACGTGATCAGTCCCTCGACCGGCGTCACCGGGACCAGCTTGCCGTCGTCGACGAGGTGCTGGAGCAACTGGGTGTGGTGGATGACCTCGAACTCGCCGCCGAGCTGCGGGTACTCGTTCGCGATCGTGTTGAAGCAGTGCGGGCAGGTCGCGACGATCTTCTTTTTGGCCTTGGCCTTCTTGGTCGAGTCGTCGTCCTCGTCCTCGCCGAAGGCCATGTTCAGCATCGCGACGTTCTCCTGGCCGAGCTGCTGGAACAGCGGCTCGTTGCCCAGGCGGCGGGCCGAGTCGCCCGTGCACTTCTCGTCGCCGCCCATGATCGCGAACTTGACGCCCGCGATGTGCAGCAGCTCCGCGAAGGCCTTCGTGGTCTTCTTGGCCCGGTCCTCCAGCGCACCGGCGCAGCCGACCCAGTAGAGGTAGTCGACCTCGGAGAGATCCTCGATGTCCCGGCCGACGACCGGCACCTCGAATTCGACCTCCTTCGTCCACTCCAGGCGCTGCTTCTTGGCCAGGCCCCAGGGGTTGCCCTTCTTCTCCAGGTTCTTGAGCATCGTCCCGGCCTCGCTCGGGAAGGAGCTCTCGATCATCACCTGGTAGCGGCGCATGTCGACGATGTGGTCGATGTGCTCGATGTCGACCGGGCACTGCTCCACACACGCGCCGCAGGTGGTGCAGGACCAGAGCACGTCCGGGTCGATGACGCCGCCGAGTCCGCCAGGTCCGTCCTCCAGCGTTCCGATCAGCGGGCGTTCGGCCTCGGCGAGGGCCGCCGCGGGCACGCCCGCGAGCTGTTCCTCGGTGCCTTTCTCCTCGCCCTCCGCCGTCTTGCCGCCGCCGGCCAGCAGATACGGCGCCTTGGCGTGCGCGTGGTCACGCAGCGACATGATCAGCAGCTTCGGAGAGAGCGGTTTGCCGGTGTTCCAGGCGGGACACTGCGACTGGCAGCGGCCGCACTCCGTACAGGTGGAGAAGTCGAGCAGGCCCTTCCAGGAGAAGTGTTCGATCTGGGAGACGCCGAAGACGGCTTCCTCGCCGTCCTCGTCGTCGAACACCGTCTCGAAGTCGATCTCCTTGCCGCCGCTGGTCATCGGCTGGAGGGCTCCGAGCGCCGTGCCGCCGTCGGCCTCGCGCTTGAACCAGATGTTCGGGAAGGCGAGGAAGCGGTGCCAGGCGATCCCCATGTCGGTCTTGAGCGCGACCGTGATCATCCAGATGAAGGAGGTCGCGATCTTGATCATCGCGATCAGGTAGACCAGGTTCTGGAGAGTGGGAAGGCTGAGCCCCTTGAACGCCGCGACCAGCGGATACGAGACCAGATACGCGGCCTGGTAGGAGTCGGCGTGGTGCAGCGCGCCCTCCAGCCCGCGGAGCAGCAGGATGGCCACGCCGATGATCAGGATGACGGCTTCGACGAAGTACGCCTGGCCGAAGTTGGAGCCCGCGAAGCGCGACTTGCGGCCGGCCCTGCTGGGAAGCGAGAGCTGCCGGATGACGATCAGGGTCAGGATGCCGAGCGTCGTCAGCAGGCCGATCAGCTCGACGAAGACCTCGTACGGCGTCCAGTCGCCGATGACCGGCAGCAGCCAGTCGGCCTGGAAGAGCTGCCCGAACGCGTTGACCAGCGTCAGTACGAGAGTGAAGAAGCCGACCGCGACGAACCAGTGCGCGACGCCGACGACGCCCCAGCGGTTCATCCGCGTGTGGCCGAGGAACTCCTTGGCGACGGTCAGGGTGCGCCGGCCCGGTTCGTCGGTGCGCGAGCCCGCGGGGACGGCCTGGCCGAGCTTCACGAAGCGGTAGATCTGCGCGACGGCTCGGCCGAACAGCGCGACGCCGACGACGCCGAGTACCAGCGACACGATGATCGCGGCGAGTTGCATGTGGGGCTCCTCGGGCCTGCGAGGGTGGGAATTCCGCCAGTCTTACTAAGCGGTAACTTAATCAGTCCGTGCTGAGGTTACCCACTTATCTCGCCGCAATGTAGCGGCGGGACCGGTGATCTGTGTCGCTCAGGGGACCCTGTCCGCGCCGGTCGGAGGAGCCGGCGCGTGGCCGGACGAGTGCGAGCGCGTTCGGCCGGCTGTACAGCCGAGCGTACGGCCGGGTGCGCGGCCAGGCGTCCGGACGGACGCCCGAGGCGGCGCGCGCGTGGGCGCGTGCGATGAGCAGCGCGGGCAGCGTGCGGGCGAGAATCGCCAGATCGAGGCCGATCCAGTGGTGTTCGACGTAGTGCTGGTCGAGCAGTGTCGCCTCGTCCCACGGCAGCCGTGAGTGCCGTCGTACCTGCGCGAGGCCGGTCAGGCCCGGCCGTACCAGCCCGCGCCAGGGCGCCGCCGACCCGGGAGAGCCGATCTTCAGTGGCGCGGGCCCGACCAGCGACAGCCGGCCGCGTACGACCAGCGGCAGCCGCGAGAGCAGGTCGAGCCGGAACCGGCGGGTGCGCAGCGTCCGGAGGATGAAAGGGTGGCCTTTCAGCCCGGTGCGGTAGTCGCGTACGAAGACACCGCCGGGCGGCCGGGACATCGCCAGGGCGAGCGTGGCGGCGATGAGTGCCGGCGCGGCCAGAACGAGCAGGACCGAGCCGAGCGTCAGATCCAGCAGGCGCTTGGGCTCCGGGCGGAGCCGCGAGCGGTACTGCGTGCGCCACGGCGCGGGCCAGTCCGAGTGCCGCGTCCCGGACCGGGTCTGGTGCCGCTGTGTGCGTCGTCGCATGCCATACCTGACCGTTCTGTGTTGTCTGTTACGTTCGATAGGGATTTGTGACTTTCAAGGCTTTTGTCGCAGAACGATCGCACGACGGAAAGGTGTGGCCGGGGCAAGGCGCCTCCGTCCGGCACGTTCCATCCGTACGGCGGCTCCTCGGGCGTAAGGCGTCCGCACGATAGTTGAGCCCCCTCGACTCAGGTCCTTTGACACTCTGGGATCTGTGATGCATCCTTGAGCCTGTTCCACTCAAGTCAGTTGGAGGAATCGAAATGGCACGTGCGGTCGGCATCGACCTGGGCACGACTAACTCCGTCGTCAGCGTTCTCGAAGGCGGCGAGCCCACCGTCATCACCAACGCAGAGGGCGCCAGGACCACGCCGTCCGTCGTCGCCTTCGCCAAGAACGGCGAGGTGCTCGTCGGCGAGGTCGCGAAGCGCCAGGCGGTTACGAACGTCGACAGGACCATCCGGTCGGTCAAGCGCCACATGGGCACCGACTGGAAGATCAACCTGGACGGCAAGGACTTCAACCCGCAGCAGATCTCGGCCTTCGTGCTGCAGAAGCTGAAGCGGGACGCCGAGGCGTACCTGGGTGAGAAGGTCACCGACGCGGTGATCACCGTCCCCGCGTACTTCAATGACTCGGAGCGCCAGGCGACGAAGGAGGCCGGCGAGATCGCGGGCCTCAACGTGCTGCGTATCGTCAACGAGCCGACGGCGGCCGCGCTGGCCTACGGCCTCGACAAGGACGACCAGACGATCCTGGTCTTCGACCTCGGTGGCGGCACCTTCGACGTCTCGCTGCTGGAGATCGGTGACGGCGTCGTCGAGGTGAAGGCCACCAACGGTGACAACCACCTCGGTGGTGACGACTGGGACCAGCGTCTCGTCGACTTCCTGGTGAAGCAGTTCGCCAACGGCCACGGTGTGGACCTGTCCAAGGACAAGATGGCTCTCCAGCGTCTCCGCGAGGCCGCGGAGAAGGCGAAGATCGAGCTGTCGTCGTCCAGCGAGACCACGATCAACCTGCCCTACATCACGGCTTCCGCCGAGGGCCCGCTGCACCTGGACGAGAAGGTCACCCGGTCGCAGTTCCAGCAGCTCACCGCGGACCTGCTCGACCGCTGCAAGACGCCGTTCCACAACGTCATCAAGGACGCGGGCATCCAGCTCTCCGAGATCGACCACGTGGTGCTCGTCGGCGGTTCGACGCGTATGCCCGCCGTCGCGGAGCTCGTCAAGGAGCTGACCGGCGGCCGTGACGCCAACAAGGGCGTCAACCCGGACGAGGTCGTCGCCATCGGCGCCGCGCTCCAGGCCGGTGTGCTGAAGGGTGAGGTCAAGGACGTCCTGCTCCTCGACGTGACCCCGCTGTCCCTCGGTATCGAGACCAAGGGCGGCATCATGACCAAGCTCATCGAGCGCAACACGACGATTCCGACGAAGCGCTCGGAGATCTTCACGACGGCCGAGGACAACCAGCCGTCGGTGCAGATCCAGGTCTACCAGGGCGAGCGCGAGATCGCCGCGTACAACAAGAAGCTCGGCATGTTCGAGCTGACCGGTCTGCCGCCCGCCCCGCGCGGTGTGCCGCAGATCGAGGTCGCCTTCGACATCGACGCCAACGGCATCATGCACGTGGCCGCGAAGGACCTCGGCACCGGCAAGGAGCAGAAGATGACCGTCACCGGTGGCTCCTCGCTGCCGCGGGACGAGGTCAACCGGATGCGTGAAGAGGCCGAGCAGTACGCGGACGAGGACCACCGCCGCCGCGAGGCCGCGGAGACCCGCAACCAGGCCGAGCAGCTCGTGTACCAGACGGAGAAGTTCCTGAAGGACAACGAGGACAAGGTCCCGGGCGACGTCAAGACCGAGGTCGAGGCGTCCATCGCCGAGCTGAAGGAGAAGCTCAAGGGCGAGGACACCGCCGAGATCCGTACGTCGACGGAGAAGGTCGCGGCCGTCTCGCAGAAGCTCGGCCAGGCGATGTACGCCAACGCGCAGGCCGAAGGCGCCACCGCCGGTGGCGCGGCGCCCGGTGCCGGACAGGGCCAGGCCGACGACGATGTCGTCGACGCCGAGATCGTCGACGACGAGAAGAAGGACGGTGCCGCGTGACGGAGGAGACCCCGGGCTTCGAGGAGAAGCCCGACGTCCCCTCAGGCGCCGGCCCCGAAGACGCCACGCCGAAGCCCGCCGAGTCTGCCTCCGCCAAGGAGCCGGGCTCGGCGGCCCCGGCCGGGGACGTACAGCAAGTAGCACTGACGGCACAACTGGACCAGGTCCGTACGGCGCTCAACGAGCGCACCGCGGATCTCCAGCGGCTCCAGGCCGAGTACCAGAACTACCGCCGGCGGGTGGAGCGGGACCGGGTGACGGTCAAGGAGATCGCTGTCGCGAGTCTGCTGACCGAGCTGCTGCCGGTGCTCGACGACATCGGCCGGGCGAGGGAACACGACGAACTGGTCGGCGGCTTCAAGTCGGTGGCCGAATCGCTGGAGACGGTGGCCGCGAAGATGGGCCTCCAGCAGTTCGGCAAGGAGGGCGAGCCCTTCGACCCGACGATCCACGAGGCCCTGATGCACTCGTACGCGCCGGACGTCAAGGAGACGACGTGCGTCGCGATCCTTCAGCCGGGGTACCGGTTCGGCGAGCGCACGATCAGGCCCGCTCGCGTCGCGGTGGCCGAGCCCCAGCCCGGGGCCCAGCCCAAGACCGCGGACGAGCAGGCCGACTCGGCGGCTGACAGGGAGAGCGGTGGCCCGGACGAGGGCTGACGCGGTGCACGGCGGTGAAGGCGGAGAGGAGGGACGTCGGGAATGAGCACGAAGGACTTCGTGGAGAAGGACTACTACAAGGTTCTCGGCGTCCCCAAGGACGCCACCGAGGCCGAGATCAAGAAGGCGTACCGGAAGCTCGCCCGCGAGTTCCACCCGGACGCCAACAAGGGCGATGCCAAGGCCGAGGAGCGCTTCAAGGAGATCTCCGAGGCCAATGACGTGCTCGGAGACACCAAGCGGCGCAAGGAGTACGACGAGGCGCGCGCCCTCTTCGGCAACGGCGGATTCAGGCCGGGGCCGGGCGCGGGCGGCGGCGGTTCGTTCAACTTCGACCTGGGCGACCTCTTCGGCGGCGCCCCGGGCGGTGCGCAGCAGGGCCAGGGCGGCGGTTTCGGCGGCGGGCTCGGCGATGTCTTCGGCGGCCTCTTCAACCGGGGCGGCGCCGGGACGCGTACGCAGCCGCGCCGCGGCCAGGACATCGAGTCCGAGGTGACGCTCAGCTTCACCGAGGCGGTCGACGGGGCCACGGTTCCGCTGCGGATGTCCAGCCAGGCGCCCTGCAAGGCGTGTTCCGGTACCGGCGACAAGAACGGCACTCCGCGGGTCTGCCCGACCTGTGTGGGCACCGGTCAGGTGTCGCGCGGCAGCGGCGGCGGCTTCTCGCTCACCGACCCGTGCGTGGACTGCAAGGGCCGTGGGCTGATCGCTCAGGATCCCTGCGAGGTCTGCAAGGGCAGCGGGCGCGCCAAGTCGTCGCGGACCATGCAGGTCCGTATCCCGGCCGGCGTCAGCGACGGCCAGCGGATCCGGCTGCGCGGCAAGGGCGCTCCCGGTGAGCGCGGCGGTCCGGCGGGCGATCTGTATGTGGTCGTCCATGTCGGCTCCCATCCGGTCTTCGGCCGGCGGGACGACAACCTCACCGTCACCGTGCCCGTCACCTTCGCGGAGGCGGCGCTCGGCGGCGAGGTGAAGGTGCCGACGCTGGGCGGGCCGCCGGTCACGCTGAAACTGCCACCCGGGACACCCAACGGCCGTACGATGCGTGCCCGGGGCAAGGGTGCCGTGCGCAAGGACGGCACTCGCGGGGACCTGCTGGTCACCGTCGAGGTCGCCGTTCCCAAGGATCTCGGCGCGTCCGCCAGGGACGCGCTTGAGGCCTACCGGAAGGCGACCGCGGACGAGGACCCGCGGGAGGAGCTGTTCCAGGCCGCGAAGGGAGCATGACCCGATGGACATGGACGGGCGGCGTCGGCAGTCCTCGTCGTTCAACAGGGCGTACCAACTGACCGAGGAGACGCCGGTGTACGTCATCTCGGTGGCGGCCCAGCTCTCGGGTCTGCATCCGCAGACCCTCAGACAGTACGACCGTCTCGGTCTGGTCTCCCCGGACCGTACGGCGGGCCGCGGCCGCCGCTACTCGGCGCGTGACATCGAACTGCTCCGCCAGGTGCAGCAGTTGTCGCAGGACGAGGGCATAAACCTGGCCGGCATCAAGCGGATCATCGAACTGGAGAACCAGGTCGCGGCGCTCCAGGACCGGGTCGCCGAGCTGTCGGCGGCGGTGGAGGGCGCGGCGGTGGCGATGCAGCAGCGCGAGGCGCAGGTGCACGCCTCGTACCGGCGGGATCTGGTGCCGTATCAGGATGTGCAGCAGACGAGCGCGCTGGTGGTGTGGCGGCCCAAGCGGCCGGCGGACTGAGGCCGCCTTACGACACGCGTGTCTCGTGTGGTCTTACGCGAAAGGCCTCCACCGGCTCGGTGGGGGCCTTTCGCGTGTCCGGCGTCCTTCTCCGGCTCCGCCGTCTCTTCCGGGGCTCCTCGGCGTGGCGAGGAGGGTTCTCAGCCGTCCTGCTCCAGGATCCCCGACTGCGCGATGAGAAATCCGAGCTGGGCGCGGCTGCCGCTGCCGAGGGCGCTGGCGAGCTTGGCGATGTGCGCGCGGCAGGTGCGTACGTTCATCCCGAGCCGGCGGGCGATGGCCTCGTCGACATATCCCTCGACGAGCAGCTTCGCGATGGTCCGCTGGACGCCCGTGATCCCTTCCGGGTCCGGCGCGTACGAGATGGCCTCGACGAGCGGCGTGGCGCGCCGCCAGAGCTGTTCGAAGACCTTGGTCAGATACTCGACCAGGCCCGGATGGCGCAGCTCCAGCGCTACCTTCCGGTCGTCACGCGCCGGTATGAAGGCGACCGTCCTGTCGCAGATGATCAGGCGCTCTATGAGCTCCTCCAGGGTGCGGATCTCCACCTTGGCGCCCGCCATGTGTTCCACGTAGGCGAATGTGCCCTGGTTGTGCCGGACCGTGTGCTGGTACAGCGTCCGCACGCTTATCCCGCGGTCTATCAGCGGCTTGCTGCGCGTGAGCGCCTGGCTGAGCACATGCTCGCTGCGGCCGCCGCCGGGCTGCACGGTGAGCACCTCCGTCCGGCTCTCCGAGATGGCGACGTCCAGAGCCGCGTTGATGCGGTTGAAACCTTCCAGCACGGTAATGGCGTGAATCGTCGGCGGAGCCTGCGCGCTGATGGCCATGAACGGTTCGAAGGATTCGGCCAGTTCCACCGAGAGTTCGCGCCGCTCCTGGATCTCCCGCTCGATGGGGTGTAGGCGTTGTGCGAGCGCCGCGGTGGGCGGAACAGGGCGCAGCCAGTCCGGGTCGTCCGGGTCCGGGTGCAGAAGTGCGAAGTCGATGAGGCAGGGAGCCGGTTCGACCTCGCGGCGGCTGATGCGTCCGGAGCGCAGGGCGTTGCCGTAAAGCCTCGTCCCATCGGCGCATAGTTCGGTGAGAGGGTGCCGATGTGTCTCACTTGAGTAGATCGTGGTCATATGCCCACCCCCCAGGTTCCTGTACGTACAGGAACATGATGCATCCACCCTGTGGTGCCGACGTGTCCGGATAAGACATCGTCGACGTGGCGGGGGAGAAGAAACTATCAAGTGAGGACGAAGCCGACTATGCGTACGAAAATGCTTCGCTCGGTGCTTGCCGCCGCTTTTGTCGCCATGACAGCACTCGGTGCAGCGCTGGTCGCCGGAGATGTCGGCTGGGACGCGGCGGCTTCCCATGTGAGTGCCGGCGCGTACCACACGGACGGAAACCCGGACGTCGGCTGGGACACGGCCAGGACGGTCAACCCGACCGGAGGGGTGGACGTCGGCTGGGACAGCTCGCCGGTTGGCGAAGAGGCATGACCGTCCCGCCGGACGATCGGGTCTTCCGGCGGGAGATGGCCACGGCCTACCGGTCGGGGTGGCACTTCATCGACCTCGTCACCGCGATTCCCCGTCGTGGCGACTCGGTGATGGTCACTCTGTTCGGAGAGCCGATCGTCGTCGTGCGCGAGGAGGACGAGGACGTCCGTGCCTACCGCTGCCTTCGGAGGCCGCGGGGGGCTCCGCAGCCGGTCCGGTGTGTCATCCGATACGACATGATCTTCGTCAATCTCGACCAGCGTGACCACCAGCTGGTCGAACCAAAAACCATCATCGCCACCCCCCGCAGTGCCTGAGCGATTCCCCCGTCGCTCAAAGTCGCTCAGGCACTTCCCCCACACAACGGCGCCATCGTGGACCTGAAACACGATGGCGCCGTTGTGCTGTCCGTATTCAGCCGCGGAACGGTCGGCCGTGGAGCGCTCAGCCGTAGGCGGTCGGCTGTGGGCGGTCAGTCGCGGCCGAGCGCCCGGTCCACGGCGATCTCGATGAGGACCCGGTCCGGATTGGGCGCGGGCGTGCGCTCGTAGCGCTCCGCGTAGCGGCTCACCGCGTCCGCGACCAGCTCCGGTTCCGTGCGTACCGTGGCGCGGCCCTCCAGCGTCGACCACCGGCGCCGGTGCGTCTGGCACACCGCGACCCGCGCTCCCTCCGTGCCCGCCGCCAGGATGTTGGCGACCTTGGTGCTGTGCTTGTTGGTGATGACCCGTGCGAGCCCGGCCTCCGGGTCGTAGGTCACACCCACCGGGACCACATGCGGACTGCCGTCCGGACGCAGCGTGGTCAGGGTGCACAGGTGGTGCTCGCGCCAGAACGCGAGAAACTCGGGGCTGGGATTGTGTACGTCAGGGGCCATGCCGGAAGCGTAGGTCGCGGGCGGCCGTGAGACGCGCGGACACCGACCGGGCCTGTCCCGCTTCAGGCTTGAGTGGAATAGACTCAACTTTGTGCAGGTTCGAAGAAGCAGAGTTGAGTTCCGCGCAAGGAGGAGAGAGCGCACGTGGACGCCGAGCTGACCAACAAGAGCCGGGATGCGATCAACGCCGCCACCAGCCGTGCCGTGGCGGGCGGGCATCCCGATCTGACCCCCGCACATCTGCTGCTCGCGCTGCTCGAAGGCCAGGACAACGAGAACATCACCGACCTGCTGTCGGCCGTCGAGGCGGACCAGGCCGCGGTACGGTCAGGAGCGGAGCGGCTGCTGGCCGCGCTGCCCAGCGTGACCGGCTCCACCGTCGCGCCTCCGCAGCCCAACCGCGAGCTGCTGGCCGTCATCGCCGACGCCGCTCGGCAGGCCAAGGAGCTGGGCGACGACTACCTTTCCACGGAGCATCTGCTCATCGGCGTCGCCGCCAAGGGCGGTCAGGCCGGAGAGGTGCTGGAGGCGCGGGGTGCCGGTGCCAAGAGGCTGCTGGACGCGTTCGAGAAGGCAAGGGGAGGGCGCCGGGTGACCACACCCGACCCGGAGGGCCAGTACAAGGCCCTGGAGAAGTTCGGTACCGATTTCACCGCCGCGGCCCGCGAGGGCAGGCTCGACCCGGTCATCGGCCGGGACCAGGAGATCCGGCGCGTGGTGCAGGTGCTGTCACGACGTACGAAGAACAACCCGGTGCTCATCGGTGAGCCCGGCGTCGGCAAGACCGCCGTGGTGGAGGGACTCGCGCAGCGCATCGTCAAGGGCGATGTGCCCGAGTCGCTCAAGAACAAGCGCCTGGTCTCGCTGGATCTCGGCGCGATGGTCGCCGGAGCCAAGTACCGCGGCGAGTTCGAGGAGCGCCTCAAGACCGTCCTCTCCGAGATCAAGGCGAGCGACGGACAGATCATCACCTTCATCGACGAGCTGCACACCGTCGTCGGCGCGGGCGCCGGCGGCGACTCCGCCATGGACGCCGGCAATATGCTCAAGCCGATGCTGGCCCGCGGCGAGCTGCGCATGGTCGGCGCGACCACGCTGGACGAGTACCGCGAGCGGATCGAGAAGGACGCGGCCCTGGAGCGGCGCTTCCAGCAGGTGCTGGTCGCCGAGCCGAACGTCGAGGACACGATCGCGATCCTGCGCGGACTGAAGGGCCGCTACGAGGCCCACCACAAGGTGCAGATCGCCGACGCGGCCCTGGTCGCCGCCGCCACCCTCTCCGACCGCTACATCACCTCCCGCTTCCTGCCCGACAAGGCCATCGACCTGGTCGACGAGGCCGCGTCCCGGCTCCGTATGGAGATCGACTCCTCGCCGGTGGAGATCGACGAACTCCAGCGCTCGGTCGACCGGCTCCGGATGGAGGAGCTGGCCCTCAAGAACGAGTCCGACCCGGCCTCCAAGCAGCGGCTGGAGAAGCTGCGCCGCGACCTCGCCGACCGCGACGAGGAGCTGCGTGGCCTCAACGCCCGCTGGGAGAAGGAGAAGCGTGGCCTCAACCGCGTCGGTGAGCTGAAGGAACGGCTGGACGAGCTGCGCGGCCAGGCCGAGCGCGCCCAGCGCGACGGCGACTTCGACACCGCCTCCAAGCTGCTCTACGGAGAGATCCCGGGACTGGAGCGCGAGCTGGAGGAGGCCGCCGAGGCCGAGCAGGAGGCCGCCAGGGAGCCCACCGACAAGCTGGTCAAGGAAGAGGTCGGCCCGGACGACATCGCCGATGTCGTCGGCTCCTGGACCGGAATCCCGGCCGGCCGGCTGCTGGAGGGCGAGACGCAGAAGCTGCTGCGCATGGAGCAGGAGCTGGGCAGGCGGCTGATCGGCCAGAGCGAGGCGGTACGGGCCGTGTCCGACGCGGTGCGCCGTACCCGCGCCGGAATCGCCGACCCCGACCGGCCCACCGGGTCCTTCCTCTTCCTCGGCCCCACCGGTGTCGGCAAGACCGAGCTGGCCAAGGCCCTCGCGGACTTCCTCTTCGACGACGAGCGGGCCATGGTCCGCATCGACATGAGCGAGTACGGCGAGAAGCACTCCGTGGCGCGGCTCGTCGGCGCTCCTCCCGGCTATGTCGGCTACGAGGAGGGCGGTCAGCTCACGGAGGCCGTCCGGCGCCGCCCGTACAGCGTGGTGCTGCTGGACGAGGTGGAGAAGGCCCATCCCGAGGTCTTCGACATCCTGCTCCAGGTCCTCGACGACGGGCGCCTCACCGACGGCCAGGGCCGGACGGTGGACTTCCGCAACACCATCCTCGTCCTCACGTCCAACCTCGGCAGCCAGTATCTGGTGGAGCCGCTGACGAGCGAGGAGGAGAAGAAGCAGCAGGTCCTGGAGGTCGTACGGGCCTCGTTCAAGCCGGAGTTCCTCAACCGGCTGGACGATCTGGTGGTCTTCTCCGCACTGTCGAGGGCCGAACTGGCGCACATCGCCAAGCTCCAGATCGACCGGCTCGGCAAGCGGCTGGCCGAACGCCGGCTCACGCTGGAGGTCACTCCGGCCGCGCTGGAGTGGCTGGCCGACGAGGGCAACGACCCGGCCTACGGCGCGCGCCCGCTGCGCCGCCTCGTCCAGACCGCGATCGGAGACCAGCTCGCCAAGGAGATCCTGGCGGGCGAGGTCACCGACGGGGACACGGTCCGGGTGGACCGGTTCGAGGACGGACTGATCGTCGGCGCGGCGGCCGGCAAGACGCTGTAGGGCGGCGCTGTCCCGGCGGGCCCGTCACCTTCCCGGGTGGCGGGCCTTCCCGCGTGACGGGCCCGTGGCGTACCGGGCCTCGGTGCCTCCCGCCGATCGTGTCAGCTCGCAGCGGATCGGGGCGGGCCGGGCTTGCCATGCCCCGGCTGCCATGGGAGAGGATGGCAGGAACCGTACGAAGGGAAATACACGGTGAGCATCGACCCGTCCTCGATTCCGAATTTCGGGGGCCAGCCCCAACCGCAGGGTGCAGGACCGGCGGGCCCCGTCGTCCCTGACCAGGATCTGGTCAAGCAGCTCCTCGAACAGATGGAGCTGAAGTACGTCGTCGACGACGAGGGTGACCTCGCGGCGCCGTGGGAGGAATTCCGTACGTACTTCATGTTCCGCGGCGACGAGGACCAGCAGGTCTTCTCGGTACGGACGTTCTACGACCGGCCGCACCCCGTCACGGACAAGTCCAAGATCCTCGACGCGATCGACGACTGGAACCGCCGGACGCTGTGGCCCAAGGTCTACACGCACATCCACGAGGAGGGCGACGGTCCTCCCACCGTCCGGCTCATCGGCGAGGCGCAGATGCTGATCGGCATGGGCGTCAGCCTGGAGCACTTCGTGTCGTCGACGGTGAGCTGGGTGCGCGCGTCGATCGAGTTCGACAAGTGGCTCGTGGAGCAGCTCGACCTGGAGACGGCGGAGGAGAAGCCGGAAGACGAGCTCTGAGCCGGCCCTCCTGGGCCGCCGAGGCGCCCACGGCGCCGGCGCCGGAGGACAGGGCCTGAGCACGCGGCCTCGCCGCACGAGAGCCCGGCCGGACCGTGATCACCACGATCACGGCCCCGGCCGGGCTCTGCCGTAGGTGCTGTCGCGGGCCCGGGTCTCGTGGGCCGGGCGGGCGCTTGCGTCAGGACGTCCCGCGCTCGCGGAGGGCGAAGCGAAGGCGCCACGGCATCCGAAGGACACCGAGTAGGTGGGTGGCGATGTGGCTGCTCGGACAGGGCCGGTCTCGTCCGGGCGGCCACATCGCACGCGCGGCGGCGTCGCGCGGTGGTTCAGAGCGCGAGCTGCTTGAGGCGGGTTACCGCCTCTTCCAAAACGCCCTTCCGCTTGCAGAAGGCGAAGCGTACGAAGGGCGCGCCCTCCTCGCGATGGTCGTAGAACACGGCGTTGGGGACGGCGACGACACCGCACCGGTCCGGCAGCGACCGGCAGAACGCGAAGCCGTCGCTCTCTCCGAGCGGGCGGATGTCGGTGGTCACGAAGTAGGTGCCGGCCGGCCGGTAGACCTCGAAGCCGGCCGCCGTCAGGCCCGCGGAGAGCAGATCGCGCTTGGCCAGGAGATCGGCACGCAGATCGTCGAAATAGCGGTCGGGCAGGCGCAGGGCCTCGGCGATCGCGTACTGGAACGGTCCGGACGCCACATAGGTCAGGAACTGCTTGGCCGACCGCACCGCGCCCACCAGCTCGGGCGTCCCGGTCACCCAGCCCACCTTCCAGCCCGTGAAGGAAAAGGTCTTGCCCGCGGAGCTGATCGTCAAGGTCCGCTCGCGCATTCCGGCGAGCTCCGCGATCGGACGGTGCTCGCCCTCGAAGACCAGATGCTCGTACACCTCGTCGGTCACGACCAGCAGATCGCGCTCGACGGCGAGCTCCGCGACGGCCGCCAGCTCCTCACGGCCGAGGACGGTGCCGGTCGGGTTGTGCGGGGTGTTGAGCAGGATCATCCGGGTGCGGTCGGTGACGGCGTCCCGCAGCTCGTCCAGGTCCAGGTGGTAGGCGCCGTCGCGCGGGCGCAGAGTGACGGGGACACGGATGCCGCCCGCCATTCCGATGCAGGCGGCGTACGAGTCGTAGTACGGCTCCAGCGCGATCACCTCGTCGCCGGGCCCGACCAGGGCGAGCAGCGCGGCGGCGATCGCCTCGGTCGCGCCCGCTGTGACGAGGACCTCGGTGTCGGGGTCGTACGCCAGGCCGTACCGCTTGAGCTGGTGCTCGGTGATCGCGGTGCGCAGCTCGGGGATGCCGGGGCCGGGCGGGTACTGGTTGCCGCGGCCGTCGCGCAGGGCACGGACCGCGGCCTCTCTGATCTCCTCGGGCCCGTCGGTGTCGGGGAAGCCCTGGCCGAGATTGATCGCTCCTGTCCGTACGGCCAGAGCCGACATCTCCGCGAAGATCGTGGTTCCGCCCAGCCATTCCTTGCGGCTCCGCCGCGAGGGTGCGAGGCGGCGGTCGGGCGGTGGCTGTGGTCCCGGTTCGCGTGAGGTCATAACAGCCATCCTGGGCGGAACCTCTGGAGTTGCTCAAGTCAGCTTTGGGTTCAGGAGGGCGAGGGGACATCCCAGTCACGTAGGAAGCCGGTCAGATGCGAGGCCGGCCACGCGAAGGCGCGGGGGCCTCGTTTCGGGGGAACTGAGGGACGGTGAGGACGATGACAATTCTGGGACTGGTGGTCGTACTGGTCGCGGTGGTGTTCATCGGGATCGTGGCGAGGCTGGGTACCAAGGACAGCTCGCGCAGTCGGCGCCGTACGACGGCCAGGAGCCGTACGACGTCGCTGAAGAAGAGGGGTGCGAAGCGGCGTAACGAGGGGAGCTGGTGGGCCCGTGGCGCCGGTGCCTCGAACGGCGGGACCAACTACTCCTGTGGTGACGGGCACTCGTCCTGCGCCGGCAACAGCTCGTCCTGCGGAGGCGGTTCCTCCAGCGGTGGCGGCTCGTCGTGCGGTGGCGGCGGCGGATGTGGCGGAAGCAGCTGACACGGGATGACGGCCGATGGTGCCCGGTGGGAGACGAACTCCCGCCGGGCATCGCTGTGTTGATCTTCTCCTCCGCTTTCTGTTGAACAGTTGAACCGTGGAGCCCCCGCGGGGATGGAAACCCAGCCAAGTTGGGTAAAATCGCTGTGAGCGTCCGGTAGTTCATGATTGCCTCGCTGTTGAGAGCTTCCAGCCCTCGGACCGCAATCGGAACCGAGCAGGCGACCTCCCCCACAAGCGCCCTCATTCACGGTCCGGGAGATCCCCGGTCCATCAGTCAAGCGTGTTTGCGGAGCCGACCCATGCTCACCACCCTCAATACCGCCTATTCCGACACCCGTGCCGCCGATCTCGCCTGGGCGCTGGGCCGGGAGCCGCTTCCGGCCCTGGCCGTCCTCGATCTCGACCTCACGGGCGCCGGTCTTCAACTGAGACTGCTCGGCGCTTCCCACCAGGTCCTTCTGGAGGAGGACCGTGGTACCTGTTCCGAGACGGTCGCCTGTATGCCCGGCAGCAGTACGCCGCTGCCGCTCGGCGTCTCGAAGCGGATCGGCGACTGGGAGTACGAATTCGCCGCGCGGGTCGAGACGCTCTCGCGCGGCTCGTTCGCCGGGCGCGCCCAGGAACTGCTCGCGCTGGTGGCGGACCATCCGAACGGGCTGGCGGGCACCTTCCCGGGCTCTCCGTACGCCTTCACCGCGATGCTCGCGCAGAGCGACGGTGACCAGGTGCGCTGGCGCACCTGGCACGCGTATCCGCAGGAGGGCCGGCTCGTCGTGACCCGGACGCGGGTCGGGGCCCGGGTGCCCGCGGCGCTGTAGGCACGCGTGAGGAGTCCCGCCCGGTGCGCGACGCCCGGCACGCACGCACGCACGCATGCACGCGCGCTCGCGGCAGCGTTGGCGTCGGCAGCGGCGGAGCCATGGGAAGCCGGCGAACGAGCGGCGCCGCTTCTAAACCCGCACCAGTTACACCCGTGTGGGTGACAAACCGCTCCGTCGCGGCGACGTAGCGTGGCCGTCATGATCGAGCAGCACGTGTCCACGCCGCCCCAGGGCGAGACGCGACTGCCCGTGCGTCCGGACGCGGGTCGTTTTCTGATCCTCGCCGTGGTGTTCGTCTGCGCCGCCTGCGGACTGGTGTACGAGCTGGAGCTGGTCGCGCTCGCCTCGTATCTGATCGGGGACTCCGTCACCCAGGCGTCCGTCGTCCTCTCGGTGATGGTCTTCGCGATGGGCCTCGGCTCGCTGCTCGCCAAGCGGCTGCGCTGCCGGGCCGCGGTCGGGTTCGGCCTGCTGGAGGCGGCGCTGGCGCTGCTGGGCGGCTCTTCCGCGCTGGTGCTGTACGCGAGCTTCGCGTGGCTGGGCGAGTCCCGGTACGCCCTGGTCGGCTTCTCGCTGGGCATCGGCGTCCTCATCGGCGCCGAGATCCCGCTGCTGATGACGCTGATCCAGCGAGTCTCCCGGCAGGACGCCGGCGGGACCGTCGCCGATCTGTTCGCCGCCGACTATGTCGGCGCGCTCGTCGGCGGGCTCGCCTTCCCGTTCCTGCTGCTGCCGTGGCTCGGACAGCTCACGGGAGCGCTGTTGACGGGCGCGGTGAACGCGGTGGCGGGCGCGGTGCTGGTGCTGTGGGTCTTCGGCCGTGATCTGACACCGCCCGCGCGCCGGCTGCTGGTGACCGTCAATGTCGTCGTACTGGCCCTGCTGGCCACCGCGGCGGTCCAGGTGGACGACTTCGAGCGGGCGGCGCGGCACGCGGTGTACGGGGAACGCGTGCGGGTCGCCGTACATACGGATGTCCAGGAAGTCGTCCTGACGGGCGGGCGGTCCGGACCGCCGGATCTCTATCTGGACGGACGGCTGCGGGTCAGCGGACGCGACGAGTACCGCTATCACGAGGCGCTGGTCCATCCGGCGATGCGCGGACCGCACCGACGGGTGCTGATTCTGGGCGGAGGCGACGGGCTGGCGGCGCGGGAGGTCCTGCGGTACGAGGACGTCCGCTCGGTCACCGTGGTCGAGCTGGACCCGGGTGTGGTCCGGCTGGCCCGTACGGACCCGGCGCTGGCGGCGCTGAACGGCCACGCGTACCGCGATCCACGGCTGCGGGCGGTGTACGCGGACGCGTTCACCTGGCTGCGGGAGGAGCGCCACCAGACGTATGACGTCGTCATCTCGGATCTGCCGAACCCCGGGATCACGCCCAGCATGAAGCTGTACTCCGAGGAGTTCTACGGCCTCGCCGCGCGGGTCCTCGCGGACGGCGGACGGCTGGCCGTGCACGCGGGATCGCCCTCGGCCCAGCCGCGCGTGTACTGGACGGTCGACGCGACCCTGCGCGCGGCCGGATTCAGCACCAGTCCGTATCGCGCGACGGGACGGCCGTCCCGCTTCGCCGCGGGACCCGACCGGGTGAAGGACGGCAGGCCGGCCGCGAGCGACTGGGGATTCGAGCTGGCGGAGCTCGGAGCCACGCCGGGTCTCGGCCTCGCTGCGGACGCGCCTGCGCTGCGCTCTCTCGCCGGATCCGCGCTGGCGGCGGGCGCGCGGGGCGCGGAGCGGACACGGATGCCCGGTCTGCCGCCGTCGACACTGGTGCATCCCCGGTACGCCCACTGACACGGGTGCGTCCGAGGGGTCCTGGGCCGACGAGCTGTGCCGGTTTCACGCAGGAGGCGCCCCGGCGGCCCGGTCTGAGTAGGCTCGACTTCCATGGAGCATGAGGTGTTCGTTCCGGTTTCGGCAGAGACTCTCCGGCAGACGCTGCGGGACCCTGGCCGGGTCGCCCGCTGCGTCCCGGGACTACAACAGGACGCGGAGGAGACGGCGGGCCCGCTCTCCGGCCGCCTCAGAATCCGTATCGGTGGCCATACGATCACCTACCGAGGTGCCCTGGCGCTCACCGAACAGGACGGTGTCTTCACCGCCGAGGGCGAGGGCACGGAGGTCCGTGGCACGGGCTCCGTCAAGCTGACGCTCGCGGTGCGGCTGACGGAGACGGCGGACGGCACGACGCTCGTGTTCACGGGCGGAGCGCGCGCGGAAGGCCGACTGGCGGAACTCCCCGCTCAGCCGACAAGGGCCGCCGCGCACCGCCTGATGGACCGCTTCGTCGCGCGCCTGAGCGAGGAGGCCGCCGCGCCGGAGTCCTCGGCGGAGCCCGGCCTTCCGTCGTCCGCGGACACCGCCGCCGACCCGCTGCCGGACACCGGCCGGGACGGAGCCACCGCCGAGCCCGCGGACGCGGCCGGCCCGGTGGAGGCATTCGACGGCCCGGCCTCCGGTGAACTCGCCGCCGACGAGCGCGGTGCCGATGAACGCGGCCCTGATGAGGCGGGCCCCGACGCCTCCGACGACCCGGACGAGTTCGACGCCTCCGACGATCCTGACGAGCCCGTGTTCGATGTCGATATGCCGGCGGCTCCTCTCGACGGCGAGACCGCCTCCGGCGAAGGCGATTTCCTCATCCCCGAAGAGCCGCCCGCCGAGGCCGCGCATGCCCGGCGCACCATGATCGGCCGCAGCGCCGAGGAGGTCGATCACGCGCCACCGCGTGGACGGTACGCGCCCGTGCCGCCGCCCGAGGCGGCCGGCGCGGGAGTCACACTCCGCTGGGTCGCTCCCGCCGCCGCGCTCGCACTCGCCTCCGCCGTGGTGGTCGGGCGCGCACTGCGGCGCCGCAAGTAGTGTCGGAGTCGTGAGTAGCAGCGAAGAGAGCATCCGACTTGTGGCGGGCGACGCCGAGTTGACCATCAGCCCGGCGAACGGCTGCCGGATCAGCAGTCTGCGTGTCGCCGGGACCGAACTGTTGCGCCAGGGCGAGCGGTACGGCTGTTTCCCCATGGTGCCCTGGTGCGGGCGGATCGAGCACGGGCAGTTCCGAAACGGCGAAGTGGTCCGGCAGATGCCGCTCAACTCCCCGCCGCACGCGATCCATGGCACCGGCCGGGACACCGCCTGGCGAACCGCGCGCGCCGGAGAGCGCGAGGCGGCGTTCACCTACGACCTCGCCGAGCCCTGGCCGTACAGCGGCCGGGTCACTCAGTCCTTCGAGCTGACCGAGGACTCGTTGAGCCTCACGCTGTCGGTGGAGACGTACGACACCTCGTTTCCCGCGCAGGCCGGCTGGCACCCGTGGTTTCTGCGCGATCCCGGCGGCGACGGCGAGAACGGCGGCGTACGTATCGACTTCACGCCGGCGTGGCAGGAGGAGCGAGGCGAGGAGCATCTGCCCACCGGCCGCCGCATCCCGCCGCTCCCCGGTCCCTGGGACGACTGCTTCGGCATGCCCGACGGTGTCGATGTCACTCTCACCTGGCCGGGCCTGCTGGAGCTCAAGGTCGCCAGCCGTGCCGAGTGGGTCGTGATCTACGACGAGCAGGCCGAGGCGGTCTGTGTGGAGCCGCAGTCCGGTCCGCCGAACGGACTCAACACGCTGCCGGAGCTGGTCACCCCGCTGGAGCCGCTGGAGATCGCGGCGACCTGGAACTGGCGGCGGCTCCAGGACTGACAAGACCGAAAGCGCGGCCCGGTTGGTACGGCGGCGGCAGCCCGGCGGCCGGCGCGGCGGCTCCTCTAAGCTCATGGCCATGAGTGATGTACGGGCTGAGCTGCTCCAACTGATCAAGGACAAGGCCGTGGTGCACGGCAGAGTGACCCTCTCCTCGGGGCTGGAGGCCGACTGGTACATCGACCTGCGCCGGATCACGCTGGACGGTCATGCCGCGCCGCTGGTCGGCCAGGTCATGCTCGACGCCACCGCCGAGCTGGACTTCGACTGCGTCGGCGGGCTGACACTCGGCGCCGACCCGGTGGCGACCTCGATGCTGCACGCCTCCGCCGCGCGCGGACAGCGGCTCGACGCGTTCGTCGTACGGAAGGCGCAGAAGGCGCACGGCATGCAGCGCCGCATTGAGGGCACCGAGGTCAAGGGCCGCCGCTGCCTGGTGGTCGAGGACACCTCGACCACCGGTGGTTCGCCGCTGACCGCCGTCGAGGCGGTCCGTGAGGCGGGCGGCGAGGTCGTCGCGGTCGCGGTTGTCGTGGAGCGTGGCGCGGCGCCGGTCATCGCTGAGGCCGGGCTTCCGTATATCAACGTCTACTCGCTGGACGAGCTCGGCCTCGGCTGACCCGGTCCGCTCTCTGAACCGGCCTGACCTGGCCTTCCGATGCGGGCTGGACTGTTTCACGTGAAACAGTCCAGCCCGCATCGCCGTAGAGGCGGTGCTCCAGGTGGACCGCGTACAAGAGTCTGGAAAGATGGGGCTGACGATGACGTCGCCCCCAGGTCAGGGACAAGCACCTCACACCCGCACATCACAAGGAGCGGCCCGATGCCCATCGCAACCCCCGAGGTCTACACCGAGATGCTCGACCGGGCGAAGGCAGGCAAGTTCGCCTACCCGGCCATCAATGTGACCTCGTCCCAGACCCTGCACGCGGCGCTGCGCGGCTTCGCGGAGGCCGAGAGCGACGGCATCATCCAGATGTCCACCGGTGGTGCCGAATTCCTGGGCGGTCAGTACAACAAGGACATGGTGACCGGCGCCGTCGCGCTCGCCGAGTTCGCGCATGTCGTCGCCGCCAAGTACGACATCACCGTCGCGCTGCACACCGACCACTGCCCCAAGGACAAGCTGGACGCCTATGTGCGTCCGCTGCTCGACATCTCCGCCGAGCGCGTCAAGGCCGGCCGTAACCCGCTCTTCCAGTCGCATATGTGGGACGGCTCCGCCGAGACCCTCGCGGACAACCTGGCCATCGCCGAGGAGCTGCTCGCCAAGGCCGCCGCCGCCAAGATCATCCTTGAGGTCGAGATCACTCCGACCGGTGGCGAGGAGGACGGCGTCACCCACGAGATCAACGACGAGCTGTACACCACCGTCGATGACGCGCTGCGTACCGCCGAGGCCCTCGGCCTGGGCGAGAAGGGCCGCTATCTGCTGGCCGCGTCCTTCGGCAATGTCCACGGCGTCTACAAGCCGGGCAATGTCGTGCTCCGGCCCGAGCTGCTCAAGGACCTCCAGGAGGGTGTCAGCGCCAAGTACGGCAAGCCCGCCGGCGGCCAGCCCTTCGACTTCGTCTTCCACGGTGGCTCCGGCTCCACGGCCGAGGAGATCGCCATCGCGCTGGAGAACGGCGTCGTGAAGATGAACCTCGACACCGACGCCCAGTACGCCTTCACGCGGCCCGTGGCGGACCACATGCTGCGCAACTACGACGGTGTGCTGAAGATCGACGGCGAGGTCGGCTCCAAGAAGGCCTATGACCCGCGCACCTGGGGCAAGGCGGCGGAGGCCGGTATGGCCAAGCGTGTCACCGAGGCGTGCGCCGCGCTGCGCTCGACCGGCACCAAGCTCAAGTAAGCCCACGTAGGACGTTCCGTACGTCGGGCCCGGCATCTCACGCGATGCCGGGCCCGCGCTGTGCCCGGAGGAGAATCACCGTGGGCTACGACTTCGACACCGCCATCGACCGCACCGGCACCTGGTGCGTGCAGTGGGACGGCGTCTCGGACCGCTTCGGCGTCGACGGGCTGCTCCCTTTCACCATCTCCGACATGGACTTCGCCTCGCCGCCCGAGGTGCTCGACGCTCTTCAGCGGCGCCTCGCCCATGGAGTGCTCGGTTACAGCGACTGGCGCAATGACGATTTCCTGTCCGCGATCCGCCACTGGTTCGCGACGCGGTACGCCACGGACATCGACACGGACCGTGTGGTGTACGCGCCTTCCGTGCTCAACCAGCTCTCGCAACTGCTGCGGATGTGGACCGAGCCCGGAGACGGTGTCGTCGTCCACACGCCCACCTATGACGGCTTTCTCAAGGCGATATCCGGCCTGGGACGCGAACTGCGTGGCGCTCCGGTCGGCGACACTGCCGCGCTGGAGCGGCAGCTCGCGCGGCCCGGCAGCAAGGTGCTGCTGCTCTGCTCGCCGCACAACCCCACCGGCACGGTGTGGACCGAGGACGAGCTGACGGAGTTCGCCCGGCTGGCCGAGGCGTACGGCGTCGCCGTCATCAGCGATGAGATCCACGCCGACTTCGTCCACGCCGAGTCCGTACCCGACGGCTACCGGCATCTGCCGTGGACGCGGTTCGGCACCGGCCGGTGGGCCCTCATCACCTCCGGCTCGAAGGCGTTCAACTTTCCCGCGCTGAGCGGCTCGTACGGAATCATCGGCGACCCCGGTGACCACGCGGCCTTTCTGCGGCGGATGGAGACGGGAGAGGGTCTCGCCTCGCCCGCCGTCCTGACACTGACCGCCCATATCGCCGCGTACCGCGAAGGCGGTCTCTGGCTGGACGCGCTCAACGCCTATGTGGCGGGCAATCTGCGGATGGTCGCCGACCGGCTGAACTCGGCCTTTCCGGCGCTGGACTGGCGGCCTCCGGAGGCCGGCTATCTGGCCTGGATCGACCTCCGGCCGCTCGGCGTCGACGACGACGCGCTCCAGCGGGAGCTGATCGAGCGTGAGAAAGTCGCGATCATGCCCGGCGCCACCTATGGCAGCGCGGGCTTTGTGCGGCTCAATGTGGGCTGTCCCAGGACCAAGGCGGAGCAAGGCATCGAGGCCCTGGTCCGCGCCCTCGGCCGGCTAGCGTCCTAGCCCCGGGCCAGGGATGATCCGGATATGGATATCCGACTGTCCTCGGCCAGAGGCCGGTGGGTCATTCTGACGACGGTGCTCGGCTCCAGCATGGCCATGCTGGACTCCACCGTCGTCAATGTCGCACTGCCTCATATCGGGGACAGTCTCAACGCGGATCTGGCGGACCTTCAGTGGACCGTCAACGCCTATATGCTCACGCTCGCCGGGCTGATCCTGCTCGGCGGCTCGCTCGGTGACCGGTACGGACGGCGGAGCGTCTTCGTCCTCGGAGTGGTCTGGTTCGCGATCGGCTCACTGGTGTGCGGGATCGCGCCCAATGTCGAAGTGCTGATCCTCGCGCGGGCGTTCCAGGGCGTGGGCGGTGCGCTGCTGGTGCCGGGATCGCTCGCGATCATCCAGGCGACCTTCCATCCCGACGACCGCGCGCGGGCCGTCGGACTCTGGTCGGGCTTCGGCGGAGTCGGCGCGGCCATCGGGCCGTTTGTCGGCGGCTGGCTGGTGGACGGGGCGGGCTGGCGCTGGGTGTTCTTCCTCAATGTGCCGCTGGCCGCGATCTGCGTGCCGGTGGCGCTGCGGCATGTACCGGAGTCGAAGGACCCGGCGGAGCACGGCCGGTTCGATGTGCTGGGCGCGGTGCTCGCGGCGGCGGCGCTGGCGCTGGTGACCTACGCGCTGATCGCCGAGGCGCTCTGGGAGGGCATCGCGGGTGTGCTGGTCGCCGTGGTCTTCGTACTGGTCGAGCGGCGGCGGGCCGACCCGATGCTGCCGCCGTCGATCTTCAAGTCCCAGCAGTTCAGCTCGGTGAACCTGGTGACGCTGTGCGTGTACGCGGCGATCGGCGGCTTCTTCTTCCTCATCCCGCTCCAGCTTCAGGTCGTCGTGGGCTATTCGGCGCTGGGAGCGGGAGCGGCCCTGCTGCCGACCACCGTTCTGTCGCTGCTGCTCTCGGCGCGGTCGGGAGCGCTGGGACAGAAGATCGGCCCGCGCATTCCGCTCACGGTGGGGCCACTGCTGTGCGCGGGCGGACTGCTGCTGATGCTGCGAGTGGGCCAGGGCTCCTCGTATCTGGCGGATGTGCTGCCCGCGCTGCTGCTGATGGGCCTGGGTCTGGTGACCCTGGTCGCACCGCTGACCGCGACGGTCCTGGCCTCGGTGGACACCGCCCGGGCCGGACTGGCCAGCGGTGTCAACAACGCGGTGGCCCGTGCCGCCGGTCTGCTCGCGGTGGCCGCGCTGCCGCTGCTGGCGGGCATGGGCCAGGAGGCGTACCGCTCGCCGCCGCAGTTCGACGCGGCGTTCCACCGCGCGATGCCGCTGGTCGCGGGAGCGATGGTGCTGGGCGCGGCGATCGCCTTCTGGCTGGTCCGTAAGCCCCGGGAGCCGGCCGAACTGCCCGAGTGCAGGATCAACTGCGCCTTGACGGCGCCGCCGCTGGAACCGCTGAAAGCGGAAGAACCCGGGGATCGTCCGGCGGCCTCGCCGTAAGGCATCGCTGCCTCCGGCCGCCGGCGGGAGGCCCGGGAGCGGGCAGGGCAGACTGTACGTATGGCCATCCATGAAAACCTTCTCGGGGGACCGCCCCCCACTCATCTGCCCGACGATCCCGAGCCGCGTGAGCTGCTCGCGAACGGGACGGCGCCCGCCGATGTCGCGGCGAAGTATCCGACCTCCTCACTGGCCTGGGCGCAGCTCGCCGACGTCGCGTTTGAGAACGGCCGGGTCGTCGAGTCGTACGCGTACGCCAGGACCGGCTACCACCGGGGGCTCGACGCGCTGCGGCGCAGCGGGTGGAAGGGGCACGGCCCGGTGCCGTGGGAGCACGAGCCGAACCGTGGCTTCCTGCGTGCCCTGCACGCGCTCGCCCGCGCCGCGCAGGCGATCGGTGAGCAGGCTGAGTACGAGCGCTGCTCGACGTTCCTGCGCGACTCCTCGCCGCTCGCGGCGGACACACTGGGCTGAGCAGCCTGTTTGATCAAGGGTCCCGTCATGGAACCTTTCGGAGGCCCCGCCCATCTCCCAGGGCGCGGGCCTTCGGTCTGTACGATCGCAGGCGCGGCAGAACCATCAGTCGCACCCGGCGCGAGGCCCCCCACTCACCTCATCCCCAGGGCCGGTCTCACAGGGAGAAGTCAGTTATGGGCAAGCGTGCCGAAGCCCGCCGGGGCCGCCGTCGCGGACATTCACGCGGTAGCGGAAGCAACCGTCGCCGCCCGCTCGCACACATAGTCCTGGCGGGACTCGGCCTGGCCGCCGTGATCGTCGGCGGCGGTGCCGCGCTCGCCTCCTGGCAGGGAGACGGAAGCCGGCCGGGCCCGTCCGGGGCCGGTGAGGTCGCGGATGTCCTGGTCTCGCCGCGGCTCACACCCACCGCGTCGCTCACGCCGAAGCCGCCGCCCTCGCCGTCCGCGCGCGCCGGTGCGTCCAAGGAGCCCGCGGCGAGCCCTTCCGTCTCGTCGAAGCCGCCCCGGGTGCCCGCCTCCGGCCCCGGCACCTTCACCACGGCCCGGACGCACGGCGACCGGGTCGGCTCGGGGCCGCTGCGGCGCTACCGGGTGCAGGTCGAGGAGGGGATCGACATATCCGCGTCGGAGGCCGCCGCCGAGATAGAGGACATCCTCGCCCATCCGCGGAGCTGGGCCGCGCACGGCCGGGGCGCCTTCCAGCTCGTCTCGTCGAACGCCGACTTCGTCATCCGGATAGCCACTCCGGCCACCGCCGACCGGCTCTGTCTCGCCCAGGGGCTCAATACCCACGGCGAGCTGAACTGCGAGACCGTCGACGGTGTCGTGGTCAATCTGCGCCGCTGGGTGCTGGGATCGCCGACGTTCGGCGGGCCGCCGGCCGACTACCGGCATCTCATCATCAACCACGAGGTCGGCCATGAGATCGGCATCCGCCAGCACCTGGGCTGCTCCGGTCCCGGCAAGCTCGCGCCGGTGATGATGCAGCAGATCAAGGGCCTCAACGGCTGCCGGGCCAATGCCTGGCCCTATGACGCGAGCGGGACGTACCTCACCGGTCCGCCGGTCTGAGACCCGGCCGCCGGCGCGGTGCGGCCGGCCGGTGGAGCGCCGCCGGGCTGACGGAGCCGGGCATACGCGGCCCGGATTATGATGCCCGCAGGGGACCGGAGCTCCGTAACGGCAAGGAAGGGGCGGACCGCTACCCGGTAGCAATATCGAGGAGACAGAGATGTCGCAGCACCCCGATGCCCCCGGAGCCGGTTCGGACGCCCCGAATCTCGACTTCGCCGGCACCACCCCCTACGAGGACTACGTCCAGGCGGACGTCCTCACCCATCTGCAGCATCTTCGCTCGGACGACCCCGGTGAGATGGTCTTTCTCGTCACCACCCAGGTCATGGAGCTGTGGTTCACCGTCATCGTCCATGAGTGGGAGACGGCCTCCCGCGCGCTGCGCGAGGACCGCACCGCCGTCGCGATCGACGCGCTCAAGCGGTCCGTGCGCGAGCTGGAGGCGCTCAACGCCTCCTGGAAGCCGCTCGGCCAGCTCACGCCCGCGCAGTTCAACTCGTACCGCGGTGCGCTCGGTGAGGGTTCCGGCTTCCAGTCGGCGATGTACCGGCGGCTGGAGTTCCTGCTCGGTGACAAGTCCGCGTCCATGCTGGTCCCGCACCGGGGCGCGCCGCGTGTCCACGCGGAGCTGGAGAAGGCGCTCCAGGAGCCGAGCCTGTACGACGAGGTGCTGCGGCTGCTCGCCCGGCGCGGGCTGCCAGTCCCGGCGGAGGTGCTCGACCGGGACCTCTCGAAGCGGTACGAGCCGTCGCCCGTGATCGAGGAGATCTGGGCCGGGATCTACGGCGACCCGGACCAGCACACCGAGCTGGTCCGGCTCGGTGAGGCGCTGACGGACGTCGGCGAGCTGGTGTGGCGCTGGCGCAACGACCACCTTGTGGCGACCCGGCGGGCGATGGGCTCCAAGACCGGCACCGGCGGCTCCGCGGGCGTGGCCTGGCTGGAGAAGCGGGCGACGAAGAACGTCTTCCCCGAGCTGTGGACGGCGCGCAGCCATGTCTGAGTCACTGTCCACCGACGAGTCGCTGTCCGGGCCGGTGGCCGTGCCGGTGTCCGGGCCGCTGTCCGGTCCCGAGCCGAAGGCCCGGTCCCTCGCCGGACGCGCCGCGGCGCTGGACGCCGAGGACGAGCTGGCCGGCCTGCGCGACCTGTTCACACTCGACGACGACACCGTCTATCTCGACGGCAATTCGCTGGGCGCGCTGCCCCGCCATGTGGCCGGGCGCCTTCAGGACGTCATCAGCCGGCAGTGGGGCGAGCTGCGCATCCGCTCCTGGACCGAGGGCGGCTGGTGGACCGCGCCCGAGCGGATCGGCGACCGGATCGCGCCGCTCGTCGGCGCCGGTCAGGGCCGGATCGTCGTCGGCGACTCCACCAGCGTCAATGTCTTCAAGGCCGTCGTGGCGGCCGTGCGCCTCGCGGAGTCCGCGGATCCGGCGAGGGACGAGATCCTGGTGGACGCCACCACCTTTCCCACCGACGGATACATCGCGCGGTCCGCGGCCCGGATGACCGGCCGGCGGATCGTGCCGGTCGATCCGGCGGAGCTGTCCGGCGCTCTCGGACCGCGTACGGCCGTGGCACTGGTCAACCATGTCGACTTCCGTACCGGCCGTCTGCACGATCTGCCCGGCATCACCGCGGCCGCGCACGCGGCCGGGGCGCTGGTCGTCTGGGACCTGTGTCACAGCGCGGGCGCCCTGCCGGTCGGACTGGACGAGCACGGCGTGGACCTCGCGGTCGGCTGTACGTACAAGTACCTGAACGGCGGGCCCGGTTCGCCCGCCTTCCTGTATGTCGCCGAGCGCCACCAGGCCGCCTTCGACTCCCCGCTGCCGGGCTGGAACGCGCACACCGATCCGTTCGCGATGGCCCAGGACTTCGCGGCGGCGGACGGCGCGGTCCGGGGCCGGGTCGGCACGCCGGACATTCTCTCCATGCTGGCGCTGGAGGCGGCCCTCGACGTCTGGGAGGGAGTACGCGTGGAGGCGGTGCGGGCGAAGAGCCTGGCGCTCACCGACTTCTTCCTGGAGTGCGTGGCGGCGTACGCCCCGGCCGGACGGGTCAGTTCGATGACGCCCGCCGCCCACGCCGAACGCGGCAGCCAGGTCGCCCTGCGCTGCGCCGAGGCACCGGCGGTCATGGCGGAGCTGATCTCCCGTGGTGTGATCGGCGACCTCCGCAGGCCGGACGTGCTGCGCTTCGGATTCACCCCGCTCTATGTGGGCTTCGCGGACGCGGAACGGGCGGCGCGGGTGCTCGGAGAGGTGCTGGCGGAGGTGCCTCGGCAGCCGGCCGGTGAGCAGCGGGACCGAGGGGTGTGATCGCGTCCCTTCGAGGCTGATACCGTCCCCGCTGACCAGGTCAATTCGGCCCCAGTACCGAAAGGTTGGAGCAACATGCCGGACCCCGCCGCGCACGACGCCGTTGCTCGTGACGCCGTGGAGACCGCATCGGTCTTCGCACGTCCGGCCGTCCCGCCGGATGTCACCGCCGCGTACGGCGAACATCCTGACCAGGTGATCGACTTCTACGCTCCGCGGGGAAACCAGGAGCGGGTGCCGCTGGTCGTCGTGCTGCACGGCGGTGCGTGGCGGGCGCCGTACGACCGGCTGCATCTCTCGCCGTTCGCCGACTTCCTGGCCCGCCGCGGTTTCGCCGTCGCCAATGTGGAGTACCGGCGGGGTCCGGAGACCGCGCCGCTGGACGGCGGGCCGGTCGCCGGACGCTGGCCGGAGACCTTCGACGATGTGGCCGCGGCCCTGGACGCGCTGCCCGCGCTGGTCGAGGCCGCGCTGCCGGAGGCCGACGCGCGGCGTGTCGTGGTGACCGGGCACTCGGCGGGCGGTCAGCTCGCGCTGTGGGCGGCGGCCAGGCATGTGCTGCCCGAGGGCTCGCCGTGGCGGCTGCCGGAACCGCCGCCGCTGCGCGGAGTCGTCGCGCTCGCGCCGATAGCGGATCTCGTACGCGCCGTGGAGCTGGATGTGTGCGGTGGCGCCATCCTGCAACTGCTCGGCGGCGAGGAGGAGTTCAAACAGCGCAGGGAGAGCGCCGATCCGGCCGCGCTGCTGCCGACCGGAATCGCGACGGCCGTGGTGCAGGGACGTATGGATCTCACCGTGCCGTATGCCGTCGCCGAGGCGTTCGTGGACGCGGCGGCCAGAGCGGGCGAGACGGTCGGGCTGACACTGCTGGAGGACGTCGGCCACTTGCCGCTCGTCGACCCGGCGGCGGACGCGTGCGCGGTGGTGGCGGAGGAGATCGCCCAGCTCGCCTGGTGACGCGTCCGGTCGGCGCCGGATGGTCCAGCCGGTGTGAGGCGGCGCACCCGGATCCGCTCCGTGCCTGGTGGGAGCGTGTAGTACCTGGGACGGACGCCGAAGGATCCGCATCGTAGGTGACGACCCCGTCCCTCCCGCCACCTACCGTGGCAACGTGACCGAGACAGATACCGGGAAGACCCGGAGCCCCGAGTTCCGCCTGGCCATGGGCGCGCTCGGCGGCCTGCGCCAGGACCTCTTCCACGATGCCTTCGCCTATCGTCCGCTGAGGCCCATGCGGACGGACGGTCCGCTGGTCAGCCGGCTGCCGGGCCGGATACGGGAGTACGCGGCCTGGACACCGCACGCCCTCGTCGTCGCCGCCGCGCTGATGGTGCTTTTCGTCGGCTTCGGCAGTGGCAGTGTGCTCGGCCTCTTCCCGGTGGTGCCGGTGCTGCTCACACTGGTCAGGCCGGTCGGCGCCTGGTGGATCTTCCTGATCGGCAACGGCCTGCTCAGCCTGGTCGCCGGCGGCGGCCTCGACGGCTGGCCCTGGACTCCTGAGGCCTTCGCCGCGTATCTCGTGGTGACGACGGTGGCCGCCATCCGCACCCGGCCGCGCACGGCCGCCTGGATGTGGCTGCTCACCGCGGCGTACGGGGTGTTCGCCGAGGCATTCCTGAACCGCGGCTACTACGGTTCCAACACCGTGCCGCTGCTCTTTGTCACCGCGCTGGTGCTGCTGACGGTGACCGCGTTCCACATCCGCCGCGAGGCGCGGCAGGAGGTCGCCGCGCAGCAGAGCGTCACCGCCGTCGAACGCGACCGGCGCACGCTGCTGGAGGAGCGCACCACCATCGCCCGCGAGCTGCACGATGTGGTCGCTCACCACATGTCGGTGGTCGCGATCCAGGCGGAGGCCGCCCCGTACCGGGTGGAGAATCCGCCGCCGGAGCTGGAGCAGGCCTTCACCACGATCCGGGAGAACGCCGTCGCCGCGCTGACCGAGCTGCGCCGTGTCCTCGGCGTCGTACGGGCGGAGGACTACCAGGCGCCGGACGCTCCGCAGCCCACGCTCGCCGATCTCGAAGGGCTTCTCGGCAATGTCAGGGACGCGGGTCTGACAGTCGAGAAGACGGTCACCGGCGCGGTACGCGAGCTGCCGCAGGGCGTCGAACTGTCGGCGTACCGCATCGTCCAGGAGGCCCTCAGCAATGCGCTGCGGCACGCGCCGGGCTCGACCGCGCGGGTCGAGATCTCGTATGTGCTCGGCGGCCTGGGCCTGCGGGTCGTCAACACCGCGCCGCGCGGCCTGGTCAAACCGTCGCCCGGCGCCGGGCACGGCATCACCGGTATGCGGGAGCGTGTGACGATGCTGAACGGCGAGATGACCACGGATCTCCTGGAGGACGGCGGCTATGAGGTCGCGGCGTTCATCCCGGTGGCCGCCGTACGTGACGGAGACGCGTCATGACGATCCGGGTGCTGATCGTCGACGATCAGGTGATGGTCCGCGAGGGTTTCTCGGTCCTGCTGAACGCGATGCCGGACATCGAGGTCGTCGGCGAGGCGGTGAACGGCCGCGAGGCCGTCAGTCAGGTCGACGCACTGCGTCCTGATGTGGTGCTGATGGACATCCGGATGCCGGAGCTGAACGGTATCGACGCGACCCGCGAGATCGTCGCGGCGGACGCCAACGCCAAGGTGCTGGTGCTGACCACCTTCGATCTCGACGAGTACGTGTACCAGGCGCTGCGGGCCGGGGCCTCGGGCTTTCTGCTGAAGGACGCCTCGGCGCGGCAGCTCGCCGACGGAGTACGGGTGGTCGCGTCCGGCGAGGCGCTGCTCGCGCCGACCGTCACCAGGCGTCTGATCACGGAGTTCGCCAAGCTGGCGGAGGCTCCGCGCGCACCGGCGATGGCCCGGATAGGTGATCTCACGGAGCGTGAGACGGAGGTGCTCGTCCTGATCGCGCAGGGCCTGTCGAACGCGGAGATCGCGGAGCATCTCGTGGTCGCGGAATCCACGATCAAGACGCATGTGAGCCGCATCCTGGTGAAGCTGGGACTGCGGGACCGTACGCAGGCGGCGGTGTTCGCGTACGAGGCGCGGCTGGTCACGCCGGGATAGCGGCGGTCCCGGTTGGTGATCACTCACACGGGTGAGCGGAGCTCGGATGCCGTACGGACCCGGCCCGGGCCCGTCACACTGGTCTCCGCCTGACGGGAGATGCACCATGACTGCTATGGCCGACCACATGTCCCCAATGACGCCGGCGGAGTTCGAGAGATTCGCCGCCGTGGAGTCCGAGACCGTCAGGCTTGAGTTCATCGACGGGCGGATCGGGGTCGAGGAGGCGGCGGACGGGGATCACGGAGAGATCATCATGTGGCTGATCACCCAGTGCATGCGGTCTCGGCCGGATCTTGCGCTGAACAACACGCAGGGGCTCAAGGTCGAGAAGTACCGCGAGGGCCGTGCCCGGCCGGACGGATCCCTGGTGCCTGTGGGGCACTTCGCCGGGCAGGGAGAGTGGGCCGACCTCGCCGGGGTGCTGATGACCGTCGAGGTCACCTCGTACGACTCCGACACCGGCCGACGGGACCGGAAGGAGAAGCCCCGGGCCTACGCCGACGTGGGTATCCCGGTGTATCTGCTGATCGATCGCGACGCCTGCACGGTCTCCGTGTTCAGCGTGCCTGACCCGGACGGCGGGCGCTATCGCCACAAGCACACGGTGACGTTCGGCGAGCGGGTCTCGCTGCCCGAGCCCGTCGGTATCGAGCTGGACACCGAGATCCTGAAGAACTACGTCCGCTGACGCGCACCGGCCGGCGTTCATCCACAGTCTGTGGATAACTGAACGCCTCGCCGGTCGTCACCGGCCGAGCACCCGGTCCGGCCGTCATGCCGCGTCCGGTCCCGAAGACGCTCCCGCGGGCAGCGTCAGTCCCCATGCCCCAGGTCGTAGCGTCCAGGTCCGGGTCCGGACCGGTCCGGTGACCCGGGCGTCCGCCCGGTAGCGGAAATCCGCACCCGACACCGTCACGGACAGTGCGCTGGCCCGGAGCGGCTCGGCCGACGCGTGCGTCCGGATCACGACCTCGGCCCGTCCGCCGCGCGAGCGCACCGTCACGCCCTCGACCGGCTCGTTCAGATCCCTCAGCAGCACACCGTCCGCCTCCACCCGCAGCCGGTGGCTGTGGGCCGCCAGGACGCCGGGAACCGGCCGTACCAGCGTGCGGACCAGCGAGCGGCAGGTGTCCCAGACGGACGGGACGGCCGGCGCCGCGCCCCGGCCGGGCAGGGCCGGTATCCGCAGATCGCCGAGCACCACGCCGTCGCTGTCGTCGACCAGCAGATCCAGCCGGCGCACCGCACCGTCCAGCACGGCGCGCGCCGCCGCCACCGTGCCCGTCGGTACGCCCAGCGAACGCGCCAGCTCCACGGAAGCTCCCACCGGCACCAGCGAGAGCGCACCGGAGGCCAGTTCCCGCTCCCGGTGCAGCAGCGCGACCACCCGAAGCAGCGCCCGGTCGTCGCCGATCACCACGGGCCGCCGGCTGCCGCGCCGGGCCAGCGCCCGCGCGAACTCCTCCGGCCCGTCGGGAAGGCAGATCTTCACGGACGCGCCCGCGCTCAGTACGTCCTTCGCGATCCGTACGGATTCGCCGTCGCTCCGGCGGGCGACCGGGTCGATGACCACCAGAAGCTGCTGCGCGCCGTCATAGGCGGGCTCTGGAGCCGACACCTCGGTCCTTCCTCGGGTAGCATCTTTGTGCAAGAGCCCCTTGCGCTATTGCGCCAGGGGCTTCGTCTATTCCGGGGCAACCGGTTCGACGGTTCGGGCTGTGTCGTACAACGCTGTGCGATCTCATACGGCGTACGCACGCCGTGTGGAAGGCGTTCGCGCGCCCCCGACCTTGGACATGCCCCGCCCGGAAGGGGTGTACGCCTGTGCCCGCACTTGTGCTGCTCGGTGCTCAGTGGGGTGACGAAGGCAAGGGAAAGGCCACCGACCTGCTCGGTGGTTCCGTGGATTATGTCGTGCGCTATCAGGGCGGCAACAACGCCGGCCACACGGTCGTCGTGGGCGACCAGAAGTACGCACTGCATCTCCTCCCTTCCGGAATCCTCTCACCGGGATGTATCCCGGTGATCGGTAACGGAGTGGTCGTCGACCCGGCCGTCCTGCTCTCCGAGCTGAGCGGGCTCAACGAGCGCGGTGTCGACACATCCAAGCTCCTGATCAGTGGAAACGCTCACCTGATCACTCCGTACCACACCACGATGGACAAGGTGACCGAACGTTTCCTCGGTTCGAGGAAGATCGGCACGACGGGCCGTGGCATCGGCCCCACCTACGCGGACAAGATCAACCGCGTCGGTATCCGCGTCCAGGACCTCTACGACGAGTCGATCCTGATCCAGAAGGTCGACGCGGCGCTCGACTTCAAGAACCAGGTGCTGGCCAAGCTCTACAACCGACGAGCCATAGAGTCCGGCAAGATCGTCGAGGAACTGCTCACCTACGCGGCGAAGTTGAAGCCGTATGTCTCCGACACGACCCTGGTGCTGAACAACGCGATCGACGAGGGCAAGGTCGTCCTCTTCGAGGGCGGTCAGGGCACGCTGCTCGACGTCGACCACGGCACATATCCCTTCGTCACCTCCTCCAACCCGACAGCGGGCGGCGCCTGTACGGGCGCGGGCGTGGGGCCGACGAAGATCAGCCGGGTCATCGGCATCCTCAAGGCCTACACGACGCGAGTGGGCGCCGGTCCCTTCCCGACGGAGCTGTTCGACGCGGACGGCGAGGCGCTGCGCCGCATCGGCGGAGAGCGGGGCGTCACGACGGGCCGGGACCGCCGCTGCGGCTGGTTCGACGCGGTGATCGCGCGCTACGCGACCCGGGTCAACGGACTCACGGACTTCTTCCTCACCAAGCTGGACGTGCTGACCGGCTGGGAGCAGATCCCGGTGTGTGTGGCGTACGAGATCGACGGCAGGCGCGTCGAGGAACTCCCGTACAGCCAGACCGACTTCCACCACGCGAAGCCGGTGTACGAGTATCTGCCCGGCTGGTCGGAGGACATCACGAAGGCGAAGTCCTTCTCCGACCTGCCGAAGAACGCGCAGGGATATGTGAAGGCGCTGGAGGAGATGTCCGGAGCGCCGATCTCGGCGATCGGCGTGGGTCCCGGCCGCACGGAGACGATCGAGATCAACTCGTTCCTCCAGTAGCCGGATCCGCTGTACCGTGCCCCGGCGTCCGTCAGGCCGCCGGGGCACTTCGGTGTCCGTCAGGCCGGTCAGCCGGCCTTCTTGTAGGTCAGCGAATCCCCGGTCGTCGTGACCCGGCGCAGTCTGCCGTCGGACAGGATCGTGAGCTCCGTCGGTGTCCCGGGAGTGCAGGCGGTCATCGGTTCGCCCGTGGTGACCTTGGAGGCGCCGATGCTGAGCGGCGCGCCGGAGGCCGGAGCGGACGTCAGAGGCGCCTCGAAGACGCAGTGGTAACTGCTGCCGCCGTCCGCGGCCGGGCCGTCCGCCGTCAGCGAGAGGACCGTTTCGCCCACGTCGCCCTGGCGGATGACGAGCCGGCGGGTGCTGAAGCCCGAGCTGGTGTCGACACCACCGGTCCAGGTGCCGAGGTACTCCGTGGGCACATCGCCCTTCTCGGCCGACGGCGACGGCGAGGCGGACGCCGAGGCCGACGCGGAGGAGGAGCCCGGCCCGTCGCCGGCCGGAGGCTTCGGGTCCTGAGAGTCACTCACCTGGGCCGCCCGGTCGTCCTTGGCGCTGCCGTCGCCGAGGAAGGCGTAGACCGAACCGGCCGCGCCGAGCGCGACGATCACCGCCACGGCGATCAGCGCGACCGTGCCGCGCTTGCGGGGCTCGGGCTCGGGCAGCGGAGCGGGACCGTACGGAGCGGCGGGGCCGAAGGAGCCGGCGCCGCCGTGCTGCGGAGGCGGGCCGTACGGCGTCGGAGGCGGGCCGTACGCCGGGTGCGGATAGCCGTAAGGACCCGCGCCCTGCGGCGGCACAGGTGTGAGCGCCGGTGTCTGGGCGCCGGGCGGCAGAGCGGGCGTCCGCACGGCCGGTGGCAGCGCCTGAGCCGGGCCGCCCGGCGGCCGCGCGGAGTCCGGAGGAGGCATCGGAGCAAGCTCCTCGGCAGGTGCCGGGGCCGGTGACGCGGCGGCGACGATCATCGTCGGCATGCCGCTCACTCCGGGCGCCACCCACGGCGCCGGCTCCACCCGCGCCACCGCTCCCGACGACGAACGCTCCTGCTCCGCCGGGTTCTCGTGCTCCAGCAACTGCACCGCGTGCTGGCCCAGTTGCGCGAGCAGCCCGACCGGCAGCCAGGGCTCTCCGCCGGGCCCCACGCCCGAGTCCGAGGACTCGCCGACCCGGGCCAGGATGTCCTTCGTGGTCGGCCGCTCGGCCGGGTCCTTCTGGAGGCAGGCGTCCACCAGCTCCGCCAGCCAGCGCGGAAGTCCCGACAGTTCCGGTTCCTCCTGCGCGATACGGAACATCAGCGCCGGTGATGTGTCCTGCCGGGGATCGGCCGCGCCGAACGGCGTCCGGCCCGTCGCCGCGTACGCCAGGACCGAGCCGAGGCAGAACACGTCGCACGCGGCCGTCACCCGCTCGCCGCGCACCTGCTCCGGCGCCATGAAGCCGGGCGAGCCCAGCAGCGCGCCGGGCCGTGTCAGACCGCTGTCGCCGGCCGTCTCCAGCGCGCGGGCTATGCCGAAGTCGATGACGCGCGGCCCGCCTATCGTCACCAGCACATTGGACGGTTTGAGATCACGGTGGATGACACCGGCCGCGTGGATGTCCTGGAGCGCGTGCGCGAGACCGGACGCGAGAATGCGCACGGAGTGTTCCGGCAGCGGACCGTGCGGCCCCGAGACGACCGACTGGAGAGCCGGTCCGGCCATATAACCCGTCGCCAGCCAGGGCGTCGCCGCCTCCGTGTCGGCGTCGAGGACCGGCGCCGTCCACGCGCCTCCGACCCGCCGCGCGGCCGCCACCTCCTGCCGGAACCGGTCGCGGAACCGCTTCTCCTCGGCCAGTTCCTGACGTACGAGCTTGACCGCGACCGTCCGGCCGCGGTCGGAGCGGGCCAGATAGACCTGGCCCATCCCTCCGGCGCCGAGGCGCGCCAGCAGCCGGTAGTCACCGATGCGTTGTGGATCTCCTGCTGCGAGCTTTTCCATGGCCGCGCGGCCTTTCCTCGTACTCCGAAGTGCCCCTGAAACCGTCAGAAGCGGCGCGCTCGGCGGTCTCCGCCTCGCTCGCCGCCCTGGCCGGCCGCTGCGTTGCCGCGTCACGCGGGTACGGCCAGTACGAACGCGATCGGCGCCTCGCATCCGGCCGCGCCGGGACGCCTCGCTCGCGGGCGAACGTTACCGGGCCCGAGGCCATGACTGGTACGGCGGACCGCCCTTGGGCCGGGGCACGCCGCACGGCGGAGCGGCTCCGGGCGCGTTCCTCACTCCGGCCAGTCGGAGTTCTCGATCACGTCGACGAAGTCCTTCCGTACGAAACCGGGCGAGAAGCGCGCCAGGACATCCGACTTCACATTGCCGAAGGCCGTGTCCGGCCGGTGCTCGATTCCCTCCGTGAACGCCTGGAGGATCCGCCGCTTGAAGTCCGGCCGCGGGTGCGCCGCGACGACCTCTTCCCGCGCCTTCGCCGGGACGACGTCCAGTCCCATGCCCAGCACATCGAACTCGACCCCGGCCGTGACCAGGGCCACCTCGGGCTCCATATGGGCCGGGATCTCCGGAGTCGTGTGCAGCGCGATGGCGGTCCAGACGATGCGCGCGCTCTCCTGCGACAGTCCGTGGCGCAGCAGGAAGCCCCTGGCCGCGTCGGCGCCGTCGATCTCGAAGCGCTGCTTGGAGGCCCGGTAGCCCTTGGTGAGGCCCAGGTCGTGGAACATCGCGCCGATGTAGAGCAGTTCGGGATCGTACGACAGCGCGCGCCGCTGTCCCTGGAGCGAGCCGAAGAGGAAGACCCGGCGGGAGTGGTCGTACAACAGCGACCCGGTGGTGTCCCGCACCATCTCGGTGGCTTCCCTGGCCAGACTGCTGTCGGGGATCTCGATACCGGCGATGCGCTCGGACATGACGGATTCCTTTCACGAGGCGGACTCCGGGGCTTGGCGGACCGGCCCTGGGTGCGGCGGCCTCCGCGTGCGGGGCCTGTCACCACTCTCACGCCGGTCACCCGGACCCCGCCATGTCCATCCAGACGTACATCCCACACATCCGGCCATCGACGCGGGCTACCGTGGCCGTATGCGGGGCAGAGAGCGCAAGGACATCAGCGTGTTCGTGTACGACGGCGTTCGGCTGATGGATGTCGCCGCGCCGCTGGAGGTGTTCGGGACGGCGGCGGGACTCGGCGGTGCGTACGCGCTGACGGTCCGCTCGGCGGACGGCGGGCCGGTGATCACCTCCACCGGTACGCGGCTCGGCGCCGACGCGCCCGTCGCCGGGACGGGCCGGATCCACACTCTGGTCGTTCCCGGCTCCGACGAACTGCCGCACCGGCCGCCGCCGGCGGGGCTGCTCGACGCGGTCACCGGGCTGGCCGGCCGGTCCGCGCGGATCGCGTCCGTCTGTACGGGCGCCTTCGCGCTGGCCGCGGCCGGACTGCTGGACGGGAGGCGGGCGACCACACACTGGCGGCACGCGGCCGTCCTGGCCCGGCGCTTTCCGGCGGTGGACGTCGACCCGGACGCGATCTTCGTACGGGACGGCCGTATGTACACCTCGGCCGGAGTGACCGCGGGCATCGATCTCGCGCTCGCGCTGGTCGAGGAGGACGAGGGCGCGGATCTGGCCCGTGAGGTCGCCCGCGATCTGGTGGTGTTCCTGCGCCGGCCCGGCGGCCAGTCGCAGTTCTCCGTCGCCGCGCGCACTCCGAGTCCGCAGCACGACGTGCTGCGCGGCCTGCTGCGGGAGGTCGCGGCGGATCCGGCCGCCGACCACTCGCTGTCCGCGCTGGCCCGGCGCGGCGGGCTGAGCGCGCGTCATCTCACGCGGCTCTTCGGCGAACAGGTCGGCAGCACTCCGGCGGCGTATGTCGAATCCGTCCGGCTGGAGGCGGCGCAGGCGCTGCTGGAGGCGGGAGAGACGGTGACGGGCGCGGCGCGGCGCAGCGGTCTGGGCAGTGACGAGTCGCTGCGACGGGTCTTCCTGCGGCAGCTCGGCGTGACTCCGTCGACCTACCGGGCGAGGTTCCGTACGACGGCTCGGGCGTCCTGAGCCGTACGGCGCGCGCCGGCCCGGTGCGTGGACATCCTGCCGATCAATGCGGCCCAGGCCATACACCGTGGCCATACCGCCACCCACCGGCGCGTCCCTAACCTGGCCGGATGAACCATCCTGTTGACTACGCCGCTTCCGCCGACCCGCGGACCGGCGCCGCCGTGAAGGCCGCGGACCGCGCGCATGTGTTCCACTCCTGGTCCGCCCAGGAGCTGATCGACCCGCTCGCCGTCGCCGGCGCCGAGGGCTCGTACTTCTGGGACTACGACGGCAACCGCTATCTCGACTTCACCAGCGGCCTCGTCTACACCAACATCGGTTATCAGCACCCCACCGTCGTCGCCGCGATCCAGGAGCAGGCGGGCCGCCTCACCACCTTCGCGCCCGCCTTCGCCCTCGATGTGCGCTCCGAGGCCGCGCGCCTGATCGCCGAGCGCACTCCCGGCGACCTCGACAAGATCTTCTTCACCAACGGCGGCGCCGAGGCCGTCGAGAACGCGATCCGGATGGCCCGGCTGCACACCGGCCGTCCCAAGGTGCTCTCCGCGTACCGCTCCTACCACGGCTCCACCTCCACCGCGATCAATCTGACCGGTGATCCGCGCCGCTGGGCGTCCGACAACGGCTCGTCCGGCGTGGTCCACTTCTGGGCGCCGTTCCTCTACCGCTCGGCCTTCTACGCCTCGACGGAGGCGGAGGAGTGTGCCCGCGCGCTGGAGCATCTCGAATCGACCATCGCCTTCGAAGGTCCCGCGACCATCGCGGCGATCATCCTGGAGACCATCCCGGGCACGGCCGGCATCATGACTCCGCCGCCCGGCTATCTCGCGGGCGTACGCGAGATCTGCGACCGGCACGGCATCGTCTTCGTCCTCGACGAGGTGATGGCGGGCTTCGGCCGTACGGGCAAGTGGTTCGCCGCGGAGCACTTCGATGTCGTCCCTGACCTGCTGACCTTCGCCAAGGGCGTCAACTCGGGCTATGTGCCGCTCGGTGGTGTGGCCATCTCCGCCGCCGTCGCGGACACCTTCGCCACCCGTCCCTATCCCGGCGGACTCACCTATTCCGGCCATCCGCTGGCCTGTGCGGCGGCCATCGCGACGATGCGGGTGATGGAGGACGAGAAGGTCGTCGAGCACGCCGCTCATATCGGTGAGACGGTCCTCGGCCCCGGCCTGCGCGAGCTGGCGGCCCGGCATCCGTCGGTCGGCGAGGTCCGCGGTACCGGCGTCTTCTGGGCCCTCGACCTCGTCCGGGACCGGGAGACCCGCGAGCCGCTCGTGCCGTACAACGCGACGGGTGAGGCGAACGCGCCGATGGCGGCCTTCGCGGCGGCCTGCAAGAAGAGCGGTCTGTGGCCCTTTGTGAACATGAACCGTACGCACGCGGTCCCGGCCTGCAACATCACCGAGGCCGAGGCGAAGGAGGGCCTGGCGCTCCTGGACGCGGCGCTGACGGTCGCGGACGAGCACACGGTGTAGGCGCGGAGCGTTCGGTGCGGCGGCTGACGCGCGATGTCCGGAGACCGCCGCGCCGCGGTCCCGGCGGGCCGGGCCGGGCCCGCCGGATCCGGCCTGCCTCGGAATGGCCCGCCCCGACCCTCCCACCCGCTGGCTTAAGGTGTCCGGAGCCGGACGAGGGGAGGAAACCATGCCCGCCAGCGGAGCCGTGACCCGCAATACCCTGCGGCAGCAGATCGCGGACGCGCTGCGTGACGAAGTGCTGGCAGGGCGTTTACTGCCGGGACAGGAGTTCACGGTCAAGCAGATCGCCGAGCAGTACGGAGTCTCCGCGACCCCGGTCAGAGAGGCGCTGGTCGACCTCTCGGCACAGGACCTGCTCGACTCCGACCAGCATCGCGGCTTCCGGGTCCACCAGTTCTCCGTCGCGGACTTCCGCGGCATGATCGAGGCACGCTCACTGCTCGTGGACGGCGTCTTCCGCAAGCTGGAGGGCGAACATGTCGCGGCCAGGGCGCACGGCGCCGCACTGGTGTCGGTACGCCGCCGGGCCGAGGAGGCCACCCGCGCGGCCAGGACCGGGGATCTGAACATTCTCATCGGCTACGACCTGCGGTTCTGGCGCGAGCTGGGCGCCTTGGTCGCCAACCGCTATGTCGCGGACTTCCTGCACCGGCTGCGCGTCCAGGCCTGGGTGTTCTCCGTGCCCTTCCTGCGCGAGGACGCCGAGGGCGAGAAGTGGCTGTGGAGCGGACACGAGCGGCTGGTCGACGCCTTCACTCTCGGTGACGCGGTGGCGATGCGCGCCGTGATCGGCGAGTACGACGATCATTCGCTCGCGTGGGCGGACCGACTGGAGAGTCCACAGCGGTGAGCAGGGATCCGGCGAGAGTGGACCCGACCACGGACTACACGGGTGTGCCACTGGCCACCGGCGCGTCCGCCGTGGATCTGAGCGTCGTCGTACCGGCGTACAACGAGGAGCGGCGGCTGCGTCCCACGCTGGACGCCATCTGCGCGCATCTGCGCGCGGATCCGGACCGGTGGGGCGAGTGGGAGCTGATCGTCGTCGACGACGGCTCGACGGACGGCACCGCCGGGATCGCCGCCGAGGCCGCCGCCGCCGAGCCGCGCGTCCAGGTGGTGAGGAGCGACGGCAACCACGGCAAGGGCCATGCGCTGCGACAGGGCGTCCTGGCCTCGTACGGCCGGCATGTGCTGGTGACCGACGCGGATCTCGCGACGCCGATCGACGAGCTGGACCGGCTCGACAAGCAGCTCACGGCCGACGGCACGGGCGCGGTCATCGGATCCCGCGCCCATCCCGACGCCCGTATCGAGGTACGTCAGCTCGCGGTGCGCGAGTGGCTCGGCCGGCTGGGAAACCGGCTGATACAGCTTGTCGCCGTCCCGGGCATCAGCGACACCCAGTGCGGCTTCAAACTCTTCGACGGCGAGCAGGCGCGGGCCGCCTTCGCCGACTCCCGGCTGGACGGCTGGGGCATCGACGTCGAGATACTGCGGTTCTTCCGGCGGTCGGGCTGGCCGGTGACGGAGGTGCCGGTGCGCTGGTCGCACCAGCCGGGCTCGAAGGTACGGCCGCTCGACTACGGCAGGGTCCTGCTGGAGCTGATACGGCTCAGGACCGGACGGACCGGCCGGACGCGGCGTCCCGCCGAGGGCCGCCGTGCGGATCTCGTCGTCGCCGGGCTCTTCCTGCTCGCCTCCTTTCTCCTCTACAAGGGGCTGTGGGCGGATCTCGACCACGGGTATCTCGCCGACGCGGGCTCGGACCAGAACCAGTGGGAATGGTTCTTCGAGGTCACCGCCGACAATGTCGCGCATCTGCGCAACCCGCTCTTCACCACGCTCCAGAACTTTCCCGACGGCGTGAACCTGATGGCGAACACCGTCATGCTCGGGCTCTCCGTGCCGCTCACACCCGTCACGCTCGCCTTCGGGCCGACGGTCACCTGGGCGCTCGTACTGACGCTGGGTCTGACGGCGACAGCCGTCGCCTGGTACTGGCTGTTCGCGCGCCGGCTCGTGCGGAGCCGCTGGGCGGCGGCGCTGGGAGCGGCCCTCGCGGCGTTCGCGCCGCCGATGATGTCGCACGCCAACGCGCACCCCAACTTCCTGGTGCTCTTCATGATCCCGGTGATCATCGACCGGGCACTGCGGCTCTGCGAGAGCGGACGCGCGGGCGCGGCGAAGGACGGCGAACGGCCCGGCGTCGTACGGGACGGCGTGCTGCTCGGCCTCTTCGCGACGTACCAGATCTTCCTGGGCGAGGAACCGCTGCTGCTCGCGGCGGTGGGCATGCTGCTCTTCGCGCTCTCGTACGCGGTGGTGCGCCGCGATGTGGCGCGCGCGGCGCTGCGGCCGCTGCTGCGCGGGCTCGGCTTCGCGGCCCAGGTCTGTCTGCCGCTGCTGGCGTTCCCGCTGTACTGGCAGTTCTTCGGTCCGGGGAGCTACCACAGCGTGCTGCACGGCGACAACGCCGGCAACAGCCCGCTCGCCTTCCTGGAGTTCTCCGGACGGGCGCTGCTCGGCGACGAGACGACGGCCGACGGCCTGGCGATGAACCGCACCGAGCAGAACGCCTTCTACGGCTGGCCGCTGATCGCCCTCGCCTTCGGGATCGTGGTGTGGCTGTGGCGGTCGGCGGTGGTCAAGGCGCTGGCGTTCACGGCGGTCGCGGCGGCTTTCCTGTCGCTGGGGCCGAAGATCCGGATCCCGTTCACGGACGTGGTGCTGCCGGGTCCCTGGCGGGCGCTCGCGCATCAGCCGCTCTTCGAGTCGGTCATCGAGTCACGGGTCGCGATGATCTGCGCGCCGGCGCTGGGCGCGCTGCTCGCGCTGGCCGTGGACCGGCTCACGGACCGGCGTGAAGGCCCTGCCGTACCACCGCGCGCGCACCGGATCGTCGGACTGGCGGCGATCGCCGCGGCGCTGCTGCCGATCCTGCCGACGCCGCTGCCGGTGCGGGACCGTCCGGACGTGCCGCCGTTCATCGCGCGGGGGACGTACCGCTCGTATGTCTCCGAGGGCGAGACCGTCGTGCCTGTGCCGCTGCCCGATCCCGGCAGCGCCGAGGCGCTGCACTGGCAGTCCGCGACGGGCCTCGGCTTCTCCGTGCCCGGCGGCTATTTCAACGGGCCCTGGGGCGAGGACCGCAGAGGCATCTACGGCGCGCCGGCCCGCTACACCTCGAATCTGCTGCGCGATGTCCGCTACGGCGGCCAGATCCCGGGGATCGGCCCCGACTGGCAGGCGCAGGCACGCTACGACCTCGCCTTCTGGAAGGCGGGTGTGGTGGTGCTGGCGCCGCAGCCCAATGACGCGGCCCTGTACGAGACGCTGGAGAAGATCTTCGGACGGCCGGGACAGCGGATCGGCGGCGTATGGATCTGGGACCTGCCGCCCGCCGGGCCGGCCGGGGCCCGCTGAGGCCCGCGCGCAGCGCCGCGCCGGTGTCGGCCGAGGGAGCGCGCGGGAGCCGGGCGCCGGGGCGCGCGGGCGCCTTCCGGCGGGGCGCGCGCACAGGAGACGGCCGGGGCTCGTCAACGCCGCCCGACCGGGACCCTTCGCTGAACGTGCCTGTCGCACTACGCTGTCCCGACCATCGCGCGCACGCGTACGAACCCGTTGGAGAGCGAGCCTCCCTTGGCCTGTGACCTGTGGTTGGTCCCCCTCGTCGATGTGCTGTGCCACAGCCCCGACAATCCCTTCGCCGAAGAGATCGCCATCTACGACAAGGCGCTCGGCGACGCCGGACTGCCGCCCGTTCCCGTCTTCGCCTATATGCCGGGCCTCTCCGGGGATGTCGCCCCGGTCGCCGGCTTCGACTACGACGCGCTGCACTTCCTGCGGCGCGCGTATCTGCTCCAGCTCTGCGGCCTCGCGGTGACACCGGTCGGTGAGCTGGGCGGTGACTACGAGCAGCTCCTGGAGATGTTCGAGTCGACGGCCCAGCAGTCCCATCTGGTCTGGCACTACGACCACGCGGGCGCGTATGTCCCGGTGGACTTCGCCGGACCGCTCTCGAACGACGAACTGCTCGCGGGCGGCGGCCCGCTGGGCTCCACGCAGGGCCTGCTGCGCGAGCTCGAATTCGTCGCCGCGTCGATCGGCATCGACGCGGCCAACCCTCCGCCCGCCCCGACCCCGCCGGAACGCCCCACGTCCTTGGAGGAACCGGCGGCCTCGACCCCGTACGACGACGGCCCCTTCGCCCGCGAACGCCATGTCTGGCTCGGCCTGCACGCGGCGGCCACCAGAAGCCTGGGCCAGGGCTCAATGATCATCTTTAGCTGACGGCGGACGGCGGACGGCGGCCGCGAGAGCGGCTGTGGCCGTTGATGTGGCCGTTGATGTGGCTGGTTACGGGGCCGGCGCCGGCGAGATCCGCGCCGGCCCCTCGCCGCCGCGCGCCGGAGGTCACCGTGGTTCCGGCGGCCGCTGCCTCGGCATGTTCGGGCGGGCGCCCGGCGGGAGCGGGAAGCGGCCCGGCGCCGGTACGGAGCCGTCCCGCGTCCCGCCCATCGGCATCGACTGCATCACCAGCGGCGCGGGCCCCGAGCGGAACTCGACCATCCAGTCCGCCGTCTCCGCCCGCACCAGCTCCGTCACGTCCTCCGTGAATCTCCGCAGCACCGCCAGACAGCGCTCCGCCGCCTCGCTCGCCGTGCCCTCCGTCGGGCCCAGCACCTCCCGTACGCACTCCGACGCCCAGTCGAACTGGAGCGTCTGGAGTCTGCGCTGCACCGCCTGCGCCGTCGCGACCGCCCGCATCCATCCCGAGGTGAGCCCGAAGTGCCGGTCGCATCCGAGACACGCCGCACCCAGCAGCAGCGAGAGATATCCCCAGCCCGCCGCTCCCACCAGCGCGCCGGTGAGGTCCAGCAGCGGCAGCGCGGCGCCCGCGGTCACTCCGAGGACCGTGGCGGCCCGCAGGACGCGTGCGACGCGGCGTTTGCGCAGCCGGGCGGAGAGATACCAGTCGACCGTGCGCAGCGCGCCCGTCTCGACCCAGCGGAACAGCTCGTCGAGCCGCTCCGCCGGTTCCTCCCAGTCTCCGAGCGGGAACGGCCCACCGGTCAGATCGGCGTGCGGCGGGCCGCTGTCTCCCTCGTCATAAGCGGCACCTGACACGGCGCTCTCCTCCCGGGCGTGGCCTCCCGGCTGCATGTCCGGCTGGCTCACCGGGGTACTCCTCTGCGATCTGCTGTGACTCCGTGTGACGGACGGTGTGCGCACGGGCAGGCCGGTGCGCGGGACGTGCGTGGTGACGCGCATGCATTCCTACCGCCGAATGGTGGGCTCTGCGCCCGAAATCCCGGTATTTACGCCCGAGCGTGCGCGTTGATCAGGTAAAGGAGGCGGGAGGCTCTCACCCGAAAGAGTTCTTCTGGCCGGGTAGGGCGAGCCGCTCGGTGACCACGTAGGCTCGCCTTACAGACAGAACGTCGTCGAAATGCCTGGAGTGACCGTGATTCCCGGTGGTGGCCAGCCCAATATGCAGCAGCTCCTTCAGCAGGCCCAGCAGATGCAGCAGGATCTCGCCCAGGCGCAGGAGGAGCTGGCGGCGACCGAGGTCGAGGGTCAGGCGGGCGGTGGCCTGGTGAAGGCCACGGTCAACGGCTCCGGCGAGCTGCGTGCCCTTGTCATCGACCCGAAGGCCGTCGACGCCGACGACACCGAGACCCTCGCGGATCTCGTCGTCGCGGCCGTCCACGCGGCGAACGAGAACGCGCGGCAGCTCCAGCAGGAGAAGCTGGGCCCGCTCGCCCAGGGCCTCGGCGGTATGCCGGGCCTGCCCTTCTAAGACCTCCCGGTAGCAACTAGCGTACGTACCAGCCGTAAGGCGGCACACCGCCGGCGGCATCGCAGCAGCAAGGAAGGCAATCCGTTGTACGAAGGCGTGGTCCAGGACCTCATCGACGAACTGGGCAGGCTGCCCGGCGTCGGTCCCAAGAGCGCGCAGCGGATCGCTTTCCACATCCTGCAGGCGGAGCCGACCGATGTGCGCCGCCTCGCGCACTCCCTCCTTGAGGTCAAGGACAAGGTCCGGTTCTGTGTCGTGTGCGGCAATATCGCTCAGGAGGAGCGTTGCGGGATCTGCCGTGACGCGCGCCGCGATCCGGCGGTGATCTGCGTGGTGGAGGAGCCGAAGGACGTCGTCGCCATCGAGCGCACCCGTGAGTTCCGGGGCAAGTACCACGTGCTCGGCGGCGCGATCAGCCCCATCGAGGGCGTCGGCCCCGACGATCTGCGGATCCGTGAGCTGCTGACCCGGCTCGCCGACGGCGCGGTCACCGAACTGATCCTGGCGACCGATCCCAATCTGGAGGGCGAGGCCACGGCCACGTACCTCGCTCGCATGATCAAGCCGATGGGCCTGAAAGTCACACGCCTGGCCAGCGGTCTGCCCGTGGGGGGCGACCTGGAATATGCCGACGAGGTCACGCTCGGGCGTGCCTTCGAGGGGAGACGACTTCTCGATGTCTGACGCAACCCTGCACGCCGTCAATCAGGACCCGGACGACTTCGCGGTCCAGATCGCCGACCAGATCGAGAGCTTCATCGTCGCTGTCACGGAAGTGGCGAAAGGTGATGAGCCCGACAGCGCCGTGCCCTTTCTGCTGCTGGAGTTCTCCCAGCTCATGCTGGCCGGCGGCCGGCTGGGCGCACACGAGGACATCCTTCCCGACGAGCGGTACGAGCCCGACCTCGGCCCGGAGCCCGATGTCGACGATCTGCGCGAGCGCTTCGCCGTGATCCTTGAGCCGATCGATGTGTACTCCGAGGTCTTCGACCCGTACGAGCCGCGCAAGGCGCCCGTGGCGTCCCGTATTTCCGACGACATCGCCAATGTGGTCGCCGATCTCCGCCACGGCCTCGCCCACTACCGCGCGGGCCGGACGACGGAGGCGCTGTGGTGGTGGCAGTTCTCCTACTTCTCCAATTGGGGTTCCACTGCCTCCGCCGCTCTCCGCGCTCTCCAGTCCCTGGTCGCGCATGTCCGTCTCGACCAGCCTCTGCCGGCGCTGGACGGCCTTGACACGGATCAGGACCTGGGCGAGGACGCGCTGGCCGAAGAGGCGGGCAGGGTGATGGCCGAGGAGATCGGCGGCCCGCTGGGCCTGCGTACGGTCACCTGAGGGCGGCGAAAAGACGGCGCGGGGCAGCGGCTACATTGCCGCTATTAAGTGGAAGACTTGAGGAGACCCGCGCCTGTGCCACGCCGTCGGCTGCCCTCGTGGGCCTGGCTTACCGTTCTGACCGCCGGAGCGCTCGCCATCGTTGGTGTGGTCGCTCTGCAGGCCGACCGTGCGGCCCCGCACGGCGCACAGGCCGGCGCACCACGGCCGTCCGCCTCTCCGAGTGTGAAGGCATCGCCTTCGCCGCGTCCGGAGTCCGTGATACCCGCCGGGTCGGGTGCGGGCAGACGCATCGTCTATTCACTCGGACAGCGGCGGGTATGGCTGGTCGACGTGGCGGACAAGCCCGTTGGCTCATTCACCGTGTGGCCCGGGACGGTCAGTCCGGCGAAGGGATCGTACGGAGTTTCTTTCCGGAAGGCGGACGGCACTGGTTCCGACGGGGCCCGGATAGAGAATGTTGTTTACTTCGCCGTTGAATCCGGGATATCAATCGCATTCTCGAATGCCGTGGACGGAGCATCACCCGAGCCGGCGGCCGGACTTCAGACCGGAGGAATACGGGTGCGGTCCGGCGACGGCGGTGCCATATGGAAGTTCGCCACCGTGGGAACGAAAGTCGCCGTAGTGGATTAGGCCCTGTCCGACACATCGTCGCCCGGCCCACGACGCCTGGCCAGGACTCCGGTCTGTGACGCGTCCCACGTTTGGCGTGTCCCATCCCAACGTGGGCAGCATCCTCACCGAGCGGCCGCGTCCGGCACCTGGTAAGCATTGGGTGGGCGGGACATCTCACGATGTGGTATAGCCGGGGTGTCATGCTGCCGCTCGCTAAACTGAGCCGACAGTAGTAATGGACTGAGCGAGGAGCGCACGTGGGCCTTGTCGTGCAGAAGTACGGAGGCTCCTCCGTAGCCGATGCCGAGGGCATCAAGCGGGTCGCCAAGCGAATCGTCGATGCCAAGAAGAACGGCCATCAGGTGGTCGTCGTGGTTTCGGCGATGGGCGACACGACGGACGAGTTGATCGATCTCGCCGAGCAGGTATCCCCGATCCCTGCCGGGCGTGAGTTCGACATGCTGCTGACCGCCGGGGAGCGGATCTCCATGGCCCTGCTGGCGATGGCGATCAAAAACCTGGGCCATGAGGCCCAGTCGTTCACCGGCAGCCAGGCGGGCGTCATCACCGACTCGGTCCACAACAAAGCGCGCATCATCGATGTCACGCCGGGCCGGATCCGTACGGCGCTGGACGAGGGCAATATCGCCATCGTCGCCGGTTTCCAGGGCGTGTCCCAGGACAAGAAGGACATCACTACGCTGGGACGTGGCGGCTCGGACACCACCGCTGTCGCGCTGGCGGCCGCGCTGGACGCCGAGGTGTGTGAGATCTACACCGATGTGGACGGTGTCTTCACCGCCGACCCGAGGGTCGTCACGAAGGCCCAGAAGATCGACTGGATCTCGTTCGAGGACATGCTGGAGCTCGCCAGCTCCGGCTCCAAGGTGCTGCTGCACCGCTGTGTGGAGTACGCACGCCGTTACAACATCCCGATCCATGTCCGCTCCTCGTTCTCGGGGCTTCAGGGCACATGGGTCAGCAACGAGCCACAAGGGGACCGCAAGGTGGAGCAGGCCATCATCTCCGGTGTCGCCCACGACACCTCCGAGGCGAAGATCACGGTCGTCGGCGTCCCCGACAAGCCCGGCGAGGCCGCGACGATCTTCCGCGCCATCGCGGACAACCAGATCAACATCGACATGGTCGTGCAGAACGTCTCCGCCGCCTCGACCGGTCTGACCGACATCTCCTTCACGCTGCCGAAGACCGAGGGCCGCAAGGCGATCGACGCGCTGGAGAAGACGAAGTCCACGATCGGCTTCGAGTCGCTGCGCTACGACGACCAGATCGCCAAGATCTCGCTCGTCGGCGCCGGTATGAAGACCAACCCGGGTGTCACCGCGGGCTTCTTCGAGGCGCTGTCGGACGCCGGCGTGAACATCGAACTGATCTCGACCAGCGAGATCCGTATCTCGGTGGTCACCCGCGCCGACGAGGTCAACGAGGCCGTGCGCGCCGTGCACAGCGCCTTCGGTCTCGACAGCGACTCCGACGAGGCCGTGGTCTACGGAGGCACCGGACGATGATCCGCATCCGCACCGCCCGTACCCGTACACACACGGGCGCCGGCGACAGAAGCGGGAGCGCCGCGCGATGAACGGTGGGCCGACGCTCGCGGTCGTGGGTGCGACCGGGGCTGTCGGCGCCGTGATGCTCCAGATCCTGTCGCAGCACGCCGATGTCTGGGGCGACATCCGGCTGATCGCCTCGGCGCGTACGGACGGCCGCAAGCTGTCCGTACGCGGCGAGGAGACCGAGGTCCTCGGGCTCTCCGAGGAGGCTCTGGAAGGCGTCGACGTGGCGCTGTTCCTCGTGCCGGACGAGGTGTCCGCCCGGTGGGCGCCGGTCGCCGTGGCCAAGGGCGCGGTCGTCGTGGACAATTCGGCCGCCTTCCGGATGGATCCCGGTGTCCCGCTGGTCGTTCCCGAGCTGAACCCGCACGCCGTACGGTCCCGGCCGCGCGGCATCGTCGCGAGTCCGGGCTGCGCCACGCTGTCGATGATCGTCGCGGTGGGCGCGCTGCACGCCGAGTTCGGTGTGCGCGAGCTGGTGGTCTCCTCGTACCAGGCGGTCAGCGCCGCGGGCCAGGACGGCATCAGCGCTCTGCGCGATCAGCTCTCCCTGGTCGCCGGTACGGAGCTGGGTACGCAACCGGGCGATGTGCGCCGGGCGCTCGGTGACGCCGCCGGGCCCTTCTCCGCGCCGCTGGCGCTCAATGTCGTGCCGTGGTCCGGCTCCGTCCGGGAGGGCGGCTGGTCGTCGGAGGAGATGGCGATCCGCGAGGAGACGCGGAAGATCCTGTCCCTGCCCGATCTTCGGGTGGCGGCGACCTGTGTCCATGTTCCCGTGATCACCACTCACTCGCTGGCGGTGCACGCGCGCTTCGAGCACGAGATCACGGTCGACCGCGCACACGAGATCCTGGCGACCTCACCGGGCGTGGTGCTGTTCGACAACCCGGCGACAGGTGATTTCCCGACGCCCGCCGATGTGGTGGGCACGGATCCGACCTGGGTCGGGCGCGTACGGCGCTCGCTGGACGATCCTCGCGCGCTGGAGCTGTTCGTCTGCGGCGACAACCTCCGTAAGGGAGCCGCGCTGAACACGGCTCAGATCGCCGAGGCCCTCGCCGTGGAACTGTCGAAGCGCTGAGGCGCGGCGGCCTGAAGTGTCGCGCCGGGCGCCATCGTGTGGCGTTCATCCGCCATTCACGCGGTGTCGCCCGGTATCGCGCCATCCCTTAACTCCCGCGGGCGCGGCGGTGTTCGGCGGAAACACGGAGGCGGCGGATCCTTAAATCTTTGTAGAATCCGTGAACGTCCTGTGAGCAAGTCGATGGTCTGCACCACTTGAGCTGGGGCGCGGTCTTGTTCGACGATGCGTATCCGTCCTTCCGCGCGCGCACTGCAACCGCCGGCCGGTCGCGAAGCGTCTCTGCGGTCGCCCCTGTGCGGAACCGCGGAAAATTGGGGCATTGGGGGAGATCAGGTACGCATGAGGGTAATTGTTGCAGCGTCAAATGCGATGACGTGCGCGTACAACCCTGACGGGGGGAAGCGTGTCCAACAGGCGTGGCAGAGGTTCTCGACATCACAGCGATTGTCCCGGTTCGCGGCGCAGCGGTGCGCCCGCGCCGGCGGCCCCGCACACCCGGCGGTATGCCGGTGATCGCGCCTATGCCCGCCGCGCGTCCCACGCACCTGGCGTCGCCTCGCGACGGCGCTGACGGCGCGATGGCAGCGGGTACCACCGTCGATCACCTCACCGAGACCTATCGCGCGCACTACCGGTCGCTGCTCGGGCTCGCCGCCCTCCTGCTCGACGACACGGCCTCCTGCGAGGATGTCGTGCAGGAGGCGTTCATCCGGGTGCACTCGGCGCGCAACCGGGTACGCGAGCCGGAGAAGACACTCGCGTATCTGCGGCAGACTGTGGTGAACCTTTCCCGGTCCGCGCTGCGCCGCCGCATCCTCGGCCTCAAGCTGCTCTCGAAGCCGATGCCCGACATGGCGAGCGCCGAGGAGGGCGCGTACGACCAGCTTGAGCGGGACGCGCTGATCAAGGCGATGCGAGGGTTGCAGCGCCGACAGCGTGAGGTGCTGGTCCTGCGGTACTTCGCGGACATGACCGAGGCGCAGGTCGCCGAGACTCTGGGCATATCGCTGGGCTCGGTGAAGGCGTACGGCTCGCGGGGCATCGCGGCGCTGCGCGTCGCGATGGAGGCCACGGCATGAGTGGGCGGAAGGACCGGCACGGATTCGGCCGTGGAGGCGGCCGTGAGGACGGGCAGGCCGGGCCGGACGCACCGTTGAACGACCTGACTGGAAACGGAATTGTGAACAACGGGCCGGAGAACGAGCTGGGCGGCCTCGGTGACACCGGAGCCGGCCGCGACAGTGGAAGCGGTCCCGGCGAGAGCCTCGGCCGGGGCCTCGGCGGGATCCTCCGAGAAGGCCCCGGCGGCGACGAACCGGACCTGCGACGGCTGTTCCAGAGCGCCGTCGAGGACCTGGAGCCGTCCGACGGAGCCCTGGACCGTCTGCGCAAGGCGGTACCGGCCCGGCGGGCCAGAAAGCGGCAGGCCGTCGTCGGGATGGCGGCCGCCGCGATCCTGTTCGGTACGGCCGTCCCCGCCTTCGTCCATGTCGCCAACTCCGGCGGCGCGTCCGACGCGCATCCCGTCAACGCCGGTCACGGCGAGCAGGCGCAGGGCGGCACGGGCGCGGGCAAGGACACCGGAGACGGAGAGAAGGGAGCCGGCGTCCCGTCCGGCGGCGAATCCGCCGCTCAGGACGACGCCGGCGAGAAGGACAAACCGGACGGTGACACGGCGAACTCGTCGGACGGCGGCACGGGCGTCCCGTCCAAGCCGGGCGACGCGTACACCGCTTCCTCACCCAGGTGCGCCGCGAGCCAGCTCGGTGTCACCACCGCCGAGGCGAGCGCTCCCGGCGCCGACGGCAAGGTGTACGGAGTCTTCCGCGTCGCCAATGTCTCCGGCACCGACTGCTCGGTCACCGGCGGCGGCTCGATCAGCTTCCAGCCCACCGGCGCGGCAGACGCGGCCAGGATCAGCGTCGTCGCGCACACGACGGGTGACGCGGCGACCGGACTGCCCGATCCGTCCGCCGAGGTGTCGGCGCTGGTGCTGGCGCCGAGCAGCGCGTACGAGGTGAAGTTCGCCTGGGTGCCGACGAACACCTGTCCGACCTCGGGCGCCTCGCCCGATCCCACGCCGTCGGACGACGCCTCGGGAGTGACCGGCGGTTCCGCCGCGGGCTCCGGCGCCGGTTCCGGTACGGACGCGTCCAACGCGGAAACACAGATGGTGAACGACGGCACGGTGGACGGCAGTGTCTCGGTGTCGCACACCGCGGAGCCGGGTGCGCCGGTCGCGCAGGCGACGATCCCGAACGCCTGTGCGGGCACGATCTACCGGACAGGTGTCCTCAACGCGCCGTAGGACGAGGCGTAGGACGAGGCGTTCGCAACGCCGGACAGCGGGACGGGGACAGCGGGACCGGACAGCGGGACCGGACAGGCGCTCAGGCGGCGGTCTCCAGCCCCAGCACCCGGTCCTTGGCGGCCTCCGCCTCACGGCGGAGCAGCCGGAACCACATGAAGAGCACAAACCCGGCGAAGACGAACCACTCACCGGTGTAGCCGAGGTTCTGGAACGCCTTGAGGTCGAGTCCGGTGTTCTGCGGCGCGACCGCCGGTACGGCCCGCAGTCCGTCGGACGCCCGGGTGACGGTGATCCAGGCGTCGTACACGTCGTACGGGACGAGATTGACCAGAGACGCGGCGCTGATCATGCCGAGCTGTCCCGCCGGCAGTGCGCCGCCGGTCCGCACGCCCTCCGAGCCGGTGGACTCGGACGCCTGGAGCGAACCGGTCACGGTGACCTCGCCGCCGGGCGGCGCGGGTGCCTTCCCGCCCTGCGCCAGCCATCCGCGCACCACGGGCAGCGCCTTGCCGCCGTCGGTGCGGAGCATGGTCAGCACATAGGAGCCGGTCCTGCCGTCCAGCTCCCGGCCGGGCACCAGGAACTGCTCGCCGTACCGCCCGCTCGCCGTGGCGTGCCGCCCGGATGTCTCCTGGTCGACAGGGAGCAAGGTGTCCACCGCCACGGCGGCCCGCTTCGCCGGATCGGGCCGCTCCTCGGCGGCCTGGTGCGACTGGACACGGTCCTCGAAGCGGCCGAGCTGCCAGGTCCCCATGAAGACACAGAAAGGGATCGCCAGCACGACGAAGACATTGATCCCCCACCAGCGTGGAGTCACCAGGAACCGGTACACCCCTCCACCGTACGGAACGCCGCCGTGCGGCTCGGTCCCGGGGCCCGCTCCGGGTCCGCCGGGCGGGCCGGTCCCGGGCCGGCGGCCGGGCTGTCCCGGGACCGAGCGGGCTCCGCTCAGCCGAGGTGTCTCGCGGCGAAGTCCAGCTCCAGCCGGACCTGCTTGATCCGCTCTTCCACCACCAGCGAACCGTGGCCCGCGTCGTATCTGTACACCTCGTGGGCCGCGCCCCGGGCCACCAGCCGGTCGACGTAGTTCTCCACCTGGCGGATCGGGCAACGCGGGTCGTTCACACCGGCCGAGATATAGACCGGCGCCCGCACCGCGTCCACATAGGTCAGAGGCGACGACGCGGCGAAACGCTCGGGCACCTCCTCCGGAGTGCCGCCCAGCAGAGTGCGGTCCATCGCCTTGAGGGCCTCCATCTCGTCGTGGTACGCCGTGACGTAGTCGGCGACCGGCACCGCCGCGAGCCCGAGCGTCCACGCCTCCGGCTGTGTGCCGAGACCGAGCAGGGTCAGATAGCCGCCCCAGGAGCCGCCCGACAGGACCAGCTTCGACGGATCGGCCAGGCCGGAGGTCACGGCCCACTCGCGGACCGCCGCGATGTCCTCCAGCTCGATCAGCCCGACCCGGTGCTTGAGCGCGTCCGTCCACTCCCGCCCGTATCCGGTGGAGCCGCGGTAGTTGACCCGCACGACCGCGTATCCATGGTCGACCCAGGCGGCCGGTCCCGCGCCGAACGCGTCGCTGTCGTGCCAGGTCGGACCGCCGTGGATCTCGAAGACCGTCGGAAACGGGCCCTGCCCGGCCGGCCGCTGCACCAGCGCGTGCACCCGGCCGCCCGGGCCGTCGACCCAGGCGTCCTCCACCGGCACCGAAGCGGGCGCCGTCAGACCCGGCGGGTCGAGCACCACACCGCCCGCGGTGGAGCGGACCACCGGCGGAAGGGCCGCCGACGACCACAGATACTCCACGCTTCCGTCCGGCCGGGCCGTCGCTCCCGACACCGTCCCGGAAGGGGTCTCCACCTGGATCAGCGCGGCCTTGGCGAAGTCGTACCGCCACAGCTCGCCGCGGGCCTCGAAGCTGTGCGACAGCAGCAGTCCCGATCCGTCCGGATACCACTCCGCGTTGACGTCTCCGGGCAGGTCGACCGCCAGCTCGGTCTCCTCGCCGGTCAGCGGATTCCACACGATCGGCTCCCAACGGCCCCGCCGCTGATGGCCGATGAGCAGCCGGCTGTCCCCGGCCAGTGGTGCGAAGCCCAGCACCTCCAGGCCCAGCTCGCGCGTCCCGCCCTCGGTGTCGTCCAGCTCGGCCACCACCGAGCCGTCCAGCCGCAGCACCCGCACCGCGGAGTGCATCGCGTCCCCGTGCTCCGTGTGCTCAATGGCGATCAGCTCGCCGTCGTGCGACAGATCCCCGACACCGGCCGACTCGCGGTGGCGGTAGATCTCGACCGGCGCCTCTCCGGGCCGTACGACATGGAGGGTCGATCCGTCCTCGTCGGTCGACCGGCCGACGATCGCCGTGCCGTCCCGGCCGAGCGCCAGACCGGCCGGATAGGAGGGAGCGAGCCCGGGTGTCGCCGGTTCGTCGCTCCCGTTGTCCGGTCCGGAGAGGAACGGCTGCCGCATCCAGACCCCGAACTCGTCTCCGTCCGTGTCCGAGAACCACCAGATCCACTCGCCGTCGAGCGAGAGCACGCCGTCCGTCGTGCCGTTCGGCCGGTCCGTCGCCTGCCGCTGCGCGCCGGTCGTGCGATCCCACGCGTACAGCTCGTACGTCCCCGTCGCGTTGGAGACGAACAGCGCCCGCTCGGGCGCGTCCTCCGCCCAGTCGGGCAGCGAAACCCGCGGCGCCCGGAATCGCTTCTCCCACGCCGGCATTGATTCCGGCGTCGAACCGGTGATCTCAGTCATGACCCCTATTCTGCGCCCGGCCCCTGACTTCGTGTCGGCCTCTCGCTCAGCCTGTGGACAAAGCCTGTGGACAACTTGGGTTGGACAGTCGGCGGGCCGGATCGATCAAATCGGCGCAGAACGGAATAAGTCGGTGGCATTCGGGCAGGGGCTATTCCAGCAGCATCCTTGTGGCCACGGAGACCAGCTCCTCCTCGGCCTGGTCCCAGGTCCAGCCGCACTCGTCGATGAGAGTGCGCCAGGCGCCCAGTCCGAAGCAGAACCACAGCACGTCGGAGCACCGGTCGACGGTCATGCCCGGCTTGAGCGCGCCGAGGTGTTCCAGGTGCGCCGCGATCTCGCGGAGCGCGGAGTGATACGCGGAGGTGCCCTCCGCCCAGAGCGCCTCGGCGCTCTCGTGGACGGACAGTGCGCTGTAGAGGATGGCGATGGAGTCGTAGTGCTCCTCATCGCTGAGTCGCGTGAGGTGCGCCAGGAGCGCGATGGCGGCGGCGGCGTCCGTGGTGCCCCGCACCTGGGTGACGATGTCCCGCTCGTCCGAGCTCGTGAACGCGCGATGGACGGTCTCGCGGAGGATCTCGACCCTGCCGCCGGCGCTGGCGTACACCGTCTTGACCGCGGTCCCGGCCTCGCGGGCGATGTCGGCGATGGTCACCTGGGCGTAGCCGCGCTTCAGGAACAGCCGTCGGGCCGCGTCCAGGATGTCGCGACGCGTCGCCGCCGCGGTCAGTGCGCGGCGAGGTGAGTTGTACGGACGTGGTCCGGCCATGTTCGCATTTTATGGTAAGCATTCGATGCTGTAAACTCGTTTTCATTGCTCATAGTGTTACCCGAATTTGAGGGACCGAGATGGCTGCTTCACCTACGCTTCGTGCCGAAGGTGTGCGCATGTACGAGGAAATGATCGGTGCGCACACCGTCATGCGCCGAGGTGCCGCCCTCGTCTGTACGTCGTACCAGCGTCTCGTCGGCGGTGAGCCCGTCGACGTCAAGGCGCTGGTCGGCACCACCCGCTGGCTGATCGGGTTCGTCCACCGCTACCACTCCAGCGAGGACGTGCTCTTCTGGCCGGTACTCATTGATCTTTTTCCCGCAGCCGTCCGCGAACTCAACCAGATCAATATCGAGCACCAGGCGCTCGAAGCCGAGCTGCACGCCCTTGCCAGAGCGGTCGACGCCATCGCCGCGCCGGAGTCCTCGGTGGAGCGCACCCGTGCTCTGGAGATCGTCGGCCAGGCGACCGTGTCCGGGCTGCCCGCCGCGCAGAGAGTTCAGGAGATCCTGGTCAGGCACTTCGCCGACGAGGAGCCGGTGCTGCTGGAGCTGTTCCCGAAGGTCCCGGACCGGGACATCGTGCGGCTGCGGAAGACGATCGTCCGAGGAGCCTCGCGCTCGGGCCTGCACCTGGTGTTCGGGCTGATGGAAGATCCGGACCGGGTCCCGGGATACGAGCTTCTGATGCGCAATCTGCCCAGGTCGACGCGCTGGATGCGGCCGGTGCTGCTGGCGCGCTACCGCTCGGTCAAGAAGGCGCTCGCGGACTACTCGTAACGGCTCGGCCCCTCAGGGCTTAGCCCTTAGACTGAGCCGCCGGGTCCGGCAGTCCAGTCCGGGCAACCGAGTTCGGGCACTCGGGGCCGCTGCCCGCGCGGGAGGGGAGAGCGATCGTGACGTCAGCCGTCGGCGACTCCGCGGACCCTCCCGCCGAGGTCCTGGCGGAGGCCGCGGCCGCGTTCGGGCTGCTGGCGTCGTCGGCGCGGCTGCACATCGTATGGGTGCTGGCGCAGGGCGAATGCGATGTGACGGGGCTTTCGGAGCGGGTCGGCGGCGCACTTCCCGCCGTGAGCCAGCATCTGACCAAGCTGAAGCTCGCCGGTCTTGTACGGTCGCGTCGCGAAGGCCGCCGGCAGGTCTATTTCGTCGACGATCCCGATGTGGTGACCGTGGTGCGGCTGATGGTCGGACAGCTCACCGCCCGTGCCGCGCCGGCTCCCGCGTGGCGTGTCTGAGCCGTAGCCGTTACTGGTCCGGCCGTCGCGAAGGACGCGCCGCTCAGCCGTAGGAGAGGTTGGAGCAGGGGTCGTCGTCGGCCGAACGGGCTCCGGCCGCTATGGCCGTCGGCAGCGCGGTGGGCGCCGCCGAGGGCCCGTCGGAGGTCCCGGCCGAGGGATCGTCCGCGTACGACGTGCCGAGGACGACGGCTATGCCCGCTCCGGACACCGACTGGAGCCGCGCACCCGGAAAGAGGCGTGCGACGGTGCGTCCGCCGTCGTACTGTCCCGGGCCGTACTCGATCACCGTGGTGCGATGGTCCTGGGTGCTCGCGTTCGCGGTGCCGGTGACCGTGAAGTCGTGATCCGTGAGACCGCGGGCCGCGCGGGCGGCCAATCCGTTGACCGTGGTGCCGTTGTAGACGGTGACGGTGACACCCGCGCCGGAGACGGGTGGCGCGGCGCTCGGGCTGGGCGCGCGGGAGGCGGTGCCTGTTCCCTCGGCGTCCTTCTTGCCGCTGGCGTCGGTGCCGTCGATCGTACGGTCGGCCTTCAGCGCCGCCCAGAGAGCGTCCGCGTCCGGTTCGACGACCGCCACCCGCGAGCCCTCGTAACGCCAGGGCACGGTGACGAATTTGGTGTTGTGCAGATCGATGTCCTTGAGCGACATCGCGAAGCTCAGCAGTTTGTCGGCGGTGCCGAGTCCCGGGTCGACGGTCATGGACCGTGTGGCCGCGTCCGCGAGCGGCAACAGCTTGGTGGCGGTGAGTCCGTCGCTCTTCACCTTCTTGATCAGACCGGCGACAAACGCCTGCTGGCGCTTGATCCGGCCGATGTCGGAGCCGTCGCCGATGCCGTGCCGGATCCGTACGTAGTCCAGCGCCTTGCGGCCCGCGACGGTCTGGTCGCCCTTGGCGAAGAGACGCTTTCCGCGGTCGGCCCGGTTGGGATCGAGATCTCGCTGATAGATGTTCTGCGGCAGACACACCTCTACACCACCGACGATCTCGGTGAGTTTCGAGAAGCCTTTGAAGTCGACGACGACGGTGTGATCGACGCGCAGCCCGGTGAGTTTCTCGACGGTGTTCTGGGTGCAGGCCGGATTGCCCTTCGCGGTTTCTCCCACGGAGAACGCCGAGTTGAACATGGTGTCCTTCTGCGGCTTGGTCCAATTCCCGTCGGGCAGTTGGCAGGGCGGTATGTCGAGAAGGGTGTCGCGCGGGACGGACACGGCGACGGAGTGCCGGTGATCGGCGTAGATGTGCAGCAGGAACGCGGTGTCGGAGCGGCCGATGTCGTCCTCGCTGCCACCGCCCAGCTCGCTGTTGCCGTCGTTCCGCGCGTCCGAGCCGATGACCAGGACGTTCTGTCCGCCGACTGAGCTGGGAGGCCGGCTCTCGGAGATTCCATCGGCGCTGAAGGTCTCGATGTTTCCGTTGAGCTTGAGATAGATCCAGCCGGCGCCCGCCGAGACGAGTACGAGAAGGGACACGGCTATCGCCAGTGTGATCCGCAGCCGGCCACGTCCTCGCCGCCGGCCGCCGGCGGATGCCGTGTCCCGGCTGCTGCCTGCCATATACGCGCCCTTAACTCTTCAGCTCACCCCATGCTTCTACAGTTGCGCAATGTAGCAACTTTATTCGGAAGAGCTTCCGCCGGGTGCGGCGGCCCGGCGGCGCGCGGGCCCCGGCGCTCTCGTACCGCGTACGGGCCGACGGTCTTGTCCCCGTGAGGTTTTCGCGTCGGGCGCAGGATGATGCGAGGCGGTTCGCAGGAAGCTGCACGCGGACAGCGGCGCGTGCGGAAGTGGTGGCTGTCACAGTGGAATCGCCATTCCCCCTGCTGAAGGAGCCCGCGTCATGGCCCAGAAATCCACTGGCGGCACCGCCAGGAATCCGCTCGCCGGGATGACCGGACTGCTGATCGCGCTCGCCTGCTCGCTGGTGATCTTCGACGGCGCGGTCAAGGCCGTGGCCGTGTCCGTGTTCGCCATTGGCGCGCTCGTGTGCGCCCGTGCGCTGACGCGAGGTGCCAGGCGATAGCCGGCGGCGCCGCTCGTCCGATGCCGTCCGGCCGAGGCCGGAGCACTCGTCCTACGGTGCTCCGGCCTCAGTCGTGTCAGCGCACCGGTCTCACGTACTCCCAGTCGTCTCAGATCCAGCCGCGCTCGCGTGCCAGCAGCGCGGCGTGGAAGCGGTTGGAGGCGTCCAGCCGCTGCATCAGGGCCGCCACGTATTTGCGGTACGTACGGACCGAGATGCCGATGTCGCGGGCCCCGGTCTCGTCCTTGTCCGCCGTGGTGAGCGATTCCAGGATCCGGCGTTCGATCTCGGAGGGCCGCTCGCCGGCCGACTCCGGTCCGTCCTCGCCGACCAGCACCGGAAGCTCCTGGGCCTGACCCCACATCCGCTCGAAGAGCGAGACCAGCGCCGCGACCAGTCCCGGCTCCCGGGTGAGCAGAGCGCCGCGGATGCTGTCCGCCGGATCGATCGGTGTGAGCGCCGCCGCCCGGTCGTAGATCAGAATGCGTTCCAGCGGTACACGGGAGATGCGCACCTCCGCTCCCTTGCGGACGAGTTCGCGCAGATACGCCATCGTCTCGGCGTCGTCCAGCGCGGCCGCGCCGAAAAGACTGCGCATCCGGATGCCGCGGCGCAGGATGCGCTCGTCCAGCGGACGGGCCGTGGTGATGCTGTCCACCGGGATGCGGCCGCCGGGCCACGTCGTGAGTGATTCCGAACGGGTGTAGAAGGCCAGCTCGTCGATGGCGGCCCGGACCTCGGCGAGTCCTTCCAGGTGTTTCATCATGGGCCGGTCGGAGTCGGCGAACGGGTCGGCGGGCGCGGCGGTGTCGCGCTCGGCGAGCAGTGCGGCCACAACACCGTGCGCGGCGGCGGCGCTCTCCAACTCCTCACGCGTCAGCGCGATGCGGTGGTCGATGAGGTTCTGCACCGCCTTGGCGGGTGTGATGGGACGCAGCAGACCGTCGGTGACGGTGGCGAGGCCGAGGCCGATCGCTCTCTTCTGCAGTACGCACACCGCTTCCTCGTCCATGTCGCAGTGCCTGGCGAGCTGTTGCGGACTCGCGCCGCCGGTGCGCAGCAGTACGCGATAGAAGTTCTCGTCTTCGGGTCTTATATCCAGGAACTCAAGAATCGGATGCGACATGGCTCCCCCAGACACGTCTGCTGATCACGCATTCCGGCTCAGATTTACCAGGTCGGCGGTGGAAAGGCCATGTCAATGCGGCATTCCGCTTCCGGGCGCGGAGCGCGACAAGCGCAGCAAGTGACATGAGCGAACGCAGCAAGCTGCGCGCCAGGGCCCTCGAACACAGGCTCCACGAACGGCAGAGTTGTGGTCACAAGGAGCCGCCGGGAAACACCTCCGGAGCTCACCGGATGTCCGGCCGAAGGCGGCCGGACCGCCGGTCCGGCCAGTCGTGAAACAAGGGGGAACCACCATGAAGAAGCGCCTTACCGCCACAGTCGCCGCCGCGGTCCTGCTCGGACTCGCCGGGGCCGGCAGCGCGCACGCCGACGAGGCCCTGGCGCCGGTGTCCGGCCACGCTCAGGCTGTCAGCCACGGTCTGCTCGGCGTCAAGGACCTGGCCGCGCTGGTGACGGCTTCCATGGGACTCCAGATCAACGACTGGGGATAGTCCGGACCCGAGCGCCACACCGCCCGGCCGTCCAGCGCCACTCACCACCATCCGCCGCCCGTCGTCCAAGGAGCAGGAGAAGCCCGATGACCGCCTACTCGGTCCTCGTCCCGTTCGTTCCGAACAGACCGGAACAGATGCTGCCGTTCGCGGGACTGGTCCACTGGACCGGCGCCGGCCGGCTGTGGCAGGGACAGAGCCTCGCCACCGAGTCCCACCAGGGATTCGCCCACGCGGCAGGCTCCGGGTTCCGGGTCCCGGCAGGACTCGGCGTGACCCTGATGCCGCTGAGGCACCCGACGGAGGCCGCGCTCCAGGCCCGCTCGCTCTCGCTGATGACCGGCGAATCGGTACTGGCCGGATACGGACCCGGTGCCCCGAGCGTGCAACAGGCCCTGCTCGGCGCCCCGTACCGCAGTCCGCTCACCGCAGCCCGCGAGTATCTCACCGCCGTACGCGCCGCTCTGACGGGACATCAGGACATACTGGACGGCGAGTACGTGCACCAGGAGGCGGTGCTGCGAGTGATGCCGGGACCACCGGTGGAGCTCGGACTCGGTGTGCTGCGCCCCGGTATGGCCCGGGTGGCCGGCGAGGTCGCCGACGCGGCGATCACCTGGCTGACACCGGCCCGCTATCTGCGTGACCACATCGTGCCGGCGGTGCGCGAGAGTGCGGAGAAGGCCGGCCGGCCCGCTCCCAGGGTGGTGGCCATGGTGCCGGTCGCTCTGGCGGCCGCCGACCGGGATCCCGTACAGCTCGCGCTCGCGTCGAACCGGAACCATCTGCGCGCACAGCACTATCGCGACATGCTCCGGCGCGGTGGTGTCGTACTTCCGGAGGCCACCGGTTCTCCGGCCGCCGACGAAGCCGCGCAGGGCGCGGCACTGGTCGCCGGTGACGCCTTCCTGTACGGCGAACCGGACGAGCTGCTGGCCAAGTTCGACGCCTACCGGGAGGCGGGCGCCGACGAGATCGTCCTCAATGTCACCGGCGTGGCCGCGCTCTTCGGACCGCAGGCCGCCACGAAGGAACTGCGCACTCTGCTGACCGCGCTCGGTCTGGCCGCCTGACGTCTCCGCACCCGTTACCTCCGTCCTTCACGTTCTCACGATAGGCATGCTCATGACATACGCTTCGGTCAAGGCTCACGCCTTGCAGTGGGGCACGGGGCGTCCGCTGGCCGCTCTCTCTCCTCGTCCGCCGTTCACCGCGACCGTCGTCCTGGAGGACGCCGTCCATCTCGACGCCCTGCTGGGCTCGGGTGTGGCGGGACCCGGCACCGTCGTGCTCGTCTCCGGTGACGAACCGAGCGCCGAGCCCGTACGGCACGAGTCCGGCGCCGAGGTCATCACCTGGCAGGGTTCGCTCGGTGAGCCGGGCGCGGAAGCGGGTCTGCATCCCGACTTCTATCTCCAGGTGCAGGCCTACTCGATCACTCCCTATCTTTCGGTGCTCGGGCCGACGCTGATCAGGATCGCCGAGGAGGCCGACTTCCAGGCCTATCTCGACGATGCCGAACAGGCCCTGGCGCGAGGCGAGTTCTCCGCGTTCCTCACCCATCCCTCGGTGCAGCTCGGCGACCTCGGAGCACTGGGCGGCGATCCGGAAGGCGACGGCCCCGGACTGCGGCTGTATGTCGCCGCCGACGGAACGGTCCGTGTCTCACCCGGCGGCGCGCCGCTCGGTCCCGTCGGCACCTCGCCCGCCGGACTGCACCGGGCCTGGCGCGAGTCACCAGGCGCCCTCGGCGCGCTGCCCGACGCGGCGTCCCGCACCGAACGGCTGACCGCCCGCCCCTGGCTCGGCCGCTATCTGGCAGCCGTGGGAGCCGTCCGAGAGGCCGTCACCCGCGGCCTGGACCAGCCGCGTGTCTCCGGATTCGGCGGCCGCGTGGTCGCCGCGCTGGACGGCTTCGCCGCGCCGCGGGACCAGTCCGCCACGGCCCCGCTGCTGCTGTGGAACGACGAGCGCGCACTCATCCATCACACCGGTGACCGCCGCACCGTCGCGCTCTCCACCGATGCCGCGCTCGCCGCCGAGGCGCTGCTGGTCACGGGCTCGGCGCGGGCCGCCGCCGGCTACGCCGACCCGGACACCGTCGACGCCGTCGCCGCCTACTTCGCGGGCATCGGACTGCCGCTGACCGAGTCCGCCGCACCCCGTGACCACACCGACGCACCGAAGGAGGTGACCGTCTGATGGCCGCCACACTGCTCAGTCCCGCCCGCGGGGGCACTCCGCTCACCGGCCGCGCCGCCCGCGCCGTCGCCGAACTCGGTGAACGAGCCGTCCTGTGCGACCTGTACGACGAGGCCGGCGCACCCATCTACCACGATCTCGCGGGCACCACGCCGCACGAGGTACGCGAACTCCTCACCGCGCTGCGCCGGCTTCCCGGTGCCGTACTGGACCTGGCGGCCGGCTCCGGCCGGCTGACCTTTCCCTTCCTCGGCCTGGGCCGCGACGTCACCGCACTGGAACTGTCCACTCATATGATCGGACTCCTCCGCGGCCGGCTGGCCACCACACCACCTTCGGTGCGTGAGCGCTGCACTCCGGTGCGAGCCGACATGAGCGACTTCGCACTGGGCCGCCGCTTCGGCGCCGTCGTCCTCGGCACCACCTCCATCTCGCTGCTGCCGCCCGACGCCCGTCCCGGTCTCTACCGCTGTGTACGGGAGCATCTCGCTCCGGGCGGCCGGTTCCTGCTCACCACCGTCGAGGTCGACGCGGTCACCGACGGCACGGACGAGACCGAGATCATCGCCACCGGCCGGGACGGACGCGGCTACCGGATGATCGAGCAGTGGAGCGCCGGCGACACCACTCGCACCGTCACCATGGTCCCGGTCGAACCACCCGCCGACGGTCCCGTCACGGTCGCCACCACCACCATCGGCGTACTGCCCGCATCCCAGGTCATCGCCGAGCTGGAGGCAGCCGGCTACGCCGTCCGCTCCCTCACTCCCGTGCCCGGCGGCGGGCGCCACCACGACGTCCTGCTGGAAGCGGAGGCCCTGAGATGACCGTGACGACCGACACCCGGCCCCGGCGGGACCACGGACAGGACCATCCCGCTCTGTGGACCTCGCTGCTCCCTCCGTCCCAACACGGCGACGACGCGCTGTGCGCCGTCTCCGCCCGGGGCATGCGCGTCCGGTTCGCCGACGGAACCGAACTCCTCGACGGCGACTCGGGGTTGTGGAACGCCAACCTCGGCCACGGCAACGAGAACATCGCCCGCGCCGCCTACGAGGCCCTGCGTGACGCCTCCTATCTGAGCGTCTTCCGCTACGAACACACTTACGCCCGGCGGGCCGCCGAGGCCCTGGTGGAGCTCTGCGGCGCCGACCACTTCGCCCGGGTGCTGTTCTCCACCTCCGGAGGCGCCGCCAACGACCTGGTGATGAAGACGGCCCGGCACTACCACGCACTGCGCGGACAGCAGTCCCGCAAACTCGTCGTCGGCCTGCGCGGCAGCTATCACGGCCTCACCTTCGGCGGCTTCGCCCTCACCGGTGAGAACCTCGGCCAGCAGGTGTACGGCGTCGACCAGCGCCTGGTCCGCCATGTCACGCCGAACGACCCGGCCGGCATCGAGAAACTGATGCGGGCCCAGGGCGGGCAGGTGGCCGCCGTCGTGGTCGAACCGGTCCTCGGCAGCGGAGCCGTACCTCTGACGGACGAATACGTCGACACTCTGCTGAGGCTGCGCGAGGAGTACGGATTCCTGCTCGCCGCCGACGAGGTCGCCACCGGATTCGGCCGTACCGGCGACATGTTCGCCTCCCAGCGCTGGAGCGGCCGTCCCGATCTGCTGGTCACCTCCAAGGGGCTGACCAACGGGACCTGCGCGGCCGCCGCGGTGGTGGTCTCCCGGGCCGTCGCCGACGCCTTCCGCGACGAGGACGCCGTGCTCTCACACGGCGAGACGCAGGCGGGCACTCCGGTGACCTGCGCCGCGATCCTCGCCACCATCGACGAGACGCGCCGGCTGGACGCGGTGGCCCAGGGCCGCCGGGCGGCCGAGACGCTCGGTGCCGCACTGGACCGGCTCGTCGCCGGACACCCGCTGTTCGACCGCACCGACGGCATCGGGCTCTTCCGCTCCGTACGCGTACGGACAGCGGACGGCGAACCGCTGCCGCAGGCCGAGGTGCCCGGTCTCGTCGCCGCCGTCCGCCGGGCGGGCGCGATCGTCCACGGAGGCATCCACGGCGTGCAGCTCATGCCACCGCTGACCGCCACCGACGCGGAGATCGGCGAACTGGCCGAGGCCGTACGCACCGGCGCCGAGCGGTACGCGGAAAGCCGGCACACGGGAGGAGTCCGGTGAACATCGCCTGGTCCGGTTCCAGCCGGCTGCTGATCGGCGCCGCGGGACTCGCCGACTGGCTCGACGGTCTCCACGGCGCCGGCGGGCTCCACGGGTCCAACAGCCTTGGGACACCTGGGAAACCCGCTGTCACCGCACTGCTGCTCGACCCGGCCGTCACCGACACCAGGATCACCACACTGGTGACGGAGGAACTGGACCGGGCGGCACACACCACCCGGCGCATCGTGCCCGACGGCGACGGCGGCCCGGACGAGATCCTCGCTCTGGCCGACGCCACCGCCGACGCCGATCTGATAGCCGTCATCGGCGGCGGGTCGCTGATCGACCGGGCGAAACTGCTCGCCGTCGCTCACGAGGACGAACGGGCCCGCGCCGACCTGCGCACCACCGGCCGCAGCGGGCTGCTGACACTCGACGCGCGGACCCGCCGGATCCGGCCGCTGCTGGCGGTGCCCACCACCATCGGCACCGGCTCCGAGCTCAGTCGGGTCGCCTGTCTCCCGCACAACAGCGGGAAGCGGCTGGTGATGAGCGACGCGCTGGCACCGGACGCGGCCCTGCTCGACCCGGCGGCGACCGAGACACTGCCGCCGGATCTGCTGCTCGAAGGTGTGCTGGAGGCGGTGTTCCGTACCGTCAGCCCGTACGCCGGAAATCTCGACGACCGGCCGGTCGAGGACGCGCTGGCGGAGGTCTGCGCCGTCCAGCTCGTCCGGCTGGGCGGCGAGGCGGCCCGGCAACTGGCGGCGGGACATGTCCCGGACGCCGGACTGCGGATGGACCTCGCACGGCTCAGCGGTCTCACCCAGTCCACCTGGCTCTGCTTCGGCCGCGATCTGTTCAGCACCGAAGGCTGGATGATCGCGAACGAACTGTCCAGCGCGCTCGGCACCCGCAAGATGACCGCGGTGGCGGCGCTCCTGCCGGCCCTGTGGCGGGCGGTGCTCGCCGGGGACACCCGGCTCGGCTCGGCACGCCGCCTCCGGCGGATCTGGGATCTGCTCCGCTCGGCAGACAGCAGCGGCGATCCGCTGCCCGCCGAGCCGGTCGCGGGCATCACCGCACTGATGGACCGCTGGGGCGTGGCGCGGGACCTGGTGCTCGCACCACACCTGCTCGAAACGGTGGCCCGCCGGACCGTACGCACCTGGGGCGCCGGACTTCCGATGCTCGGCGGACTACGGGCAGCGGATGTGAACGCGCTGCTCACGGCGGTCGCCTGACCGCCACGGCCCGCACCTCACAGACTTCCGGTCCCGCCGCCCGAGCGGTGCGGAACGGAGAACGCAACACCCAAGCAACTCTTCATCCGACAACTGGATCCCTGGATCAGAAAAGGAGAACTGCCATGAACGAGCAGCTCGAAACGGTCGCGGTCGACGCGGAGGGCCTGGAGCTGGGTCTGCAGGAGCTTGA
>NZ_JARBAE010000033.1:73274-91773 GCF_033795305.1 Streptomyces sp. AK02-01A
GGTCATGGAGGCGCCGGGCTGGTGGACGACCGGCGGTGTGATCGTCGGTATCTCGCTCGTCTCCATCGTCGCCACCTGATCCACCGCTCGACCACACACAACGCAGCACAGCACAGCACAACACACCACATCGCATCGTCAGAAGGAGAGTGTCATGAACGAGCAGTTCGAAACGGTCGCGGTCGACGCGGAGGGCCTGGAGCTGGGTCTGCAGGAGCTTGAGGTCATGGAGGCGCCGGGCTGGTGGACGACCGGCGGTGTGATCGTCGGTATCTCGCTCGTCTCCATCGTCGCCACCTGATCCACCGCTCGACCACACACCACACCACAACAGGTCAGTCACGAGACAGGAGTTGTCATGAACGAGCAGTTGGACGTCGTCGGGATGGATGCGCAGGGCCTGGAGCTGGGTCTGCAGGAGCTGGAGGCGCTGGAGGCGCCGGGCTTCTGGGAGGGCGTGTCGATCGGTATCGCGATCAGCACGGTGATCGTCGCCACCTGATCCACCGCTCGACCACACACCACACCACAACAGATGAGTCACGAGACAGGAGTTGTCATGAACGAGCAGTTGGACGTCGTCGGGATGGATGCGCAGGGCCTGGAGCTGGGTCTGCAGGAGCTGGAGGCGCTGGAGGCGCCGGGCTTCTGGGAGGGCGTGTCGATCGGCATCGCGATCAGCACGGTCATCGTCGCCACCTGATTCGCACCCCGGCATCCGCCGGGACCGTTCGAGTGGACCGGGCCCGGCCGGGATACGTCCCGGCCGAGGCCCGGCCCTCGCCGAGAGCCCTTCCCACCAAGCACCACCCGCCAAGCACCACCGGAACACGCAGGAGCCCGAGATGACACGACAGGAGCGGCAGCGATGAGCACCAGCGACCCGGCCGTCTCGCTGAACGGCCTCACCAAGACGTACAAGGACGTCACCGCCGTCGACCACCTGACCGTCGACATCCGCGCCGGTCGCGTCACCGGTCTGCTGGGCCGCAACGGAGCCGGCAAGACCACCACACTGCGGATGCTTCTCGGACTGGCCGCTCCGACGGCGGGCACCGCCACCATCTTCGGCAAGCCGTACACCGAACTCTCCGACACCGCACACCGGATCGGCGTCAGCATGGACGGCATGGGCGGCGTGCCCGGCGCCACCGTCCGCGGCGAACTCCGCATCTGGTGCACCGTCCTGGGACTTCCGGCCGCACGCGCCGACGACGTCATGGAGTTCACCGGTCTCGGCCATGCCGCCGACCGCCCGGTCAAGGACTGCTCCACCGGTATGCGCCAGCGCCTGGCCCTGGCCACCGCACTGCTCGCCGACCCCGAGGCGCTGATCCTCGACGAACCGGCCAACGGACTGGACCCGGACGGCATCCGCTGGCTGCGCGACACCCTGCGCACCCTGGCCGGCCAGGGCCGCACGGTCCTGGTCTCCAGCCATCAGCTCGCCGAGCTGGAGCAGACCGTCGACGACGTGGTGATCATCCAGCGCTCCCTGCGGTACGCGGGCACGCTCGCCGATCTCACCGGCCACGGCGCCACTCGCCTGGAGGACCGCTTCTTCGAGCTGGTCGACCCGACCGCCGCCCGCATCCCGGAAAGGACCAAGACCCGTGCGTAACCTCATCGCCGGTGAAGCCCGCAAGGCGCTGACCGGACGTGCCTGGTGGTATCTGCCGCTCGCGGGCGCGTGGCTCTGCCTGATCACCACCTTCGGATATGTCTCCGAAGGCGAGAAGGCCATCGCGTCCGGATCCACCGCTCTCGCCGTAGGCCAGGACGTCGCCCGCGCCTGGATGATGATGTTCCTGCTGTCGTCCGTCTTCGGCGCGGTCGCCGTCACCCGCGACTACGCCTCCGGCACCATGATCCGCTCCATGCTGCTGGCCGGCTCCCGGTCGCGTCTGTTCGGAGCCAAGCTGGTCGTCGCCACCGCCGCCGGCGCGGTGTTCGGTCTGTTCGCCGTGGTGCTCGGCACCGCCAGTGTGTTCCTCGGTCCGCTGCCGTTCGGTCTTGAGGCCGCCGCGGACGGTGAGACCGCGCTGATCCTGGCCGGTGTCTTCGTCTGCTGTCTGCTGGCCGCTCCCTGGGGCGCGCTGGTCGGCTGGATCGTACGCAGCCAGACCGGCGCCGTCGCCACACTGCTCGCTCTCACGCTCGCCGTCGACCCGGGGCTGCAGCGGCTGGTGCCGGACGCGGCCAAATTCCTGCTCACCATCGCGATGAGCTCGGTCTACCGAGACGTCAAACCCGACCTGCTCTCCCTGCCCTGGGCGTACGCGGTGATCGCCGCCTGGCTGGCCGCGGCCTTCCTCGTCGGCCGCCGACTGGTCCGTACCCGCGACATCGTCTGACCGACCTACTGATCCGAGGTGCTCTCACCATGCCTGCCAAGACCGCCGCCGCACCCGATCTGGTGCGGCCCCGCGCCGCCGACGACGTCGCCGTGCACGAGCCGCTCACCGAGGACGCTCCCTGGGTCATCCAGCGAGGCGAGCACAAGCATTTCCGCACCAGCGAGGACCTGGCCAGGATGGTCCGCCTCCTCGACGGCAGCCGCGACCACGACCAGCTCGCCGCCGAGCTCGGCGCTCCCTGGACTCCCGGCCACATCGACCGCGCGGTCCGCAATCTCGCCGACTCGCAGCTCCTCCAGGACGGCCGGCCCACCGCGCGAGTCCGCCGGATCCGCTTCGCCGGACCGCTGACCATCCAGTTCACTCTGCTCAAGCCGGAGCGGATGCTCCGCGCCCTCACTCCGCTGATCCGGCCGCTGGGCCACCGCGCGGTCGTGGGCAGCGCGGCGGTCGTCGCTCTGCTCGGCGTACTGGTGCTCGCCGCCTCCGGCGCCACACTCGGCGCGGCCCTCAGCCGCCCGATGCCGCTGTGGGCGTACGCCTCGGTGATGCTCGGTGTGGTGCTCACCACCGCCGTCCACGAGGTCGCGCACGGCGCGGTCCTCACCCACCACGGCGGACGGCCCAGCCGGATGGGCTTCATGCTCTTCTACATGTCGCCGGCGTTCTTCTGCGACGTGTCCGACGGCTGGCGGCTGCCCAGTCCCCGGCAACGAGTCCAGGTCGCGCTCGCCGGTATCGGCGTACAGGCCGTGTCCGCCGGCGCCGCCGCGCTCGCCGCTCCGGCCGTGCCCGCCGGATCCGTACGCGACACTCTGCTGCTCGTCTCCCTGGTCAACTACCTGACCTGCCTGGTCAACCTGGTGCCGCTGGTGAAGCTGGACGGCTACATCGCGCTCATGAGCCATCTCGACATCTCGCATCTGCGGGAGAAGTCCATGACCGACGCCCGCCGGTGGATCGCCCGGCTGCTGCTCGGCGGCCGCTACGAGCGCGAACTGCCGGGCCGAGGCTGGGCCGTGCCGTACGGCGTCGCCTGTCTGATCTTCCCGCTCTATCTCGTGTCGACCGCGCTGACACTGTGGTCCGGGATCCTCCAGCGGCTCGGCGTCGTCGGCTCCGTGCTGATGGTGTGCGGCCTCGGCTATCTGCTGTGGCGGCTCGGCAAGGGCGCCACCACACTGGTCGGTGACGCGCTCCGGGCAGGTGCCCGACCGGTCCGTATCGTCGCCGCCGGACTGCTCACGGCGACCGCGCTCGGGCTCGCCGCGACCCTCGTACAGATCCCGGCCACCATCTCGGCCGGCTACACCACCAATCGCGACGGCAGCCTCAGCCTGCTGGTCGCCGAAGGCGGCTCCGCCTTCGAACTCACCGAGGGCACCACGGTGACGCTGCGCCGCTCCGGTCTGCTCAGCCGACCCGAGGTCGGCACCGCGCGGCTCGGCGAGCCCGTCGGACACGACACACTCGCGCCGCTGACCGCGATGCTCCCGGTCGACAATGACACTCCGTGGCTGGCCATGCGGGCCTTCCCGCTGGAGCGCACCACCACCACGCCCGCGCCGGCCGGACCGGACCGGACCGGATTCGCCGAGGTGCGGGCCGGACAGCACCCGCTGTGGAAGTGGTTCGCGGTCTCCTATCTCGGCCCGCTGCTGCCCTGACCCACCTGATCCAGCCGTCCGTCACCCGACGTCCCGCAGACCGCTCCGCCGCCCGGAGGCCCGCCATGTCCATGCGTCATATCGCGCACTGCCCGCCCGGTACTCCCTTCTACGACAGGCCCGCCGCCGTCACCGGCGCGGACGCCTTTCCGCTCGCGGCGGCCGATCCGCCCTCCGGCTGGACCCGCGCTCCGATGGGCGAGTGGACCGTGTTCACTCCCGCGGAGTGCGCGCTTCCCGCACAGGGCTGGAAGATCCATGTCTCGGCGACCGCCGGGAGCGCACCGGAGGTGCTGGACACCGTCCGCGCCTACTGCTTCGAGCGGTCACTGCTGTTCAAGTTCCTCACCAGTCCCGGGATGCTCATGCTGCGCAACAGCAAGTACGGGGATCGCGGGAGCAGCGGCAAGTTCATCACCGTCTATCCGCGCGACGAGGACGAACTGCACTCCGTGCTCGTGGAGTTGGACGCACTGCTCGGCGGCCGTCCCGGCCCCGCCGTCCTCAGCGACCTGCGCTGGCGGAGCGGCCCGCTGTATGTCCGTTACGGCGCGTTCACGCTTCGCCTGGGCCGCGCACCGTCCGGAGAGTCCGTCCCGTGTATCGAGGATCCGGACGGCCAACTCGTCCCCGACGTACGCGGTCCTGCCTTCCGGCCGCCGGCCTGGGTGTCCCTGCCGCCGTTCATCGCGCGAGCGCTGGCGGACCGCGACAAGGGCGGCGGACTCGGGGCGTTCCCGTTCAAGATCACTCAGGCGCTGCACTTCTCCAACGGCGGCGGCGTCTACCGGGCGACCGACACCCGTGACGGCCGTCAGGTGCTCGTCAAGGAAGGCCGGCCGCACGCCGGTCTCGACGACACGGGCGCCGACGCGGTGGCCCGGCTCCGCCGCGAGCACGACGCGCTGGCCGCGCTCGACGGACTGCCCGCCTTCCCGCGCGTCCTCGACTGGCGCAAAGGCAACGAACACTGGTTCCTGACCAGGGAGTACGTCGACGGCGAGGCCCTCGGCAAGGAGGTGACCGCCCGCAATCCGCTGGTCCACGCCGTCACCGCCCGGCACGCCGCCATGCCGGTCGCCGACTACACCCGGTGGGCGCTGGACGTACTCGACCAGATCGAAGCCGCCGTCACCTCCATGCATGAGCGCGGCCTGGTCTTCGGCGATCTGCATCCCAACAATGTGCTGATACGGCCCGACGGGAGCGTCGCGTTCATCGACCTGGAGACCACCCGCACCATCGACGGCCACACCGGCCAGGCCATCGGCGCACCGGGCTTCGCCGCGCCTGCGGGCACCACCGGCGTGGCCGTCGACCGGTACGCGCTGGGCTGTCTGCGCCTCAGCGCCTTCCTGCCGCTGACCGCGCTGCTGTCCTGGTCGCCGCAGCGGGCCGACGAGCTGATCGCCCGGATCACCGAGCGCTTCCCGGTGCCCGAGCGGTTCGCCGTCCAGGTGCGCGAGGACCTCGGCCTCGCTCCCGCGACACCTCCGGCCGACCCGCTGGTCTCCACCGGACGGATCGGAGCCGGCATCCTCGCCTCCGCCACTCCCGAGCGCGCCGACCGGCTCTTTCCCGGCGACGCCGACCAGTTCAGCCACCGGGACGGCGGACTGAACATCGCCAACGGCGCGGCGGGAGTGCTGTGGGCGCTGCACCGTGCGGGCCTCGCACTTCCCGAGGAGCACATCGACTGGCTGGCCGCCGCCGCCCGGCGGCTGGACTCTCCACGTCCCGGGCTCTACGACGGACTCGCCGGCATCGCCTGTGTCCTGCACGACCTGGGACGGCCCGACGAGGCCGCCGAACTGCTGGCACGCGCCCTCGCTCTGCCGCTCGAACGCCATCGGGACGGGGGCCCGGAACACAGCCTCGCGGGCGGCACGGCGGGTCTCGGCCTGGCACTGCTGTATCTCGCCGAGCGCCGAGGTGACAGCTCGCTGGCGCGGGAGGCCCACCGGCTCGCCGGTGAACTCGCGGACGGGCTGACCGGCCGGCTCGCCGCGCGTGCCGAGGCCGGGGCCGCTGCCGCGTACTCTCCCGACCGGCGCCCCGGTCTGCTGCGCGGCGGCTCCGGCGAGGCGCTCTTCCTGCTCGCCGCCCATGGCCAGGACCGCGATCTGCTCGATGCCGCGCACGCGGCGCTCAGCCATGACCTGCTGGTCTCCGGCCGGCTGCCCGGCGGCCCGGAGACTCCGCCTCCCGCGCCCTGGCACGGGCATCACCTGGCGTACGGCGGCGCGGGCCAGGCCATCGCGGTCCACACCTTCCTGGCCCACCGCCGAGATCCGCGGCTCACCGCCGCGCACGACGCCCTGCTGACCGATCTGACCTCCGAGTTCCATCCGGCCTGCGGCCTCTTCACCGGCAAGGCGGGCACACTCGCGGCGCTGTTGCACACCGACGACGGCTCGGACGCGACCCGGCGCGCGATCCGGGTCCTGACCAGGGACCTGGAGCAGTTCGCGGTGGCGCAGGAGGGCGGGACCACCGGCTTCCTCGGCGACCATCTGCTGAGGCTGTCGACGGATCTCGCCACCGGCTCGGCCGGCGTCCTGGCCGCGCTGACCGCGGCCCGCGACGGGACCGGCGCGCTGCCCTATCTCCCGGCGACGCCGGTCTCCCGTGTGGTGGTCGACGGCGCGCGACCCGCGCCGACCGCCGCGCCGAAACCGCCGCCGGCCTCGGTGAATCCGGCGTCCGCGGCCACCCGCTGATCGCCGTACCCACGTCCACGCGCCACCACGGCTCCCAACCCCGGAGTTCCCATGCCCACACAGTTCCTCGTCAGCATTCGTATGACCCCGGACACTCCACCCTCCGCCGCGCCGGAAACCGCGGTCGTCCGCCTGGTCTCGGTACTGCCGCGGGACTGGACGGTCAGACCGACCACCATGACGGCCGGCTCCGCGACCCTCGCCGTCACCACTCCGGACGACACCTCCGCCGCCCGGGCCCTGCGCACCGTGGACGAGGCCCTCGCCACCGCGCCGCTGCAGGGCTGGGTACGCGGCTGACGAGGCGTCCCGGGCCGCTCGGGAGGCGGGCCGACCGACGGTCCGCGTCCCGAGCCGGCCCGGTCACCGGCCGCGTTCCGGCTCGCTCACCGGGCGCGTTCCCGAGTGCTCACCGGCTGCGTTCGGGCCTGCTCACAGAGTGCGTTCCAGCCGGTCCGCCATCAGCCGGATGAAGCGCGAAGGATCGCTCAGCTCGCCGCCGTCCGCGAGAAGCGCCATCCCGTAGAGGAGTTCTGCGGCCTCGGCCAGTCCTCCGTCGGCCTCCTGCTCGGCATGCGCCTTCTTCAATCCGTTGACCAGCGGATGCGTGGGATTGAGTTCGAGGATGCGCTTGATGTGAGGCACCTCCTGGCCCATGGCGCGATACATGTTCGCCAGCGCCGGGGTCGCGTCGTGCGTGTCTCCGACGATGCAGGCCGGGGAGACGGTGAGCCGGGACGAGAGCCGTACCTCCTTCACGTCCTCACTCAGCCGCGTCGTCATCCAGCTCAGCAGGCCGGCGAAGTCCTGCTGCTGCTTCTCGCGCTCGGCCTCGACCTCCTTCTTCTCCTCCTCGGTGTCGAGGTCGACTTCGCCCTTCGCGATCGACTGCAGCGGCTTGCCGTCGAATTCCGGCACGGACTCGACCCATACCTCGTCAACGGGATCGGTCAGCAGCAGCACTTCGAAGCCCTTGGCCTTGAACGCTTCCATATGAGGCGAACTCTCGATGGCGGAACGCGACTCGCCCGTCATATAGAAGATGTGCTGCTGACCCTCCTTCATGCGCTCCACATAATCCCGGAGAGTGGTCGGCTTCTCGGCGTCCAGCGTCGAGGCGAACGAGGAGACGCCAAGGATCGCGTCGCGGTTCTCGAAGTCGCTGAGAAGCCCTTCCTTGAGGACCCGGCCGAACTCTCTCCAGAACGTCGCATAGCGGTCCGGGTTGTCGGACATCATGTCCTTCAACGTCGACAGAATTTTCTTCACCAGACGACGGTGCATCAACTGGATCTGACGGTCCTGCTGGAGAATCTCTCGCGACACATTGAGCGACAGGTCCTGCGCGTCGACCACGCCCTTGACGAAGCGCAGGTATTCAGGCATGAGCGCTTCGCAGTCGTCCATGATGAACACGCGCTTGACATAGAGCTGAACCCCGCGCTTGTGGCCCTGTGCGAACAGGTCCTGTGGAGCGTGGGACGGGATGAAAAGCAGCGCCTGGTATTCGAAGGTGCCTTCCGCCTGCATGCGGATGGTCTCCAGCGGATCCGTCCAGTCGTGGCTGACGTGCTTGTACAGCTCGCTGTACTCCTCGTCGGTCACCTCACTCCTGGACCGCGCCCACAGCGCCTTCATCGAGTTGACCGTCTCGATTTCGCGGTCGGCGCCGTCGTCCTCGGCCTTGGCCTCGGCGGCCATCCTGATGGGCCAGGTGATGAAGTCCGAATACCGCTTGACGATCTCCTTGATCTTCCAGGCGGACGTGTAGTCGAAGAGCTGGTCCTCGGTGTCCTCCGGCTTGAGCCGCAGCGTGACCGCGGTGCCGCGCGGCGCGTCCTCGACCGGCTCGACCGTATAAGTGCCTTCGCCACTGGACTCCCAGCGCGTGCCGTGGCTCTCTCCCGCACGCCGGGTCACCAGCGTGACCTCGTCGGCCACCATGAAGCTGGAGTAGAAGCCGACGCCGAACTGCCCGATGAGTTCCTCGGAGGCCGCCGCGTCCTTTGCTTCCTTCAATTCCTGTAGGAACTTCGCCGTACCGGAATTGGCGATCGTCCCGATGAGCTGCACCACATCGTCGTGCGACATGCCGATGCCATTGTCGCGTACGGTAAGTGTGCGCTGCTCCTTGTCGACCTCGATGTCGATGTGGAGATCCGATACGTCTTCCTGCGCCTCCTCGTCGCGGAGGACTTCCAGCCGCAACTTGTCCAACGCGTCAGAGGCGTTGGAAATCAGCTCGCGCAGGAATACATCCTTGTTCGAGTAGATCGAGTGGATCATCATCTGCAAGAGCTGACGTGCTTCCACCTGAAACTCGAAGGTCTCGGTCGGCATATGCGGAATTCCTTTCCTCGTCAAAAGGCCGGCCAATGCGGTGAGCCGGTCCACATCGTATCGAGCATCCGTGGCATCCACAGAGGCAGTTCCGGGAGCGGACGGAGAACCGGCCACCGAAGCCGGCACACCTCGGAGCCTCCCGCCGAGGGCTGTCCCGCCGACCATCATCAGGACGACAGACGCCTTCGAGTGGACAAGCGAGTGGACGTGAGTGGACGCGAATGGACAAGGATGATGACGAGATCGATCCGGCACGCGTCGGCTCGTACCGGTCCGGAGCCAGAACCACGGAGCCGGGACCACGGAGCCGGAACCACGGAGCCGGGACCACGGAGATCGCTCCGGAGATCGCTCTGGAGATCGCTTCGGAGACAGGACACATGAGCGACAAGCGAAGGGCTTGGACACCATGAACGCGAAGATCCCGCACGCCTCGGACAGCCCGGCCGGTCGGAGCCAAGGCCCGGCCGACGACTCCGGCGCGCCGACGATCTCGGGTTCGGAGCCCGGCACCTTCGCCTGGGGCGTCCTGCACAAGCGCCATCCGGCGCTGATCCGGCAGGTGCGCGACGCCTTTCCGTACGGTCCCGGACAGCACCGCGCGCTCGACATCCTGCTGGAGGAGATCACCAACGGTGTCGTGGAACCGCTCGACACCTCGGACCAGGACCACGACCAGTGGTCGGCCTGGGGGCGGGAGCACTTCGGACGATCGTGGTTCGACGTACCGTTCCTGTGGGCCGAGAGCTACTTCTACCGCAAACTCCTCGCCGCCGTCGGATACTTCGGTGCGGGACCATGGCGAGGCGTCGATCCCTTCGCGCCTTTCAAGCAGGCCGAACTGAGCGGCGCGGCCGTGGACGAGGAACTCCAGGCGCTGGACACACTCGCCGATCTGCCCGCCGACGAGCGGGCAACGGCCCTGCTGCACGCCTCACTCTGGGGAAACCGGGCCGACCTCGGCTTCCGTGTCTCGGCGGCGGAACCGGACCTCGGCGACACCGATCCCGGCCTGGTCGCCGACGACAGCGCCATGCTGTGGTCGCTTCTGCCCGAGAGAGCGCCGGCCACCGTCGCCGTGGTGGCGGACAACGCGGGACGGGAGCTGATCCCGGACCTGATCCTCATCGACCACCTGCTCGAACACGGCCGCGCCGCCCGGGTCGTCCTCCACGTCAAACCCGGTCCGTACTTCGTCTCCGACGCGACGACGGCCGACGTCATCGACTGCCTGCGCCGCCTCCTGCGCGCGCCCGGCGCGGCGGGCGAGACCGGCAAGCGCCTCTGGGCGGCCATGGCGGCCGGCCGGCTGGAGGTGCGCGCTCACCCGTTCTTCTGCGCACCGTTCCCGTACGAGGAGATGCCCGAGGACCTGAGGACCGACTTCGCGACCGCCGGGCTGACGATCCTCAAGGGCGACCTCAACTACCGCCGCCTGGTGGGCGACCGGCTGTGGGACGCGACGAGCCCGTTCGCGGACCTCACGGCACACTTCCCGGGCTCCGTCGCATCACTGCGCACCCTGAAGTCCGATGTCGTCGTCGGCCTCTCGCGGCAGACGCTGAACAGCCTCGAACGGTCCGGCCACGCCTGGCGCACGAGCGGCACCCACGCGCTGATCCAGGCCCGGCGGTAGAAAAGGCAACCAAAACGCTTTCGGCCAATCCTTAGCCATCTCGATTCCTGTGTGGCCTGGCCGCCTATGCGGTGCGGTGGGCTTTCGCCGATTTGGGCGGCTTCCGCCGTCGTTGCTCTGTTGCTGCGGTGGGCTGCTTTCCATGCGATCCGCAGGCCCGTACTGACTCGATGGATGCCTTCGCGTCGTTTGCCGTATGCCGTGTTGCTCACGCCGTGGCTGCTCGCGCTCCTGCCCTACGGACCCGTTGCCGGCGACGTGCCCGAGCCTGCGACTCGAACTGGCCCTACTTCCCGGGCTGGTAGCCGGCGTACGTGGCTGACCGGGTGGTGGCACGGGCTGCACTGGGCGCCTTGGTACGGGAGGGGACGTCCTTCCGTGATCTGCCGTGGGTCGCGGCGAAGGCCGGGCGCAGGATGTCGGACATCAGCAAGGACCAGTGGCGGTTGGCGCTGCCCTACGACACCTCGGAGCAGTTTGTTGGTGCCGGGCGGGATGCCTGCGGAGCCGCTCGCATCGGCATCCCCCTGAAAGCCACAGGATGCCGGGGAGTCGGTCAGACCGTTCGGGGAGGCGGAAGTTCTCCGACGCGTGGGCACTGCTCTCGACGAACCGGGCCCGGGGGCCCTGGGAGAACACAGATCCGCTCCCTGGGTTCTCGATGGAGTGCGTACCCGGCCTTCCGGCCGCTCGATGGTTGCAGCGCACAAGTGAGACGAACGTGGAACTACCCGACCTGAGCGGACTGGGACGGCGGTCCCCTTCCGGTGTGCCGGACCGGTTGTATCTGCGGGCCCAGTTGTCGTGGGACTCGCGGCGGGAAACGGCTCCCCAGAGGCGTCCGCGATGAACATTTCCGCACAACGTTGGTGCCTCGTTCGTTGGGTTCGAACCAGCCCTCAGCTTCGCAGCAACCACCTGGCCGTTTGAGAAGCATAGTTCGGAGGACCGACACGGTTGTCGAAGTCAGCGGCTGATAAAGCTGATAAAGATATAACCATGCCGATCCGAGATCTCCGCGACGCGTTGACGCAGATCGCCCGCGAGCGCGACTGGGACCCCACACCGCAGGACTTCGCTACGCCCCGCGTCAACGGGCGAGCGAACAAGCACACGAACTGTGGGGAGTAGCTCACCGTGCGGATTCTCGCGCAGCCGGCCCGGCGCTCGGACAAGACGGTCGAGCGGCACTTCCAGGACACTGTTGCCCGCCCCGTGGTCTTCAGCCAGCATGCGGATCTGTTGGACCCCCCCACGCTCAGCGCGCTCCTCCGACTCTTTCCCAACGGGTCTGCCCAGATGTGGGGCGTCATGCCCGGGAAGAATGGGGCCAATCTCCCCGAGATCCGCAAGATGGCCCAAGGCGACTGGGTCTTCTTCAGCGGTGACAAGCGTCTCTACTTCGGAGGCACGGTCGCCCTGACTTGGCGCAATCCAGAACTCGCGGCGCGCCTGTGGGGTTCAGACGCCGAGAGTGGCGACACCTGGGAGTACATGTACGCCCTCTCCGCCACTCGGGACTTTGACATCCCCATCGAAGAAGTCCGGGAGTTGCTGGGCTGGAAGCCAACACGCAACGTGATGCGCTTTCAAGCTTTCACTCAGGACGAGTCGGATCTGCTGCAGCGGCACTACTCGCTGACGCCTCCAGCGCTTGCAAGTATCAGCATCAGGGATTCTCTGCTGCTTCCGGGACTGCACAGTGATTCGGCCAGCCCTGTCGACCTCCTCGACAACGAGGCAGATGTGGACATGCTGGCGAAGCTGGCCATAGCGAAGATCACCACACCGCCGTTGGCGGTAGCCCTCCTCGGCGAATGGGGAGCCGGCAAGTCAAGTTTCATCAACCAGATGAGCCGGAGGGTCGATGAACTAGCGGAGGATCCCAGCGGATCCGGCGCATTCAACACTACGGTCCGGCAGGTCCACTTCAACGCCTGGCACTACAGCGACGACCATGTGTGGTCAGGGCTGGTCGACCACCTGTTCCGCTTTCTCGCCCCTGATCCAGAACCTGACGCTCCCTCCACCGATCCAACAGTTGCACAGCGCGAGCGACTCACCGTGGAGTTGCGCCAGTTGGAGACCGAACAGCGACAGCTCGACAAAGAGCTGGCGCGCACAGAGCGAGCCCGCCCCAGGGGCTTCCTCGGATTTCTCGGCTCTCCTGTAGAAGGCGCCCGATTGCTCTACACCGCAGTCCGCCTAGGCGCGCGCGATGGCAGGCAGGCTTGGCTCTACCTTCTCGGATGGATGGCGCTCATAGGCGGTGTCCTGCTCACCAGATCCTGGCTGTCCGCATGGCTCCCAGTTCTCCTTGCGGCCCTCGCCGCCTTCGCAGCGCCGGTTTTGCCACTCTGGATGGCGGTGCGGCGCTGGCACCCAGAAGGCGTCTCCCTGACAGGCAGGGTCCGCAGTTCGTTGGAAGAGCGCCGGCGCACCTTGCGCGGAGAGATCACGACCTCCCGTGCCCAGCTCGCTGAGATAGACGCGGCCGTCCGCCTCTCGGGATTCCTCACAGAGCGCGGTGACACCTACCAGGAGCGTCGGGGCCTGCTGGGCACTGTGCACCAGGACTTGTTTCAGCTTGACGAGAAGCTCCGTGAAGCCCATGCGGAGTGGTCAAGCACCGAGTCAAACCAGCCGCCACCGCTCGAGCGAATCATCCTGTACATCGATGACCTCGACCGGTGCCCCCCGCCACGTGTTGTTGAGGTCCTCGCCGCAGTTCACTTGATGCTCGCGCTACCGCTGTTCGTCGTGGTCGTAGCGGTTGACCCTCGTTGGCTGCTCAAGTCGCTCGAGCACCACTACAGCGAACTGTTCACCGACTCATCAGGTGCGGCATACATCACGGACACACAGGACAGCGCCACGCCTCTGGATTACCTGGACAAGATTTTTCAGGTTCCTTTCGTCGTCCCTCCTGCGACACCGGAGAAGATCGCACGCCTTATCGCCACTTTGCTGGAAACCCCTGCAGTCCCCAACGCCTCGTACCGTGCCGGTGTCGACGGTTTCGTCGACACCGAAGTCGGACCAAGCGCTCCCGCCGACCCAGAGCAACCCACTCCGGCGGTTGATGACGATGACGTGGCCGCTGACAACCCTGTTCAGTTGCAACTCATACCAGCAGAGATCGCTTTTATGTCCCGGGTCGGCGTACTCACTCAGACGCCGCGAGCAGCCAAGAAGCTGGTGAATCTTTACCGGCTGGCACGTATCGGCGTATTGCGCAGTGATCTGCCCAGATTTGAGGGGGAAGGAGAGATGCCGGGAGAGCATCAGGTGGTTCAGATCCTCCTGGCCCTGCTTGTGGGGAGCCCACATTACTCCAGTGATGTATTCCGTGCCGTTCTAGCGGCGTCACCAAGCACCAAGATCACGGAGGTACTACGCGGGATGCCCGATAACGTGTCTGTGGGAAATCATGTCGCAGAACTGATCGAGCAGATCAATGTCGACGTTCCAGTGATCATGGATACAGCCATTTACCAACAGTGGTGCCCCAAGCTGGCGAGGTTCTCGTTCTTCACGCGCAACCTCGCCGGCTGATTCGATGCCACTGGCTCGTCACCGCATGGCCTGGATGTTCTGTCCACGGAGGTTGGTGACGGTCATCACGGCTGGGGGCTCTTGAATGAGTGTGGCCTTCCGGGTGCGGCTGAGATCGTCACTGACGAAGTTGGTGTTTGTGCTGGTCAGAGTGTTGGCTGCTCCGGCCAGGTCCGTACTGAATCTCAGCCAGCGCGAGGACCGATGAGAAAGCGGTAGCTGACGTGGCCAGGCCGAGCGGGACGGCGCCGGCTCGCCCTCTCAGAGGAGCAACCCGGCGAAGAGGAGCTGCCGGATTCGCAGCACCGTTCAAAGCGGAGACGCCACACCGTGAGGACCCGGAGTGCGAGGACGAGTGGTGTCTGCGTCAGCCCCCGTACCGCCGACGTCCTGCACCTGGAGCTGTGCATTCTTGCCTACCAGGCATACGACGACGCGGAGGATCGGCGACGGCCTCGTGTGTGCGTGAGGATCGTGAGGGGAACTGGGGGAGTGTTCACCTACCTGCCGACGCTGACCTTCACGGCCGATCTCCAGTGGCGCCGCCGGAAGCCGACGAGCGTGAAAGTCTGCCAGCTCACCGCGACGACTATGACCTCGACATGTTTTGCGAGGTGTTCTTCCAGGACTCCGACGTACTGATGCTTTACAAGGCCCGTTTCGACGAGGTTGAGAACCCTGAGGGCGACGCGAACCGGCAACTCGGGATTGGCGATCTCCCAGCCGCGGTCTGGTTCGACCCAGTTCAGAATGTCCCCGACCCGTGATCCCCAGCGCGGATCCCGCCGCTGGGCTTGGTAGGGGCCGAGCGCCCGGCCGGCCGTGATTCGGCAGTGGGGCCGGACGCGCCACAGTCCAGCCCCACAGGAGGCGGAAAGGAACGAGTCAACTCAGACGAAGCGCGCTGCGAGCTGGTGTCGAGCAGCGACCCATATGCCTTCGAACTGCTCAACCGTCAGTGGTTCCGGCCCATAGTCTTCTCACTCGGACACGGGGGACTCGGCGGTGATTCCGTACCTCATGTCGGTGTCTGTGTCCCGGCCGGCGGTGACAGGCCGCAGTTCGGGACCTTGGAGTTCGACCTGCCCAGTGACCCAGCCGTCATTGTCGATCTCGAAGTAGAACAGGTGTCTTCCTCGTCCCAGTACCTGCAGAACCACGTCTTCATGGACCCATGATGATTCGTGGTACCCGACGCCTCAGCCATCGGTCTCCGGCGCTCGCCTGACGATGTCCGTCAAGGGCCCGTGGTACGTGGTGCCCAGCTTGGTCACCACTCCGACGGCGGGCCCGGGACCGTGCTTCATACGGCTCACGTAGTTCTCGGGCAACAACACGCTGTCGCCTACCTCAAGTGGCTTGCTCCCGCGCCAGCGGTACGCGTATCCGCTGACGTCCACGACTTGGTGGCCTTCGACCTCGTACACGCGCCGCGCATCATCCAGTTGCCGCTCAAGCTCTTCCACGCGACGTTCTAGTCATTCGATCCGGGATTTTGAGGAGTTGCCGCCACTCTCGCGGCCCGAGTCCCAGCCCTCGCGCCAACCACGGCGATGGGCTCCGGCAACCGCTTTGTCCTGCTCGGTGGCGTGCGTGCCACAGGCCACGTCCGATCCGGATATCCGGATCTTGCATGGGCTACCCGAACGGGTCGGACGTCCGCACGTTCTGTTGTGCTGGTCAGCCATGGCTGATCCCCCTCGCAGTGAAGCTGTTCAAGATCTTCTCCCGCATCTTTCTGGAAGTGACCTCGAAATCGAATCAGGTGGCCCCTTTCAGAGGGGGCCAAGAGACGTGGACCAGAGTCAGGCGGGCTCGACGTTTGGCCGGCGGCCGGGGCTACGCCACGTCGACTCCGTGCGCCTTGGCCAGGCCGTCGAGTCCGTCGGCCCAGCCCTGCCCAACCGCCCGCAGCTTCCACACAGGTCGGCCATCTGCGGACCTGTGCCGATAGAGCTCCACGACGGCCATTGCGCGAATGGCCGGGTCGGCGGACGGCTGGAATGTCCAGGTGGCCGTAGCACATCCCATGGAGAGTTCCGCGTAGGTGAGGGAGCCGCACGTCAGGCCACTGTCGACGTCCATATTGATCGCGATGGTCATGCGCTGGACGTGTTCGGGCAGCGCCGCAAGGTGGACAGCGGCGCGCTCGACGGTGCGTATGCCCTCGTTCTGCTTGCCCAGGAGACGCGCCGCCCCATGGGCGCCGGAGGGCTGGTTGTAGAAAATGAAGTCCTCGTCGGAGGCGACTCGGCTCTCGTGATCGGTGAGGAAGAGGGTGAGGTCCGCGTCCGAGCCGGCAAAGGTGAACGCGATGTGGAGCCCCTGCCACGCTTCCTCGGGCAGCACCAGGTTCTGCCCAGGTGTCAATGCTGTTGGCGCGGACAGGGCCGGAGTGGTTGGAGCAGGGTGCTGCGTCGGGACGGTCCGGCTCTTCCACTCGGCGAAGGAGTGGATTCGGTAGTGATCCTGGACCGGGGTGCCGTGGGCGGCCGGGTCGTTGGCGCGGAGGTCGCCGTCCAAACTGGCCAGCGTGGCATCACCGGAGGAGGCCGCGTCGTCCTGGGCGTGGTCGATCAGGCTCTGCAGGCCGGGTAGCCGAGTGGTGTCCAGCGGTTTGATGGTGCTTGACAGGTTCCCGGAAGCGGTCGTGGTGACGGCGCAGGCAACGTCTTGGCCGATGTCGATGAACCGCAGAGCGTCCTCCGGTTGCCGCCAGGGGTTGGTCTCCACTGCCTGGCGGGTCCACCGTCCGTACGCCACGAATCCCAGTCGCTGGGTGTCCGGCATCCGTGTGATCACCGCCAGGTCGATCGCGGTGATCCCGGGCGCGACCGCGAAACCCTCCTTCAGGGTGGCGATGATGTTCGAGCCCATTGCCGTGAGCCACCACAGAGCACGGTCCCGTTTGGTCAGCGTCTTCAGTGTGGGGCGTCCGCTGGAGGTGACGCCTGCGGTCTGGTCGGGCAGAGAGTCGATGTCCTGTTGTCGCATGACCACGGACATGACTGAGCCGTCGACACCGACCGCGCAGCCTGCGGCGGGGTTGTCAGAGAAGGCGTAGTTGACCGTCTCGCACACGGTCGCCTCGTCGTTCGCGACGAGGGTCTGCCACCATTGATCCGCCTCGGTGGCCAGTTCCCCGTGGACGCCGCGCAGCCGAGCCTGCTCAGCCGCCAGATAACCCGACGCGTCCTCCTCGGCCCGCCGCTTCCGTTCCGCTCGTTCCGTACGCGCGAACACGCCCAGGCCAGCCAGGTGGAATGCCTTGGCTTCGGCGAGAGCCCAGGGCAGTCCAAGTTGCGGAGGACCCGGCACAACTGGCGGATGGGCGGAAGGGAACGACTGTAGATGCACGCTGGTCGTCTGCCGCCGCAGCTCTCGCAAATGAGCGATGGCCGCATCCCGTTCCTCCTCCTGCTGGGCTCTCTCGGCCTGCCGACGTACCCGCTCCAGTTGTGCCGCCGAAGGCGCGGCGGCACGTGGGCGCGAGCCGGAACGCGTCGTGCGGCTCGTACTGATTCGGCGCCGCCCGCTGCCCAGAGCGGTGGAGGCATAGACCGGCCCCATCCCGGACGAGAGCGTGGTGCGACCACCGCCCACATTGACACGGGCTATCCGTGGCCCGACCGACGTTCGGACCCCTCGGGTCGAGACACGCACACTCAGCCCAGGTACACCGACGCGGAAACCGAAGCCCATGAAGCCTCCCCTTTCACTGCGGGAGTCTGCCACTGAGCGGGCACCAACGCTTGCGGATCGAGGTAACTCGAGTCCGGCCGGGAGAAACCGACCAAGATCTTCTCCAGATCGTTCGGAACGATCACCAGAACGCGGGGCCTGATCCGCCATGCGGATCAGGCCCCGCGTTTGTCCCGGTCAGAGCGTCGGCCTGTCGTGGTGAGCGAGCGCGCCGGCACTTGCGAGGGAGCCACCATCAACCTTCGCCATCCGCGCATCCGCTGGGAGACTCGCGACGACATGGCCGCAGCCCTCATCGGCTGGCGAAGACCCGTCCGCTGATTCCGTTAGGAGCGGTAGCAACGGCTTCTTAGCTGTTATGAGTCCACCGCGTAGATTGCGTCTGGCCAAGCCGTGGCCCCTCCCGGTGCCGGAGCCCTCAGTAGCTGTTGTCGTTCCGATCTTGAGGGGTGTGCGTCGAACGGGAGTCTCGATCGGGTGGTTGCCGTCGGCCGCGGGCATGAAGGCAGGGCCTCTTGG
>NZ_JARBAE010000034.1:0-79377 GCF_033795305.1 Streptomyces sp. AK02-01A
TCTCCTCGTCCCCCCCTTGTACTGTGATAGTGTGCACTGTGTCTCGTTGCTTTTTTTTTTTCCAGAAGAGAGCGGCCACCGCGTTGGCCCCTTGGTTCGTGGGGTCGGGGATGGTGATAAAGGACAGGTGCCGTTCCTGGGCGGGTGCGAGCGCGCGCCTGGCCCGGCGGCCGGCCGGCTGCGCCTGAGCCGCGCCGCCCGCCGGAATCGACTGCGCGGGAGGCATCGGAGCCGGAGGCTGGAACTGCGGCGGTGCCATGGGCGCGGGAGCTGGTGCCGGAGGCTGCCCGGCGAAACCGGAAGGCGCGGCGGGAAAGGCGGACCGCGCGGCGGGTTCAGCGGGAGCGGCGGCGGGCGCCGTGGGACCGGCGGGCAGCGCCGGAAGCGCCCTCTGCCCGCTGTGCCGCGCGCGGCGGCCCGTCTCCGCGGCTGCGGCGTCGGCGGGCACACCCCGGGCCGGTACGGCAGCGCCGAGCGCCGCGCGTCCCGTCGGGTGAGCGCCCTCGGCGGCCGTCACGACCGAACCCTCGGAGGGCGCGGCGGCCGGCAGTGCGAGCGCGGAGCCGGGATTCGGCGCCGCGGCGGCGGCGTCCTCCGCCGGACTCGGCCGCCCGCGCCTGCGGCCCGTGCCACCGGCCGAGCCGGAGTCCTGCGCCGCAACCGGATCCTGCCTGCCGTCCGTACGACCGTCCGGCCCGGCGGCACCGGTTCCGGTTTCGGGCCCGGCCGCACGCGCCCGGCGCCGGCCCGTCGGCTCGCCGGCGTCTTCTCCCGGCCCGTCCAGAAACGCGTCCGTGGAGGCCCGGCGTGCGCGTCGCCTGCCACCGCCCGATGTCCCAGGGCCCTGCTGCGCGGCGGGCAGCGCCGGCTGAGCGGGCGCAGGCACCTCGGCGGGCGGCGGAACCGTCCCCGCTCCCTCACCCAGCGGCAGCTCCAGCACATACGCGCTGCCGCCCAGTCCCGGCATCTCATGTGTCTGGAGCACTCCGCCGTGCGCCCGTACGATCCCGCGGACGATCGGCTCGTGCACCGGATCACCACCGGCGAACGGCCCGCGCACCTCGATCCGTACGACATCGCCGCGCTGCGCCGCGGCCACCACGATCGTCGAGTCGACGTATCCGCCGCCCGGGGCCAGCCGGGTCCGGCCCGTCGAGTCGACGCCGGCCACATCGGCGACGAGATGCGCGAGCGCCGTCGCCAGCCGGCCCGCGTCCACCTCGGCCTCGATCGGCGGGGCATGCACCGCGAACTGTGCCCGGCCAGGACCGATCAGCTCGATCGCGCCCTCGACACCAGCCGCCACGACCGCGTCGAGCAGGGTGTTCGTCTTGGCGAGCTGCTCCACTCCGGCGTCGAGCCGCTGATAACCGAGGACGTTGTCCACGAGCGTTGTCATCCGGGCGTAGCCGGCGGCGAGATGGTGCAGGATCTGGTTCGCCTCGGGCCAGAGCTGCCCGGCGGGGTCGGCGGCGAGCGTGGCCAGTTCGCCGCGCAGCTCCTCCAGCGGTCCGCGCAGCGATTCGCCCAGTACGGCGGTCAACTGGGAGTGCCGGGCGGTCGTCTCCTCGTACCGCTCGGTCAGCTCCTCGATCTCGGCCGCGTACCGGTCGCTGCGGTCGGCGAGCTCCGCCGTGTGCCGCTCGGTCGCCTCCGCCAGCTCGGTGGTGAGGCGGTCGGTCGTTTCCGTCAGCGCGGTGCTGAGGCGTTCCGTCGTCTCCGTCAGTTCCGCCGCGTGCCGTTCCTTCGCGTCGGTCAGCTCCGCGGTGTGCTGCTCGATCAGCTCGTCGTACGGACGCCGGTCGGTGAAGGTCATGACGGCACCGACGAGCTGATCGCCGTCCCGTACCGGCGCGGTCGTCAGATCGACCGGCACCCGCTTGCCGTTCTTCGCCCACAGCACCTGTCCGCGCACCCGGTGCTTGCGGCCGGACCTGAGCGTGTCCGCGAGCGGCGAGTCCTCGTACGGGAACGGCTCGCCGTCCGCGCGCGAGTGCAGGATCAGCGGATGCAGCTGATGGCCGCCGAGATCGCTCGCGCGGAAGCCCAGGATCTGCGCGGCGGCGGGGTTGACCAGGACGACCCGGCCCTCGGTGTCCGTACCGACGACACCTTCCGACGCGGCCCGCAGGATCATCTCGGTCTGCCGCTGCGAACGGGCCAGCTCGGCCTCGGTGTCCATGGTCCCGGACAGATCCCGGACGACCAGCATGAGCAGCTCGTCGCCGGTGTAGCTGTGCGAGTCGGTGTACGCGTCCCGGCCGTCCTCCAGCGCGGCGCTGGTGACCTCGGCCGGGAACTCACCGCCGTCGGTCCGCCGGGCGATCATCCGCGTCGGCTTGGTCCGGCCGCGCGCGTCGGCGGAGTCCGGGCGGCGCATCGAGCCGGGGATCAGCTTGGAGTCGAACTCCGGCAGCAGATCGAGGAGCCCGCGACCGACCAGCGCCGTGCCGGGCGTCTCGAACATCTCCAGCGCGATGGTGTTGGCGTTGACGACGGTGCCATTGGCGTTGACGAGCACCAGGCCGTCGGGGAGTGCGTCGAGTATCGCCGCGAGGCGAGCAGCGCCTCGGGATGGCCTGCTGCTCACGAGACGCTTCCTCCCTGACTTACTGCACCTTGCGGACGACCGGTCCCATATTGCCCTCCGGGCCCCGGCCTGTCACTGAAGGGAGTCTAAGGGCTGAGGAGGTGGCCGCGACGGCGGATGAGGGGGAGCCCTCGTCGAGGACCTGTGCGAACGGCTCGTGCCGCCGTCCCGTCACCGGTCCGTGGTCCCTCCCGTGACCTGCTGGTGAACGAGGTAACGCCATGCCTACGACCTGGCGCTCGGCAGTACGGGCTCCAGGGTCTGCCAGCGGGAGATCTCGCAACCGTCCTTCCGGCTGAAGGCGGCGTCGACGCTCCGGCCCTGCCAGGTGCCGGTGACACGCGCGGTGGCGGGACCGCCGTACTGCAGCGTGCACTGCGTGTTCCTGGGCACCGGCGCGAAGGGGTCGCGCCGGTCGCGGGCGAGGGTCGCCAGCCGGTCGCACGCGGCCCGCGCCTGCGGATGCGTCCCGCCGGCCGGTCCGCACGTCAGCTTGTAGGTCCCGTCGACGTTCTTGAGCCCGCTGTCCGCGACGGTGACGGTGAACTCGTCCGGAGCGTTCTCCAGCAGAGGCAGCGGAAGCGCCGCGAGCCCCGTGAGCGGGTCGGCGGAGGCGGAAGGGCCGGGCGCGGCGGAGGCGGGCGCGATGCCGCTCAGCGCGGCGGCGCACGCGGCGAGGGCGGTGACGGCGGTGAAGACGGGACGACGCGGCATGGAAGCTCCTGAAGGGTTACGGATCGGGGACGGCGCCCCGGCATCTCTAACGCGCGTCAAGCCCCGGCGTTGCGCGGCCGGAGATGCTTTGCTCTGCGCCCCGCCTGCCTAGTACCGTGAGAAGCGATTGGTGACACCCCACCCGGCTGTGTCATCATCTGCACGCGACATCCGCGCTCGCGCGGGTGTGCTGGAGGCGTCGCCTAGTCCGGTCTATGGCGCCGCACTGCTAATGCGGTTTGGGTCTTAAAGCCCATCGAGGGTTCAAATCCCTCCGCCTCCGCGCGTTGATCACCGAAGCCCCGGCCAGACGGCCGGGGCTTCGGTCGTTCATTTGGGGATTCTGAGGCGTTTCCGCAGGTCAGGTCAGGTTTGGTCAATGGATTTCACCTGACGCCGCAGGTCATGTAATGTTGTTCCCGCAACGCCGACCGGGAAGAAAAGCCCGGAACGCCAAGCACTCGTAGCTTAACGGATAGAGCATCTGACTACGGATCAGAAGGTTGCAGGTTCGAATCCTGCCGAGTGCACAGCAGGCCGGAGGCCCTCAGGAGTGATCCTGAGGGCCTCCGGCTTTTAGCTTGACGGCAGTGTTTGACGGCAACCGCCTTCGGGAGCGCATCAGACGGCTACTGGGGCACCGGCCGCGCCGTCGTCATCGTTCGGGTCGTTTCTGACGAGCCGCGACGGGTGAACCGGGGTCTCGGGATCAGCTCAGGGCTTTACCCACCTCGTAGATGGTCGGCCGATCTTCGGGAGTGTGGCTGAGCATCGCTTCGATCAGGTCGCCCAGCTCACCGGGCACCTTTACGGGACGACGCCGACCGTTCGCCACGGCCTCTCTCTGCACGGGGCGCGGAGCGTCGTCCGGGTACTCGACCGCCCGCCAGCCGGTCGCGGAGATGAGCAGGGACGCGCCGAGTGCGTAGATATCGGCTTTCTGCGTCGGCTCGGCTTCGCCGGTGGCGAGCACGCTGCGCGCGATCTCCGGCGCCTCGTAATGCACGAGGCAGCCGAGGAACGGGAAATCGTAGCTCTCGGGCACCTGCCCCCCGCGCGCAAGGGCCAGGTCGATGAGGTGCGTTCGCTCCGGCCCGACGATGAAGTGGGCGGGCTGCACATCACCGTGGGCCCAGCCCTTCGCGTGGAGTTCCGCCAACGCCTCAACACAACCGACCACCGCGCTGGTGTGCGGTGTGACGGACGAGTCGGGCTCGCGGCAGGGATTCCAGAGCCCGTACAGGTCCGGCCCTTCATGCCACGGCTGGAAGTTCCACGTCCCGCGCTCCCACTCGCCATAGGCGAAGTCATCGAAGCCGAGACGATCCAACACGGCACCCTCGCGCCCGGGTGCGAGCGCGGTCCAAGGCTGCGCGGGCCAGTCGGCTGTGGCCTCGATCGGATAGCCGACTTTCACGGCGTAGTGGCCTCGATGGCTTTCGACCTTCCAGACCATGGAGCCCACCGCACCCATGACGACGCCGATGCGTCCCCTCACGGTGTCCTTCGCCAGTTCGCCGATGCCTGGTCTGGTCTGCTGGCTGCTGGCCATGCGGATGAGCATCATGCCGAGCAGCGGGACGTTGGAACCACCGACAAACCCCACATTGGGACGTCCCGCGTCGAATAGAACGTCCCTGGTGCCGTCCCCGGGTGTTAGGAGACATTGGGATGCCGAACGAGAGGTTACGTGCTGCCATGGCGGCCGGTGGCTGGACGTACACCGCCCTCGCGGACAAGGTCGAGGTCGACCCCAAGTCCGTTGAGCGATGGGTCAATCTGGGACGTACGCCGCGCCGTGCCACGGTCATGCTGGCAGCGGAAACGCTAGGAGAAGACGTGCACGCTCTATGGCCGGCGCTGCGGCAGGCCCGTCCCGCCCGCGCTGTCAGTCCGTAACTTGTGGCTCTGTACGGCCAGCGGGCCGATGTTCCGGTGTCCACCCTCACGGACATGCTGGCCCAGGCCAGTGAGCACATTGACGTGCTGGTGTACGCCGCCGTCTTCTTGCACGAGTCGTACCCGCGGCTCAACGACCTGCTGCGGGAGCGTGCTGCCGCAGGGTGCCTGGTCCGCATTGCGGTTGGCGACCCGGACAGTACGAACGTGCGACAGCGGGGCGCGGAAGAGAGGTTCGGCCACGGGATCGAGTCCCGTTGCCGCCTCGCCCTCATGCACTACCGCCCCCTGGCCGAGGTATCCGGCATCGAGATGCGGACCCATGCCACCACGCTCTACAACTCGATCTACCGCGCGGATGACCAGGCGATGATCAATGCCCACGTCTGGGGTGTGAACGCCTACGGCGCTCCTGTCTGGCATCTTCGGCGTAGTGGAGAAGGCGGCATGTTCGACACGTACACCCGCAGCTTCGATGGTGTGTGGGAGACCGCGAGGCCGGTAAGTGAAGGGTGACCATGGCACGGACCGAGTACTACGACGATCCCTCGGCACCCGAGCCGAACAGCTTGGTGGTCGCCGCGTCTGCCGTGGTTACCGACGACGAGGGGCGCATTCTCCTTCAGCGCCGACGGGACAACGATCTCTGGGCGCTGCCTGGCGGCGGCATGGAGATGGGCGACTCACTCCCAGGGACGGCCGTTCGCGAGGTGAAGGAGGAAACGGGTCTGGACGTGGAGATCACTGGGCTCGTGGGCACGTACACCGACCCTCGCCACGTCATCGCCTACTCGGACGGTGAGGTGCGCAGACAGTTCAACGTCTGCTTCACCGCTCGCGTGCTTGGGGGTCAACTCGCGATCTCGGACGAGTCAACGGAGCTGCGGTTTGTCCAGGCGGAGGAGATTGATCAACTGCCGATGCACCACACGCAGCGGCTCCGGGTCCGGCACTTCCTGGAAGACCGTGAGCGGCCCTACCTCGGCTGACCTCGTAGACCGTGGTGAACGGCAACTCTGATGGAGGCGACTCGCAACTCACCCTCCAAGTCGTTGGGAGGGCACCTTGACGGCTGTTCAGCCCGGCAGCCACTCTGCTCAACCCGACCTGGTAGATGCCTAACCTCGGACAACCCGACTCATGAAAGCCCGAGGCTAATCATGGAGCTGGTCTCTGGTCACAGACAACCCGTTTCTCTATATCGGTAACTTTGACCACTTTGGCCCGACCAATCACAAGAACTTGCGTTCTAATGTGCTGCCCGTCTGAGCGGTAGGAACAGACCGGTTGTGACGTGCTCCCAACTTGGAGCCAAGCGGTTGACTGCTCTGCATACCTTCGGGACGGCAAGACGGGGGCGGAGGCAGGAGCGCGGGTTGGTCTGGTGTGACGGAAGTCCGCGTCCGACTCGTCCTAGTCGCTGCGAGTCCGCGCCTGATGCGCGCGGCCAGGTCGAATCGCTGCTACACCATCGCTCGGAGGTGACGGCAGCCCTGACGGCAACGACGGCACACAGGCGCACATGACCGCAGGCAGTCTTCATAGTGCGCTGCCCGATTCTACGGATCAGAAAGCAGCGAAGTGCTGCCGTGTCAGCCGGTGCCGCCCATCGTGTGGGACAGCACGTTCGGACGTTCGCGAAGGCGGCGCCGTCGATGGACCGCGTGTCTCCGGCTGGCCTGCCCAGCGCCCCGCACGTCCCACCAAGACGGATTACTCGTCCGCCGCTTCGCGGAGGAACAGGTCCAGCAAGGTGTAGCTGCGGTGTTCCCGTCCACCCGGTGACCGGGCTGTGAGAACGTGCACGTCGGCTGCTACCTGGCGCTCTGCGTACGTGGCGATCAACGCGGTTACATCGTCCTTCGGGACCGGGACGACCACCACTTCGCCGTCCTCGACCTCAATTTCGATCACTCCGCGCACCTTGCTGCCGCCGACCACCGTGCCCTCCAGACGGGCATTCGCGTCTTCCACCTGCGCGGCCCGTAGCGCGCTGCGGCACCGTTCAGCACTTTCCGAGCTGAAGGAAGTCCGCCGTGCGGTCGCATTCGACTCCCAGATGAGAGTGACGTTCGTGCCGGACGAGGCAAGTACGTCCGACAGTTCGGACAGATGCTTGATGACGCGACGTCCCAATGGCAATGCGGCATCCAGGACGGCATCCTCAGCGCCAACGCCAGAACTGGCACGGTCAGCCACGTCGAAGATCCTGTTGATCGCCCTGTCCAGAAGGACTTCGGTGCCAACACCCGCTGGCTCAGCCTGCGCTGGGTCCGCGGTCCCTTCCAGGACCATGCCGTAGGACGATGCGAAGGCTTCCGTGCCGGCCTTGGTGTGAAGCGACTGCGCGATTCGCCTGAGTTGGGCTGATCTCAGCTCAGGCATGGTCCGAGGCACTGGCCTCTCCGACGACTCCGACCGTCTGGCCGCCAGCCAAGCACGCAAAGCCTTCTTGTCCGCGGCGTCAGGCAAGCTGTGAGGAGTGTTCATGGTGCTACCTCCACATAGCCCCTGCGCCGGCCGTTACCGGCGCGGCAACGCCGCTGCCCGGACTGACGAGAGCTCAACCTCGTCCCATGTCATGGGGTAACGGCCAGGAGGCGGACACTGCGTGTCCGAGGCAAACGGCGGTAGGGGACGCATACGGCTCCAGGGACAAGCGGAGTAGTCCCGACACTTTATGTGACTTCAGGATTACGCACGGGATGAATGCGCTCGTTCGAGGCGACTCACCGTACGTCACTGGTCACAGCACGGGATGCGGGGTCGCGGAGGACCGGCGGGTCCGGGTGGCTGATTCCCCGTCAGGAGTCCGCGCGGTCCGCGCGCCGGTCGTCCGGCGTGCGCCCGGGGTCAGGGAGAGCCGCGAGTGCCGGAGGAGGTTCCGCGACACGCCCGAGCGGGCCTCGGCCGTGATCATCGTCGAGAGGGATTGTCAGTGCCGGCTGTTAGCTTTCCGGCGATCGGTCGGGAAGCGGAGAGGGGCGGCTTCATGGGTGCGTCGGGGTGGGAGTACTACACGCCGTACAGCGAAGACCTCGGCGCGGCGTTCGCCGACGTGCGGCGGAAGGTCTTCGAGGAGCGCGACTACTACTGGGTGCTGGAGGACGAGGGCCGGCCGTGGCCGGACACCGTCGAGGAGCTGTGGGAGGAGGAGGACGTCCAGGAGTCGGGGACACACTCGATCCTCGACATCTTCGCTCTCATCGGTCCCGGTGAGAGACCGGAGCACGGCACTCTGAAGCCGGTGACGGCCGACGAGGCGTTCCGGTATCTCGGCACCCGCGAGCTCACTCGGAGCCATGTGCCCGAGTTCGGGGTCTTCCCGAGCGAGAGATGGCAGGGGCGGTGTGCGGTGCTGCACGACGAGAGGGGCCGGCCGGAGGAGATCTGCTTCTGGGGCGCTTCCGGTGACTGATCCGGTCCGGCGAGGCGGCGGGCGCCGGGACGCGCGTGGTGATTCGTGATGGGCTGGCGCTGTGTGGGCCTCAGGTGGCGGGAGTCGGGGCCCGTGCTGGTGTGGCGGCGCGGCGGGGCCGGCCGCGAGAGCCCGCTGGCGTACGGGCGTGAGCTGGGATTCCGGGCCGTCGGAGCGCGGGAGTGCGCCGGAGCGCGGGGGAATGTCTGTCCTGTCGGCGCGCGGGTGGCCGGTCGCAGTACCGGCGGGAAGTGTCCCGAGTGCGCTCGGCTGGACCGGGCGCACTCCGTGGCCGCCGACACCGTCGCCGATGATCCCCGGACGTATCGCGTCTATCTCGCGTGGTTCGGGCCGGGCATGGTGAAGGTCGGGATCACCGCGGAGGAGCGTGGCCCGGCGCGGCTGCTGGAGCAGGGCGCGGTGGCGTTCAGTTGGCTGGGGCGTGGGCCGCTGATGGCCGCGCGGCGGACCGAGGAGCTGCTGCGGACGGCGCTGGGAGTGCCGGACCGTATTCCGTACGCGGAGAAGCGGGCCGTGCGGTCCGCGTTGCCGTCCCGGGCGGAGCGGGCGGCCGAGATCGAGCGGATGCACGCGCGGGCGGTCGCGCTGGAGGAGTGGCCGCGCTCGCTGGAGCGCACGGGGTTCGCCGCGGTCGATCATGCGGCGGCGTTCGCGTTGGACGGCCTCGCTCCGGCCACGGGCGTGGTGGTGGAACTGGTCGACGGCGGGTGCGTCGCGGGACGGCTGGTGGCGGCCGCCGGGCCTGATCTGCATCTCGCCACGGCCGACGGCGGGCTTGTCGTCTTCGACACCCGGCTTCTGAGCGGTTGGGAGCTGGCCGGTGTGAAGGTGACGGAGGCCGGGCCGGCGGTGACGGTTCCCGTGCGGGACACACGCGGCGGTGATGTGCAGGACGGACTCTTCTGAGCCCCGGGGACGGGCTCTTGCGAGCCGGCGACTCCGTTCGGTGGACACGGCATCCGTACCGGCCGGAAGGTGGGGCGCTATGGACGATCACGATATGAGAGCCGAGGCGGATGCCGTACGGCGGTTCCGGGAGCGGGTGGGGCTGCCGGGGCTCGTCGACATACATACGCACTTCATGCCGGAGCGCGTGCTGAGGAAGGTGTGGGCCTACTTCGACGCCGCTGGGCCGCTCGTCGGCCGGGAGTGGCCCATCACCTACCGGCACGAGGAGACCGAACGCGTCGCTCTGCTCAGGGCGTTCGGTGTGCGGGCGTACACCTCGATGCTCTATCCGCACAAGCCGGGGATGGCGCGGTGGCTGAACGGCTGGGCCGCCGGATTCGCCGCGCGTACGCCGGACTGTCTGCGGACGGCCACGCTCTTTCCGGAGGACGGCGTCGAGGCGTATGTGCGGGAGGCGGTGGAGAGCGGCGCGCGGATCTTCAAGTCGCATCTCCAGGTGGGCGCGTACGACCCCAACGACAAGCGGTTGGACGGTGTCTGGGGTCTGCTCGCCGAGGCCGCCGTGCCGGTGGTGACGCACTGCGGTTCGGGTCCCGCGCCCGGCGAGTACACCGGTCCCGAACCGGTGGAGCGGCTGCTGGCGCGGCATCCTCGGCTGCGGCTGGTGGTGGCGCACATGGGCATGCCCGAGTACACCGACTTTCTGGCTCTCGCCGAGCGGTATACGGAGGTCAGGCTGGACACGACCATGGCGTTCACGGACTTCAGCGAGGGCTTCGCGCCGTTCCCGGCCGAGGCGAAGGAGCGGCTGGCGGATCTCGGTGACCGGATCCTGCTGGGGACGGACTTTCCTAACATCCCGTATCCCTACGTCCATCAGCTTGAGGTCCTGGAGCGGCTCGGGCTGGGCGACGACTGGCTGCGGGCGGTCTGTTACGGGAACGGGGCCCGGCTGTTCGGGCTGGACGGCGGGGAGCGGCTTTCCGCATCCGATGGCTACGTCGCGTAACCGATGGCGGCCTCGCGTACAGGGCGACCGCGCGTACACGGCGACCGCGCGTGACGCGTCTCGCCGGACCGTTTCTCAGGCAATTCACAGTTTCCGGCAAGGAGGCTTTCAGGGGCCGTCCTCAGGGTGGAGACATGACCATCACCTCGCCCCGGGGGCGCACCGAAATACTCAGGCCGGACGGGAGCCCTGTCCGTGTGCTCGTCGTGGACGACGATGCCTCGCTCACCGAGCTGCTGTCCATGGCCCTGCGGTATGAGGGCTGGGAGGTGTGCGGCGCCGCTGACGGCGCCGGCGCGGTGCGTTCGGCGCGGGACTTCCGGCCCGACGCGGTGGTACTGGATGTGACGCTGCCCGATATGGACGGCCTGGCGGTGCTGGGCCGGCTGCGGCGCGATCTGCCGCGGGTGCCGGTGCTCTTCCTCACCGCGAAGGACCCGGTGGAGGAGCGGATCGCCGGGCTCACGGCGGGCGGCGACGACTATGTCACCAAGCCGTTCAGCCTGGAGGAGGTCGTGGCGCGGCTGCGCGGGCTGATCAGGCGGTCGGGCGCGGCGGCCGTGCGCAGTGAGTCGCTGCTGGTGGTCGGGGATCTGACGCTCGACGAGGACAGCCACGATGTCACCCGCGACGGACATTCCATCCATCTCACGGCGACCGAGTTCGAGCTGCTGCGTTATCTGATGCGCAACCCGCGCCGTGTGCTGAGCAAGGCGCAGATCCTCGACCGGGTGTGGTCGTACGACTTCGGCGGCCAGGCCAATATCGTCGAGCTGTATATCTCCTATCTGCGCCGGAAGATCGACGCCGGACGGCCGCCGATGATCCACACCCGACGCGGAGCGGGATATCTGATCAAAGCCGGTGAGCCGGGCGCAGCGCCTCGCTGAGCGGCCGGCGCCAAGGCCGCGGGGCCGGCTGAGCCGCCGGGCGGCCGCCCGAGCGGAGTCCCGGGCGCGGGACCCGCTGAAGCTCACCAACGCGGCGCTCAACTCCCTTTTCGCCGCGCTCGTTCCGGCGGCCCTCGCAGCGGCGTCGTTGCCCGCCGCTCCCGCCGCGGCCGAGGGCGGCGCGGATCCCCGGCTCCTTCACCTCGGACCCGGCAGCGGGCCAACTCGTCGGCGGGGCGCCGGTCCTGACGGTTCCGCTCCCGGCCGCCCTGCTGTCGCACCGCGCCGAGCGGGCAGACTCTTCCATGGAGGCGGCATAGCATCAGGACTGGGCAGACCTCGGACCTCGGCACGCGGACACCAGTCACCGGAACCGGCACTGGCCGGAGCCGGACAGGTGACCGAGCCCCGGCCCCGACCGGCCGGAGAAGTCCGGTCCGCCCGGCCGGAAGGAACCGAGGAGGCCCACCCATGGTGTCGGAAGCCGATCCCGCCAAGCGTCCGGCCAGGACCAGCGTCTGGCTTGAGGGCAAGCCGGCGGCCCGCGGCCGCAGGAGTGAGAAGCCGGACCAGCCGGCCGTGCTCGACCGCGACCGGATCACCGCCGTCTCGGTGCGGCTGCTGGACGAGGAGGGCCCGGCGAGGTTCTCCATGCGGCGGCTGGCCGCCGAGTTGGGCGTGACCGCGATGTCGCTCTACTGGTATGTCGACACCAAGGACGACCTGCTGGAACTCGCCCTGGACCGCGTCTTCGGCGAGGTCCGGGTGCCCGATCCGACGGACGACGGCGCCGACTGGCGCGACCAGCTCCGCGAACTGGCCTCCAGCTACCGGGCGGTGCTGGTCCGTCACCACTGGGTCTCGCCGCTGATCGGCAAGTACCTGAACATCGGGCCGCGTTCGATGCTCTTCTCGTCCGCCGTGCAGGCGGTCGTGCGCGGGACAGGACTGGCGCCGCACGGCCAGAAGGGCGCGATCTCCGCGGTCTTCCAGTTCGTGTACGGCTTCGGCACGATCGAGGGCCACTACGTGCAGCGCTGCGCCGACGCGGGGCTGAGCCAGGACGAGTACTACCGGCTGGCCATGGGGACCATCAACGAACAGCCGCAGTTCCAGCGGGCGTTCGAGAACGCCGGCGAGCTGATGGAGGCGCGCGGCGGCGACACGGTGGAGGAGATGCGCGAACGGGACTTCACGTTCGCGCTCGAACTCCTCATCGCGGGCATCGAGGCGATGCGCGCCCGGGACGCGGGCGCGCCGTAGAGGTCCCGTCCGCGCCGCGACCGCCGGAGACGCGCCCGCACGCCACCGAGGACCGGCCTCAGTCCGTCGGAGCGAGGTGCGCCGGGAAGCCGCCGGTGGCCAGCGGGCCCCAGCGGGTCGGAGTGACACGGATGAGGGACTTGCCCTGCCGCACCATCGCCGCACGGTATTCGTCCCAGTCCGGGTGCTCACCGGCGATGTTGCGGTAGTACTCCACGAGCGGTTCGACCGACTCCGGAGAGTCGATCACCTCGGCCGTGCCGTCGATCTGTACCCAGGGACCGCTCCAGTCGTCGGACAGGACGATTACGCTCACCCGCTCGTCCCGCTTGGCGTTGCGCGTCTTGGCGCGCTCCGGATAGGTGGAGACGACGATCCGGCCCGAGTCGTCGACGCCACAGGCCAGCGGCGAGCCCTGCGGACGGCCGTCGGAGCGGGTGGTCAGCAGGATCGCGCGGTGACGAGGGCGGACGAACTCCAGCAGTCCGTCGAGGTCCACGGCGGTGTTCGTTGCGATATTCGGTGCCATGATCCGCAGCCTACGGCTTTCCGGTTCCTCCGGCCCCCGGGAGGGCCCGCCACTCGTTCCACCGCCGTCTACGCCGCCGTCTACGCCGCCGTCTACGCCGCTGGCAGGTTCTCGCCCTGCACCGCCTGGATGTCCAGCTCCACCCGAAGCGTCGCTCCGATCGCCGAGATGCCGGCCTGTAGCACCTGGTTGTAGTTCATCGCGTAGTCCTCGCGGCTCAGCTCGGTGGTCGCGCGGAACGCCGCCCGTACACCACCCCACGGGTCGGGACCGGTGCCCAGATAGCTCAGATCCAGGTCCACGTCCCGTACGACGCCGTGCAGCGACAACTGCCCGTGCACCGTCCAGCGGTCCGGGCCCACCGGGGTCAGCGCCGTGCTGCGGTACGTGATCTCCGGGAAGCGCTCCACATCCAGGAAGTCCGGCGACTTGAGGTGCTTGTCCCGCAGCGCGTTGCCCGTGTCGATGCTCGCCGCGCCGATGACCGCGTCGACGCGGGACCGCTCATGGCCTCCGGCTCCGGCGGCCTCGAAGATCTCGATCCGGCCGCCGAACTCCTTGAACCGCCCGTGCACACTGGAGATCCCCAGATGCTGGGCCACCGCGCTCACCGACGAGTGCGCCGGATCCAGGCTCCACACGCCAGGCGGCGGCAGCTCGACGCCGCCCTGCCGGGCCAGGACCACGGTGCCCACCTCGGCACGGCCGCTCGCCGTGACCAGCGCCGTGGAGGCGACCGGGGCGTATCCGACGGCCGTCACGATCACGGTGTACGGACCCGGCGCCAGCGCGGCATCGGTCCGCACCGTGCCGTTCTCGTCCACCGGCTCCCGCAGCACCTGTGCGCCGGTCATATCGGTCATGGTCACGACCGCGTGCTGGACGGCCCAGCCGTCCCGCGTCCGTACCTGTCCGCGAAGTCCCATCCCGTTTCTCTCCTTGATCTCAGTCAAGAGTGAGGCCCCGGTGGCGGGAGTGGCGGCCGTGCCGCCCGCCACTCCCGCCACCGGGGCCCATTGCCGTGCCCTGCGGGCGGACGGCGCTACTTCTCCAACACGTCCTACTTGCCGGGGTGGGCGAGTTCGATGTCGTGGCCGTCGACTCCACGGCCGGCCACGCTCAGCGCACCGGCCACCGGCGGATATCCGGTCGCGATGACCGTGTAGTCGCCCGCGTCCAGGTCGGCGAAGGCATACGCCCCGTCCTCCCCGGTCGTCGCCGTGGCGACCACGTTCCCGGCCGCGTCGATCAGCGTCACGCGGGCATCGGACGCCGGACGCCGGTCGGCGCCGGCCCTGACGATGCCCTGGACCAGAGCACCGGCCCGCAGCACCGCCTCGATACGGGTCACACCGTGGCCGCCGATCTCCACCGGCAGGGCCAGCGGCCGGAAGCCGGCCGCGTTCACCGCGACGGTCACCGAGCCCGGCACCAGCTCACCGAAGGCGAACTCGCCCTGCTCGACGGACTTCCCGGTGGCCAGCACATCGCCGCGCACATCGGTCACGATCACCATCGCGCCCTCGATCGGCAGCCCGTCGTCCGCGCCGCGCACGGTTCCGGCGAGACCGCTCGTGCCGGAGAGCAGGATGTCGTACGTGACCGGCTGCTCACCGACGACGACCGTGGAGGCCTGCGGCTGGAAGCCGTCGGCGGAGGCGATCAGGACGTACGAGCCGGAGCCCGGCGCGTCCAGGACATAGCCGCCGTCGGGCTGGGCGACCGAGCGGGCCAACTGGCGTCCGCCCAGCGAGATCAGCGTGACGGCCGCGCCGGCCACCGCGGCGCTCTCGGAGCCGAGCACCACACCTCGTACGGCGATGCCGGGTACGGCCGCCGCGACGGGTTCCGCCGGGCCGGCCTGGGCGGGTATCGCCGCGACCGCGGCGGGCTCCCGGACAGCCGCGGCGGCGGCCGGAGCCACCGTCTCCGGCGCGCCGACGGCGTCCGGCGTGTCACCGGCGGCCCGCGTCTTCAGCGCGACCTCCTTGATGAACAGCGTCAGCAGCAGGGCGACCAGCGCGGCCGGAGCCGAGTAGAGGAAGACATCGCCGACACCGTGGCCGTACGCCATCTCCATGACGCCTCGCAGCGGGGCGGGCAGCGTGTCCAGGTCAGGGATGGCGCCGCCGCCGGTACCGCCGTGGCCCAGGGCCGCGCCCTGCGGGCCGAGATCGGCCAGGCCGTCCTTCACATAGTGGGTGACGCGGTTGCCGAGCACCGCGCCCAGCGCCGAGACACCGATCGCACCACCCAGTGAGCGGAAGAAGGTGACGGTGGAGCTGGCGGCGCCGAGATCCTGCGGAGAGACCTGGTTCTGTGTGCAGAGGACCAGGTTCTGCATCATCATGCCGATGCCGAGGCCCAGCAGCGCCATATAGATGGCCATGTGCCAGTACGGCGTGTCCACCCGGATGGTGCCGAGCAGGCCGAGCCCCGCTGTCACCAGCACACCACCGCTGACCAGCCAGACCTTCCAGCGGCCCGTCTTGGTGATGATCTGTCCGGAGACGGTGGACGAGATGAACAGACCACCGATCATCGGGATGGTCATGACACCGGACATCGTCGGTGACTTGTCGCGCGCGAGCTGGAAGTACTGGCTGAAGAAGACCGTGCCGGCGAACATCGCGATACCGACGAAGAGCGAGGCCAGCGAGGCCAGCGTGATCGTACGGTTACGGAAGAGCCGCAGCGGGATGATCGGCTCTCTGGCCTTCGACTCGATGAGAACGAAGATCGCGCCGAGCACGATCGCTCCGCCGACCATCGTGTAGGTCTGCCACGAGACCCAGTCGTACTTGTTGCCCGCGAAGGTGACCCAGAGCAGCAGCAGCGAGACGGACGCGCTGATGAAGAAGGCGCCGAACCAGTCGACCTTGACCTCACGCTTGACGACCGGCAGCTTCAGGGTCTTCTGGAGCACGATCAGCGCGATGACGGCGAACGGGACACCGACGTAGAAGCACCAGCGCCAGCCCAGCCACGAGGTGTCGGTGATGACACCGCCGAGCAGCGGGCCGCCGACGGTGGCGACGGCGAAGGTCGCGCCCAGGTAGCCGCTGTACCGGCCCCGCTCGCGCGGCGAGATCATGGCGGCCATGACTATCTGAGCGAGAGCGGAGAGCCCGCCGACGCCGATGCCCTGGAACACCCGGCAGACGATCAGCATCTCGGCGTTCTGCGAGAGGCCGGCCACGATCGAGCCCGTGACATAGATGATCAGGGCTATCTGGACCAGGAGCTTCTTGCTGAAGAGGTCGGAGAGCTTGCCCCACAGCGGAGTGGTCGCCGTCATCGCCAGCAGCGACGCGGTCACCACCCAGGTGTAGGCGCTCTGTCCGCCGCCGAGGTCGGAGATTATCTCGGGCAGGGCGTTGGAGACGATCGTCGAGGAGAGGATCGCGACGAACATGCCCAGAAGCAGTCCGGAGAGCGCTTCCATGATCTGGCGGTGTGTCATCGGCGTGCCGGGCACGGGAGCGGGTTCGCCTCCGCGCTTGGCGTGGCCGCCCCGCACACCTGTGGGTGTGGTCGTAGCCATTGGATTCCTTGTCTTACGTCTCTTGCCGCATGGGTGTACGGGTGTACGAGTCTTCGTAGCGCCAGTCCCGGCAGTCTCCGAAGCTGCTGCGCAGCCGGTCCAGCATGGTGTTGAGCTGTCCGACCTCGTCGTCGGTCCAGTCGCTGAGCGTGCGCGCGAACATCTCGGTGGTCCGCCGGGCGAGCTCGTCCAGCAGGGTCTGGCCCGCCGGTGTGAGCCGCAGGATGCGCGAACGCTTGTCGGCGGGGTCGGGGGATCGCTCGATCCAGCCCCGCTCCGCGGCATGGGCGACATGTCTGCTTGTCACTGACATGTCGACGGCGAGCAGCTCCGCGAGGCGGCTCATCCGCATCTCGCCGTGCTGCTCCAGCAGAGCGAGCACCGCGGCGGAGCCGGCCGGACATTCCGCCGGCAGGATCCGCGCCAGACCTCGTTTGACCGCGCCGATCGCGCTGAGCTGCCGGGCCAGTTCCGCGTACTGACTCTGTGCGGCCATGGGTCCTCCCGGCACCTTGTTGCTTGAGGCAACCATAGAAGCCGTTGGTTGCTGCAGGCAAACGAAATCGGGCTGACTGGAGTAAAGGAACCCAAAAGGCTTCGCATGGCCCGGGTCAATGCCTGGCGAGGTGGCTTTACGGGGAGCGCGCGGTGCCTGTCTCGCTGGTACGCCGGACCGGGAGCCCGGGGCCGCCGGGCCGGGATCAGCGGGACGCGCGGGCCGGATGCCGACGGCCGGCGACGGGCCGCGCACGGATTTTGTGCGGCTCGTAGTGGGCCCGGGGTTGGGCGTGACCCGTGAGTTCGCTAGGGTCCTGCCCCATGGCACACAACCCCCATGCCCCGCAGGGCCCCGAGGGCAATCCCGACCCCGCGGGCAGCACCCAGATGTTCCGTGCGTTTGTCGACGACGGCGAGCCCGAGCGCCGACAGGCGCCCCAGCAGAGCGGACCGAAGGCCGGACTGATCGTCGGCGTCGTCGCGGTCGTGGTGATCCTGGCCGTGGTGGCCTGGCTGGCCTTCGGCTGATCCACTGTCCGCTGATCCACTGTCCGCTGATCCCCGAGGCCGAGCCGGCACACGGCTGACGCTTTGTCGATTCGGGGACGTGGAACCCCGCCCTGGAGTACGGATTACGGGCGGGGTCCGCTGTTTCAGTCCGAGATCAGCCCTTCCCGTAGCTGCGCGAGCGTACGGGTCAGCAGCCGCGAGACATGCATCTGCGAGATGCCGACCTCTTCACCGATCTGCGACTGGGTCATGTTCGCGAAGAAGCGGAGCATGATGATCTGCCGCTCACGGGGCGGGAGTTTGGCGAGCAGCGGCTTGAGCGACTCGCGGTACTCGACGCCCTCCAGAGCCGTGTCCTCGTAACCCAGCCGGTCCGCGAGCGAGCCCTCGCCGCCGTCGTCCTCGGGCGAGGGCGAGTCGAGCGAGGAGGCGGTGTACGCGTTGCCGACCGCGAGGCCGTCGACCACGTCCTCCTCCGACACGCCCAGTACGGCGGCGAGTTCGGGAACGGTCGGCGAGCGGTCGAGCTTCTGTGCCAGCTCGTCGCTGGCCTTGGTCAGCGCGAGACGCAGCTCCTGGAGCCGGCGCGGCACGCGCACCGACCACGAGGTGTCCCGGAAGAAGCGCTTGATCTCACCGACGACCGTCGGCATCGCGAACGTCGGGAATTCCACGCCGCGTTCGCAGTCGAACCGGTCGATCGCCTTGATCAGGCCGATCGTGCCGACCTGGACGATGTCCTCCATCGGCTCGTTGCGGCTGCGGAACCGGGCCGCCGCGTAGCGCACCAGCGGCAGATTCAGCTCGATGAGCGTGTCACGTACATAGGTGCGCTCCGGGCTGTCCGCTTCTCCGGTGTCCAGCGCGGCGAGCCGCAGGAACAGGGAGCGGGACAGCGTACGGGTGTCGATGGCTTCCGGCTGGGACACGCGCGGCTGAGCCACGTGGTCGAGAGCATCGGGCGCGGGAGCGCTCTTCGTGAGCGTGAGCACCTTCGAGCTGCCCTGTTCTGCGGACATGCCACCCCCTTGAGGTCGCGGACGGTCGCGTCGGCCGCTCCCGTCGGAGGAACGCAGCCTCCACCTGAATACCGGAGGAGGGGCTGCGGCAAACGCGGTTCCAGCAGAATGTCACATGTCGGCAACACGCTGTAGTGACATGTCGACAAGTTGGAGCCGAATCCGCCCAGGAAAGAGGGGGTGTGGGGGCCTTTCGGCCGGCGAGGGGAACCGAAGTGGGTTGTACCCCTGAGGGTTACGCCTCGATCCGATTTGCGGATCGCAGTCGCGCGAAACTTCTGGCCAGAAGCCTTGACACATGCATCTGGGAAACGCCCAATTCCTGGCTGATCTGTGACTGCGTCAGATTGTTGTAATAGCGCAGCATCAGAATCCGCTGTTCTCTTTCGGGCAGTTGTACGAGTAGATGGCGGACCAGATCGCGGTGTTCGACGCCGGCCAGCGCCGGGTCCTCGTAACCGAGCCGGTCCAGCAGGCCCGGCAGCCCGTCACCCTCCTGGGCGGCCTCCAGCGAGGTCGCGTGGTACGAACGGCCCGCCTCGATACAGGCCAGTACTTCCTCTTCGGAGATCTTCAGCCGCTCGGCGATCTCGGCGGTGGTCGGGGACCGGCCGTGGGCCGTCGTCAGGTCCTCCGTCGCGCCGGTCACCTGCACCCACAGCTCATGGAGCCGGCGCGGCACATGGACCGTCCGTACGTTGTCGCGGAAGTACCGTTTGATCTCACCGACGACGGTCGGCATCGCGAACGTGGGGAACTGGACGCCGCGGTCCGGATCGAACCGGTCGATGGCGTTGATCAGTCCGATCGTGCCGACCTGGACCACGTCCTCCATCGGCTCGTTGCGGCTGCGGAACCGGGCGGCGGCATAGCGCACCAGCGGCAGATTGGCCTCGATGAGCGCCCCACGCACCCGGGTGTGTTCCCGGCTTCCGGGTTCCAGTTCCTTGAGCTGAGCGAAGAGCACCTGCGTCAGGGCTCTGGTGTCGGCGCCGCGGCTCTGTGCCGTGGAGCGTGGTTCGGTCTCGATCTGGGGCGGCACCTGAGGCGTAGTACTGGCCGGCACGGTCACGCCACCCCTTTGCGGTCGACTACGGTCAACTCATCCGTCAAAAGCGGTCATAGCATCACAAGACATGTCCACTGTGTGCAAGCACCAGAAAAGCCCGTGTTGACGGCAAGTTGGGGCAATAAACCCAAAAGCCCCACACTAGAACGGTGTGGGGCAGGGGGAGCGGAAGGCTCAGAACTCGTAGTCGGCGATCACCCAGGTGGCGAACTCCCGCCACTGCCCGACGCCCGCCTGATGGGCCGGATGGTCCAAGTACCGCTGGAGCGCGTCGCGGTCGGCGACCGCGGCGTTGATGGCGAAGTCGTAGGCGATGGGACGGTCGCTGATGTTCCAGGCGCACTCCCAGAACTCCAGTTCCGGGATCTGCCCGCCGAGTTCCCGGAAGGCCCGCGCACCGGCGGTCACCCGAGGCTCGTCGCGCGAGACGCCCTCATTGAGCTTGAAGAGGACCAGGTGGCGGATCACGGCACTCCTTGGAGACGTCCTGGCTGCTGGATATGGCCCCGGGGCTACTGGATGAGTTCCGACATGAACTCACCGACGCCCTGGGCGGCGCTCGAAATGCCCTCGAACCCTACCTGGACGAGGTCGGCGGCCCGGGCCGGGGACGTGATGATCGTGTACAGGACGAAGACCGCGACCGCGTAGACCACGATCTTCCTCGTTTGTGCCATCGTCCCGCTGCCTCCCCTGCCGTCTCCCCAGTGCGGTCGCGAGAGTCTAACCGTATGAACGCCGGTGTTCGGAGGCTGTTCGTATGTAAAGCCTGAAGGACCCCGGCGCACTGCGCCGGGGTCCTTCCAAGAGCGGTGGCGGAGGGATGTGAACCCGCTTGCGTGACCCGTTTCACCTGCGGTTTCTCGCGAGAGTGGGGCATACCATCCTGTTTCGTCCTGCTGATTCCACCGGCCATTCTGCGGTCCTGGTCGGCCAGCACGGACAGCGGCTGTGCGTCGAGGACGAGGAGTGCGCGGGGGAACGCCGGGGCTACTCGCCGTGCCATGTCCGGCGGGCCTCCTCGATCTCCTCGGGAGAGAAGGAGCCGTGCTCGTCCTCGTACGCCTCGACGATCTCCCTGGTTTTGGTCAGGTCGAGTGCGTGTTCGACGGCGTCGGAGACGAAGCGTGAGAAACCCCGGGCGCCGGTGCGGGCTTCTACCTCGCGGGCGAGTGATCTGGGGATAGTGACGGACTTCTTCACGGTGGTCTCGTCCAGAGGCGCGTACTCGATAGGCATACCAAGCGTTATCCCACTAGAAGTAGGACTTCTGTCCAGCCGGGGTGCAGGCCGTCCGGCAGCCTGTTCACGGCCCATCGGGGGAACACCCCGCAGGCGCGGGGTCGACTGTGTACGGGAAAGCAGACGGGTCGACGGCGAAGGAACGCCCCCGCAGGCGCGGGGTCGACAACGAAAGAATTCTTCCGGGGCATCAGTCAAAGGAGCACCCCCGCAGGCGCGGGGCCGACGACACGCCCGCCCTCACCGCCCTGTGCCACACCGGAACACCCCCGCAGGCGCGGGGCCGACACTTGTTGACCTGGGCTGACCTGGGCTTTTATCTGCGGGGAGCCCTGATTTTATTCAGTGGCAGCGGCCCGAGACGTTGATCGAGGCTCTGTCGATACGCGACCGGAAAGAACAATGTGGTCGATCCCTCGCGCGTTGTCAGAGCTGGCATTGAGGCCGTCCCATCACCTTACTGAACTGACGGGAGTTGGGCTTTGGTGACCTGGCTGAGGTCTTGCCGTGCCGGGTTCCCTCGCGGGAGGTGTGGCTGCGTCTGAGCGGGCTCGTCGGGATGGTGGACTGGATCGTCGGCGACATGGCCGGGCTGTGGGGGATCTCGGAGGGACTGCAGGTGGCAGATCCCTCCGTGGGAAGGCCCAACGCGCCCGGCGCGCGGGCCAGTTGTGCTCCTGTCGGCTCCCGTGCCGCACGGCCGTGCAGTACGTGCCGCACGCAAAACACCCTCCTGATCGCGTTTCCGCAAGTCAGGAGGGTGTGAGAGCGGTAGCGGAGGGATTTGAACCCTCGGTGAGTTTCCCCACACTCGCTTTCGAGGCGAGCTCCTTCGGCCGCTCGGACACGCTACCGGGAGAGAGCTTAGCCCACGGTGGGCCGTGCTCTGAAATCGATACTCCGGTACGGCGAGCGAAGGGCGGCGGAAGCGGTTCGGTCGAGGGCGGACGGGGATCGGAGGAGGGCGGAAGTCGGTTCGGGAGTTGGGTCAGGAGTCGGTCGGGACGGACCGGAGACCGGTCAGCGGTCCCGGAAGAAGGCCGTCAGAAGCGCGGAGCACTCATCCGCGAGCACGCCGTGGATCACCTCGGGCCGGTGGTTGAGCCGCCGGTCGCGTACGACGTCCCAGAGCGAGCCGGCCGCGCCGGCCTTCTCGTCGAGCGCGCCGAACACCACCCGGTCGACCCGGGACTGCACGATCGCGCCCGCGCACATCGTGCACGGTTCCAGGGTCACCACCAGCGTGCAGCCCGTCAGCCGCCAGGCGCCGAGCTTCCCGGCCGCCCTGCGGATCGCCAGGATCTCCGCATGGGCCGTCGGGTCACCGGTCGCCTCGCGCTCGTTGTGGCCCGTCGCGAGCACCGTGCCGTCCGGAGACAGCATGACGGCGCCGACCGGCACATCGCCGGACCGGGCCGCCAGTGCCGCCTCGTCCAGGGCGAGCCGCATGGGCCCAGGCCATGGAGCGCGTACCGGATCGCTCACGGAGTCGTGCCGAATCACCAGTGCCTTTCTTTCGGATCGTGCCGGACTCGCGACGCGTCCTGGGCCCTGTCACACGGGACAGCCCTCAGCGGACGGTCTCCAGTACCTCGGCGGCGCCCAGGGCTTCCGCGATCTCGGCCATCGCGTCGGTGTCGAGCGCCAGCAGATCCGCCTCGGACAAGCCGAGGTCGGCGAGAATCTCACGGTCGCCGACGGCACCCGCCGGCACGGTCTCCCCGTCGATCACAGGGCTGTCCTCGTCCTCCTCGTCGTTCTCGTCCGGTTCGCCGTCCTCCGTACCGTCGAGGTCCAGCGTGTCCAAGTCGTCGGCCGGGTCGTCATCGTCCCTGCCGAGCAGTTCATCAATGAGGATCTCCCCGTACGAGGAGCGTGCGGCCGCGGCCGCGTCGGAGACGTAGATACGAGGGTCTTCCTCGCCCTCCACGCGGAGAATGCCGAACCAGGCATCCTCCTGCTCGATGAACACGAGCACCGTGTCGTCGTCGACCGAGGCCTCACGGGCCAGATCGGTCAGGTCCGACAGGGTCTCCACATCGTCGAGCTCTGTATCGCTCGCTTCCCACCCGTCTTCGGTGCGCGCGAGCAGTGCGGCGAAGTACACCGTGACTCTCCCACTGGTCAGAGGTGTGACGATCAGGCGGTGCGCTGCTCTGCCCCGCCTACTCGGAATCGTGGCAGAAACGAGCGCTTCACGAGAGGTCTTCCACCGTTGCGTCGTGGGGCCATTTTATTAGGCGCCTGTTCGGCCCCACGCGCCGGATGCCTCTCATTCGCCGTGGCAGAGGCGGGAGACCCGCCTGAGCCCGGTCGTACGGCCCGCACACAGTCCGCACGTGGCCCGCACAAAGCTTCCACCTGAACGGTCCCACCGGACGGGCCTGCGCGGCTACCAGCGGAAGGTACGCATCCGCATCTGCTGGCGCATCCGGGCGGCGCGGGCCTGCCGGGGCTTCACCCGCTCGCGCAGCGCCTTGGCCTCGTTCAGCTCCCGCAGGAACTGCGCGCGGCGCCGACGGCGGTCCGCCTCGCTCTCCTCGGCCGCGTCGTCCCTGCCGGGGTCCGCGGACGCCGGGCCTCGCTGATCCTGGTCCTGGTCCGCCATCGACGCCTCACCGCTCCAAGGCCGGGTCCCTGGCTCCACGGATTCACCGGGGAGATCTCTCTCACCTTCCCTCGGGACCGGGAGTTGATGCGGACCGGTTGATGGCAGCGCGTGCGGCCTTGGCCCCCGGTTACTGTGGTCGCCATGCGGATTCACGTCGTCGACCACCCGCTGGTGGCGCACAAACTCACCACGCTGCGCGATCGGCGCACCGACTCCCCGACCTTCCGGCGCCTCGCCGACGAGCTGGTCACCCTGCTCGCGTACGAGGCCACTCGCGATGTGCGGACGGAACAGGTCGACATCGAGACCCCTGTGACGGCGACAACGGGGGTGAAGCTCTCCTATCCGCGCCCGCTCGTGGTCCCCATCCTGCGGGCCGGGCTCGGGATGCTGGACGGAATGGTGCGGCTGCTGCCCACCGCCGAGGTGGGCTTCCTCGGGATGATCCGCGACGAGGAGACGCTGCAGGCGTCGACGTACGCGACCCGCATGCCCGAGGACCTCTCGGGCCGGCAGGTGTACGTCCTGGACCCGATGCTGGCGACCGGCGGCACGCTGGTCGCGGCGATCCAGGAACTGATCAAGCGCGGTGCCGACGATGTGACGGCGGTCGTGCTGCTCGCGGCGCCCGAGGGCGTCGAGGTGATGGAGCGGGAGCTGGCGGGGACGCCGGTGACCGTCGTGACCGCCGCGGTCGACGAGCGGCTCAACGACCACGGCTACATCGTCCCGGGCCTCGGCGACGCCGGTGACCGGATGTACGGCACGGTCGACTGAGAGGTCGTCAGACTCTCACCACCACGGAGGGACTCAGAGCAGCGAGTCGGTGAGTGCGGCAAGGCGCTTGCGGTAGTCCGGGTCGTAGGCCTCGGCCGCTGCTCGCGCCTCCTTCTCGCCGTCGTAGTACCGCCCGGTGACGCCGGCCAGTTCGGGAGCGTCGACCAGGCGCCGGGTGGCCACCACTCCCTGCTCCAGGGAGCCGACGACGTCCATGCCGGACGCGCGGGACATGGCCGTCGGCATGTAGGACGCGGGGTGGAGGCTGTTGACGGTGACGCCGCTGCCGGACAGTTCCTCGGCGAGGTCCAGGCCGTGGCTGATGAGGGCCAGCTTGGAGCGGCAGTAGGCGGCGACTTCGGTGTAGGCGCGGGTGAGTTGCGGGTCGTCGAAGTCGATCGGCTGCTGCCCGACCGAGGCGACGTTGACGACCCGGGAGGGCCTCGCCCGGCGCAGGAGCGGGAGCAGTTCCCGGGTCAGGAGGACGGGTGCCAGGTAGTTCACGGCCAGGCGCAGTTCGTGTCCGTCCGAGGAGGTCAGCCGGCTGGTGCCGGTGGCGTGGAAGCCGACTCCGGCGTTGTTGACGAGCACGTCGAGGCGGTCGTGCGCGGCGGCGATGCCGGCGGCGAGCCGCCGGACCTCGGCGAGCGAGGACAGGTCGGCCCGGTTGGTCCCCGCGCCGGTGGCCGCGGCGACCTCGGACAGACGGCCCTGGTCGCGGCCGTGCAGCAGCAGGGTGTGCTTGCCGTCGGCGGCCAGGTCCTCCGCGAGGGCGCGGCCGAGTCCGTCGGAGGCTCCGGTGATGAGGATCGTTGCCATGTCGTACACCTAGCGAGGCCAGTGAGGACGGCAGGAGATAGTGCAGCGAGGTCCGGAGGACGGACGCGCCGAAGCCGTAGCCGGCTGCGGGCGGGGTCTGGACGAGGGCCGAGACCAGGATGAACTGGGAGAACATCGCAAAGCCCAGCAGCAGTCCCGCCAGGTTGGCGAAGATCACCGGTCGGTGGACGAGCATCCGTACGTCCACCAGCGGATCCGGTGCACCGGATTTCTGGTGGCGCGGGCAGGCGCACCCTCCCGCGCGCCGGTCACCGCCGTCCGGGAACAACTCCTCACGGCGGCCCGCTCCTGGTGAGAGACCGTTTTCTCCCGTTGTCTCATCCGGGATCGCCGGTTTGGGGAGGGTTCACGTCCCGCGCCATACGGGGTTTCACGTCAACGCGTGGCGCCCCTCCGGCTCGATCGCCGGGGGGCGCGACAGCGGGGTTCAGTGCTTCTCCGGCGCACCGGTCTCCGGCGTACCGGCTACTGGCGCACCGGTCTCCGGCGCACCGGTCTCCGCGCAGGCGGGATCCGATACGGGCTGGGCCAGGGTGGCCAGGGCCAGGTCCGCGTCCTTCTGCACCGTCAGCGTCTGGAAGGCCATACCGATGATCAGATCGACATCCGGCGTCTGACGGGCGTCGGTCTTCGGTGTGGCGCCCGTCAACTGGGTGCCGAGGACGGAGAAGGGCCCGTCCATGGCTGTCGTGGCGCCCAGCAGTATCCCGGGGCCCGGCACCTTCTTGTCGTAGGGGGCGGGTGCGTTGCCCACCTTGCCGATGACGAAGCCACGTTTCTTGAGTTCGTCGGCGGTGGATTGGGCGAGACCGCCTCGCGGCGTCGCGTTGTAGACATTGACCGTGATCTGGCCGGGTTTGGGCAGCGCCTTGGCGGGCGCCGAGGAGGGATCGCAGTCGGGCGTCCGGCCGGCCGTGGTGTTTTTGCCTTTGCCGGTGAAGACGTCGATGAGCTGCAAAGTCCCCCAGCCGGCCAGGCCGAGGGCAACAACGGCGGCGACGGCCGCGAGCACGATCCTGCGGCGATGACGAGGGCGGCGCATACGTGGGTATTTGTCCCCCGTGATGCGGTACTTTCCGCCCATCCCGGGGGGAGTGAGCATGCTCATGAGCGCAGCGTAGTAGGAGCCGCTGGCGATTCCTACTAAATGATCAATGGGTTGGGCAGTCCGGGTTTGGAAAGGGCTCGAACGGCTTAGTTCTCACCCGTACGGCCCGGTCTCAGCCCAGGTCGAGTTCGAGCACGCGCGCGTGCAGCACCTGGCGTTGCTGGAGCGCGGCGCGCACGGCGCGGTGCAGCCCGTCTTCCAGATAGAGATCGCCCTGCCACTTCACGACATGCGCGAACAGGTCGCCGTAGAAGGTGGAGTCCTCGGCGAGCAGCGTTTCCAGGTCCAGTTGACCCTTGGTGGTCACGAGCTGATCGAGGCGGACCGGGCGCGGCGCGACATCCGCCCACTGCCGGGTGCTTTCCCGGCCGTGGTCGGGATACGGCCGCCCGTTACCGATGCGCTTGAAGATCACACGGAAAGCCTACCGGGCGAGCGGCTCCGGGCGCAGCCATGGTGACGGAGTGCAAAGACGGCATGCGGCACCAAAGGTGAGCGAAGTATGAGCGGAAGCACGCCGTCCGCCGGTCACATGGCCGAGATCTTCGCCGGGACCGCCGTTGGCCAGAGGTGCGTACGGCCCGTGCTCGGACGGGTGACCCGACATCGGGCGGTCCGGCCGGTCCGGCCGGTCCCGGGCCCGCCGGCCGGCGTGGCGCGCGTCCCTGGCCGACGGCTCGGGGCCTGGGCCGATTCCCTCGAAAGTGGGCGGCGGGATGTTCACGCGGACGGCCTGGCCGGCGGTCCGCCACCGTCATGGACCCGGTCCGCCGCGGACGCGCGGTGGCGCGGACGCGGCGGACCACGGGGCGTGTTCCGCGGTTACGCGGCCGGCTCGTGACCACGCGCGTGGAGCGTGCGGCCGCTGTGGTCCTTCGCGGTCCGCGCCGGAGCGCCGGCCGGCTTCGAGAGCGAGCTCAGATCGTGGGCGTAGGTGCCCACGGCGTGGGCGATCACATCGACATTGATGTCGAGGGCCTTCATATTGATGTGGGAGAGGTTGTCGCAGGCCGAGTGGTAGCACTTGTCGTACGCGACACCGGCCTCGCCGCCGAACTTCCCGGCCTGGGCCGCGGTCTTGATGCCCTCGGCGCCGGTGAAGGTGCCGCCGGACGGGATGCCCGCGTCGATGAACGGCCCGTAGTCCGAGCGGCCGTCGAAGTCCGTGCCCTCGTGCGGGACGTTCCGGCTGTCGAGGAAGTCGTTGATCCCCTTCTCCAACTGCGCCGAGCCCTCGGGGCCCGGCCCCGCGCCCACGCCGTCGGAGTTGTCGCCGTCGTAGACGAACTGTCCGGAGTTCGGCGATCCGATCATGTCGAAGTTGAGGTACAGCGCGATGTCCGCGCGCTGTACGGCGGTCAGGCCGGTGACATACGCCTCGGCGCCGAGCAGTCCCAGTTCCTCCGCCGACCACCAGGCGAAACGCACCTTGTTGGTGGGCTTCTCGCGGGTCTCGGCGAGGTCGAGCGCCACGTCCAGCAGACCGGCTGAGCCCGAGCCGTTGTCGTTGATGCCGGGGCCGTCGGTGACCGAGTCGAGGTGGGCGCCGAGCATCACGGTGCGGTCCGCGTCGCCGCCCTTGGTCTCGGCGATCACATTGCGGGTCGTCCGCCGCTCCTGGAGCTGACGGACCTCCATGGCGACCGTCACCGTGCCCTTCGCGGCCTCGGCGGCCAGCGCCTGGCCCTCGGACTGGGTGATTCCGCCGGTGGGGATCACTCCGGCGCCCGGAGCGCCGAGGGTGCCGTTGAGCGCGCCCTCGGTGTTGTTGTAGACGATCGCGGCGACCGCGCCCGCGGCCGCCGCCTCCTTCTGCTTCAGCGCGAAGTCGCAGCCGCCGCGCTGGATCAGCGCGATCTTGCCGGTGAAGTCGCCGGAGGCGTAGTCGGCGGGCTCGCAGCCGGTGGTCGCGTCGACCGGTACGGCGGCGAGTGCGGCCCGGATCCCGCCCTTCGGGCTGGACGCGGTGTACGACATGGCGACGATCGCGACGTCGCGCGGCGTCGGCGCGGTGACCGAGAGCTTCTCTGCGAGCGTCTCGACATAGGTGAAGTCGAACGGCCCGTACGAGACCTGGTATCCGGCCTTCTTGAGCCGGCTGTAGACGTAGGCGGCCGAGGCGTCGTGTCCCAGCGAGCCGGCGGCTCTGTTGCCGTCGGCGGAGTCCGCGATGGCCTGGAACATCTTCAGATGCCGGTACGCGTCCTCGGCCGACGCCTCACGCACCAGCTTCCGGGAGAGTTTCGCCGCGTCCTCGGCCGGAGTGTGCGGGCGGGCGGAGGCGGGTGAGGAGGACAGCAGGAGGGGCGCGGCGAGAGCGGCGGCGGCCGCGACAGCCAGGAATCCGCGGGGAGTCGCGTTCACAGGGGTCCTTCCGGTGCGAACGAATGTGAGGGAAAGCTACGGGCCGGCCCTTAGCGATCGGAGTGCCGCCTGTGAACAGCTTCGCCAGAGGCCGTGGCGCGTTCCGCCACGGCGTGCTCAGTCCTTGCGTGCCGCGTTGTTCGCCTTCGCGGATTTCGCCGCGCGTTTCGTCTCCTGCTTGAACGCCCGGACCCGGGCCAGTGACTCGGGCCCGGTGATGTCCGCCGCCGAGCGGTACGAGCCCGCGTCGCCGTACGCGCCGGCGGCCGTGCGCCAGCCCGTGGGCCGTACGCCGAACTGCTTGCCCAGCAGCGCCAGGAAGATCTGCGACTTCTGTTTTCCGAAGCCCGGCAGCGCGTTCAGCCGCCGCAGCACCTCCGCGCCCGTGGCGACATCACGCCACACCGCGCCGGGATCGCCGTCGTAGTGCTCGACCAGGTACTGGCAGAGCTGTTGCACCCGCTTGGCCATCGAGCCCGGATAACGGTGCACGGCGGGCTTGGCCGAAAGCAGTGCCACGAATGCCTCGGGATCGTAGGCGGCGATCTCCCGTGCGTCGAGATCGTCACCGCCCATGCGTACGGCGATGGTGTACGGCCCCGAGAACGCCCACTCCATGGGAATTCGCTGGTCCAGCAGCATGCCGAGCAGCGCGGCCAGCGGGCTGCGGCCGAGCAGTTCGTCGGCCTCGGGCTGTTGTGCGAGCCGGATGGTGATGCTCATTCCACGATGTTCACCCGGGCCTCGCCGTATCGCACGCAGACCACGCGCTATTCGTAAGCTCATATGACTGTTAAGTGGCGTGGATGGCGGCCCGGGGCGAGGGGTAGAGCTGAGCCGACCGGGTGACACGGCAGGGGGGCAGTACGTGATGTCGGCATTCCTGATCCGCGCATTCCGGCGCAGGAGAAATCTTCCGGGACCTTCGGGAAAGGCCGCGCGCCAGTGACACAGCCCTTTGAACTGCCGGATTTCTACATGGCCTATCCGGCCCGGCTCAATCCGCACCTGGAGGAGGCCAGGGAGCACTCCAAGAAGTGGGCCAGGGACATGGGAATGCTGGAGGGATCCGGGGTCTGGGAGGAGCACGACCTCGATTCCCACGACTACGCCCTGCTCTGCTCGTACACCCATCCGGACTGTGACGGTCCGGCGCTGTCACTGGTCACCGACTGGTATGTGTGGGTCTTCTTCTTCGACGACCACTTCCTGGAGGTCTTCAAGCGGCCTCAGGACCGGGAGGGCGGCAAGGCCTATCTCGACCGGCTGGCCGCCTTTATGCCGATGGACCTCTCGGCGGGTTTCCCGGAGCCCACCAATCCGGTCGAGGCGGGCCTCGCCGATCTCTGGGCGCGCACGGTCCCGAGCATGTCCATGGCCTGGCGGGAGCGGTTCGCGGAGAGCACCGAGAATCTGCTCAACGAGTCCGACTGGGAGCTCGCGAACATCAACGCGGAGCGGATCGCCAACCCGGTCGAGTACATCGAAATGCGCCGCAAGGTCGGCGGCGCGCCATGGTCGGCCGGTCTCGTCGAATACGCCGCCGGCGCCGAGATCCCCGAGGCGATCGCCGGTTCCCGTCCGCTGCGGGTCCTCAAGGACGCCTTCTCCGACGGTGTCCATCTGCGCAACGACCTGTTCTCGTACCAGCGGGAGATCGAGGAGGAGGGCGAGCTGAGCAATGGTGTGCTCGTCCTGGAGAACTTCCTCGGCTGCTCCACGCAGGAGGCGGCGGACGCCGTGAACGACCTGCTGACCTCGCGCATCCAGCAGTTCGAGAACACCGCTCTGACCGAACTGGGCCCGCTCTTCGCCGAGAAGGGCCTGGATCCGCGGTCCTGCGCCGACACCCTCGCCTATGTGAAGGGGCTCCAGGACTGGCAGTCCGGCGGCCATGAATGGCACATGCGCTCCAGCCGCTATATGAACGGCGGTGGTGGTGATTCCGAGGCCGCGTCCTTCTCCATGACGCCCGTCGGCCTCGGCACGGCCGCCGCCGACATCGCGAGGACGATCGGCGCCGGCGCTCCCGCGCGGGCCCGGCGCCATGGCCATGTCCCGTTCCAGCGGGTCGGGCCCTCACTGCTGCCGGAGTTCAGGATGCCGTTCGAGCTGGAGCTGAGTCCGCATCTGGAGTCCTCGCGGGAGCATGTCGTCGAGTGGGCCCACCGCATGGGCATCCTCCAGGCGCAGCCGGGTGTGCCGCACTCCGACGTCTGGGACGAGGACCGGCTCAGGCGCATCGACCTCCCGCTCTGCTCCGCCGGTATCCATCCGGACGCCACTCCGGAGGCGCTCGATCTGACATCGGACTGGCTGACATGGGGGACGTACGGCGACGACTATTTCCCGGTCGTCTACGGCAACGCCCGCGATCTGGCCGGCGCGAAGGCGTGCAACGAACGGCTCTCGCTGTTCATGCCGGTCGAGATCTCCGAGACGCCGGTGCCGGTCAACGCGCTGGAACGCGGCCTGGCCGATCTGTGGGTCCGTACGGCCGGCCCGATGGAGCCGCCCGCCCGCCGCACCTTCCGCAAGGCCGTCGAGGACATGACGGCGAGCTGGCTGTGGGAGCTGGCCAACCAGGCGCAGAACCGCGTTCCCGATCCCGTCGACTACATCGAGATGCGCCGGCAGACCTTCGGCTCGGACATGACCATGAGTCTGTCCCGGCTGAGTCACGGCCGCGAGGTGCCGCCGGAGATCTACCACAGCGGCCCGATGAAGTCCCTGGAGAACGCGGCACAGGACTACGCCTGTCTGCTGAACGACGTCTTCTCGTACCAGAAGGAGATCGAGTTCGAGGGCGAGATCCACAACGGTGTGCTCGTCGTGCAGAACTTCTTCAACTGCGACTACCCGACCGGACTCGCGATCATCGACGATCTGATGAATTCGCGCATGCGCCAGTTCCAGCATGTCGTCGCGAATGAACTGCCCGTGCTGTACGACGACTTCGACCTGGGCGAAGAGGCGCGCCGGGTGCTGGAGGGCTATGTGAAGGAGCTGGAGAACTGGCTCTCCGGCATTCTGAACTGGCACCAGGGCTGCCATCGCTACAAGGAGTCCGACCTGCTCCTGGACAGCCAGGCCGCCCGCTGGCTGCCTCCCGTTCCGCACGGGCTCGGCACCTCGGCGGCGCGACTGCTGCTGCCGGGAGTCGGCGCCGTACCCCATATGGCGCGGTAACGGCCACGACGCGATTCGCGGTGGCGCCCGGCAGCCACGGACCGCCGTTGTCCGGTCGGCGCTCGTGCGCCACGCGACCGCTGAGCCTCGTCAAGCCTCCCCGAGCGCATCCCGGGCGGCGGCGTCGCGGGCGTAGGTCTCCGCGCTGTTCACGAACATCGCGTGGAGCGCGCCCGCCGCCGTGGGGACCGAGGTGGAGAGCGGGCGCTGGATCACCAAGAGGACGGCGGTGCTGTCGGCTTCGAGAGGACGGTAGGTGATCAGTCCCGAGCGTTCCAGAGGGTCGCCGCGGACGCTGAAGTCCGGCAGGACGGTGGCGCCGAGGCCCTCGGCGACCATCAGTTTGCCCATCTCCGCGCCGTCCGTGGAGTACGAGAAGGTCGGGCTCCGGCCTTCGAGGAGCCGGTGCACATAGCGGTGCATCACATAGCCGGAGCGCATCACGATGAGCGGCTGGGCGAGGAGGTCGGCGACCGACACCGTGCGCCGGGCCGCGAGAGGGCTGTCGGAGCGTACACAGACCACCGGGCGGCCCCGCAGCAGCTCGGTGGTGTGGAAGCCGGTCGGTTTGTCGTCGCCCTGGAGGTAGTTGATCAGGCCCAGATCGAGGCCGCCCTCCAGCAACTCGCGCTGGATGTCGGCCTGCTGGGCTCCGATCACCTCGACCTGAGTCTCCGGGTGGGCCGCCCGGAACTCGCGGATGGTCGGGACGAGCAGCGGCACGGTGGCCGCGTTGACCGTGCCCAGCCGGATCATGCGGCTGGTGTGGTGCTGGTCGTCGGCCGCTCGGCGCAGTGTGTCGACCGCGTCGAGCACACCGATGATGTGAGGCAGGAGTTCGCGGCCCGCCGCGCTGATCTTGGCGCCGGACCGACGGCGGTCCAGGATGTCCACGCCCAGCTCCCGCTCCAGATTGCGGACGGTCTCGCTCAGGGCTGGCTGGGAGACATGCAGGGCCTCGGCCGCGCGGCGCAGGGAGCCGAGCCGCGTGACGGCCGCTATGTATTCGAGCTGCTCTATTCGCACGGCGATATCGCCTTTCGGCCATGCTGAAAGGGAAACCCTATCACCACGTCGTGGATACCGAATCGACCGGTACGGGGGCCCGCCGGTACGCTCGTGATCCATAGGGCTGTCGAATACGCGACGAGGTGGTGACGTGCTGATGAAGGATCTTCGGGAGCTGACCCGCCGCCGTCATGTCGATCTCGTACGCGTCTCCAGCGCGCTCTGTCGGCGTTCGGGCTGAGTACCGCGATTCCCCGCCGTCTGCCGCGCCGAACCGCCTCTGACCAGCGGCGTCCATCCGTATCGCACCGCGCCGCGCCCGCGCTCACCGTGTTGGTGACCGCTTCGCGGGCATTGTGCGAAGCGGTGGAATCGAATGATCCAGGGCCTTCCGCGGGGATTCCTCTCCTCTGATTTCTGTTCCGTCCGCCGTCACGGATTTAACGAGTTCTTCATGTTTATCGTGCCGTGCACGCCGGACGTCAGTGTCAACGGTCCCGCATCCTTTCACCCACCGGGAGTTCCCGATGTCCGTCCCGTTCCGCGTGGAGCCGCTCCGTTTCGCTTATTGGGTCCCCAACGTCAGCGGTGGCCTGGTCACCAGCACGATCGAACAGCGCACCGACTGGGAGTACGACTACAACCGTGAACTGGCGGTGCTCGCCGAGAACAACGGCTTCGAGTACGCGCTCAGCCAGGTCCGCTACATGGCGAGCTACGGCGCCGAGTACCAGCACGAGTCGACCAGTTTCAGCCTGGCCCTGCTGCTCGCCACCGAGCGGCTCAAGGTCATCGCCGCCGTCCATCCCGGGCTGTGGCACCCCGGCGTGCTGGCCAAACTGGGCGCCACCGCCGACCGGCTGTCGAAGGGCCGGTTCGCGGTGAACGTCGTGAGCGGCTGGTTCAAGGCCGAGTTCACGGCGCTGGGCGAGCCCTGGCTGGAGCACGACGAGAGGTACCGGCGCTCGGAGGAGTTCATCCGGGCACTGCGCTCGATCTGGACCGAGGACCACGCCGAACTGGCCGGAGACTTCTACCGGATCAGGGATTTCTCGCTGAAGCCCAAGCCGCTCAACACGCCGGAACGCCCGCATCCGGAGATCTTCCAGGGCGGCAATTCCACCGCGGCCCGTGCGATGGCCGGCCGGGTCTCGGACTGGTACTTCAGCAATGGCAAGGACTTCGACGGTGTGACGGAGCAGATCGGAGACGTCCGGGCCGCCGCGGCCGACGCCGGCCGGCGGGTCCGCTTCGGACTCAACGGCTTTCTGATCGCCCGGGACACGGAGGCCGAGGCGCGCGAGGTGCTGCGCGAGATCGTGGCGAAGGCGGACACCGAGGCGGTGCACGGATTCGGCTCGGCGGTGCGGCAGGCCGGCAGGTCGGCGGCCGACGGCAAGGGCATGTGGCAGGACTCGTCGTTCGAGGATCTCGTCCAGTACAACGACGGCTTCCGGACCGGTCTGATCGGTACGCCGGAACAGATCGCCGAGCGGATCGTGGCGTACAAGCGGCTCGGTGTGGATCTGTTCCTCCTCGGTTTCCTGCACTACCTGGAGGAGGTCGAGTACTTCGGCAAGCGGGTGCTGCCGCTGGTCCGCGAGCTGGAGGCGCGGCTTCCGCAGGAGAGCGAGGCGACCGCGGCCCGGGCCTGACCGCCGGTGTCGTGCTTCCCGTCTCTTCCGCTCGCCTTCCCGTCGCTCGTCCTCCCGTACTCGTACCAACGGATCCCGAGGTGATTCCGCATGGCCACGATCCTTTCCGTCTCCGGCAGCCCGTCCCCTGTCTCCCGTACGGCACGGCTGCTCCGGCATCTTGACGGCCGGCTCACCGCCCAGGGCCATCGGGTGATTCCTCTCGATGTACGGACGCTGCCCGCCGAGGCCCTGCTCGGCGCCGATTTCGCCGATCCCGCGATCGTCGAGGCCAGGCGGCTGTTCGAGCAGGCCGACGGCGTCGTCATCGGCACTCCGGTCTACAAGGCCGCGTACTCCGGTCTGCTGAAGTCCCTGCTGGATCTGCTGCCGCAGTACGCCCTGGCAGGCAAGACCGTACTGCCGCTGGCCACCGGTGGGAGCACCGCACATGTGCTGGCGATCGACTACGCGCTACGGCCGGTGCTGTCCTCCATGGGCGCGGCGCATATTGTCCAGGGCTGGTTTGTCCTCGACCGGCACATCACCGTGCTGGAAGAGGGAGGAGTGACCGTGGAACCCGGTTCACAGGAGGCGCTCGATCATGTGGTCGACCAGTTTTCGCTGGCGCTGCTGCCGGTCCACGCGCCGAGTGTGGCCGCCTGACCTTCTCCGCTCCGTCTGACGCGCCATGCGCCGGACGGGCGCCGGCCGCTGTTGATTCCTTTCCTTCCCGTTGATTCCCTGCCCGGAGGCCCTACCGTGACCGCACCCGAATCCGCCGCTTCGCCGGCCCATGTGATCGCCGACGAGGCCGAAGCGCTCGCCGTGGCCGCCGAACTGGCCGAGGTCTTCCGGGCGGGCGCCGCGCGGCGGGACGCGGAGCGCGCCCTGCCGCGTACCGAACTGGACCGGCTCTCGGCCACCGGCCTGCTCGGTATCACCGTGCCCCGCGCCCATGGCGGCGCCGATGTCCCGGCCCGGGTGCTCGCCGAGGTCTTCCGGCTGCTGGCCACCGGTGACGCCAGCCTCGCCCAGATTCCGCAGAGCCACTTCGTCTATATGAATGTGCTGCGCGGGCAGGGCACACCGGCGCAGCAGAAGTTCTTCTTTGCCGAGGTGCTGGCCGGGCGGCGCTTCGGAAACGCGCAGTCGGAGAAGGGCACCAAGCATGTACAGGACATCCGCACCAGGCTGAGCCCGACGCCGGCAGGCGCGTACCGGCTGACCGGCGAGAAGCACTACTCCACCGGAGCGCTGTTCGCCGACTGGATTCCCGTCCTGGCCCGGGCCGCCGAGGACGCGCTGCATGTCGCGTACATACCGAGGGACGCGCCGGGCGTGACGGTGGTGGACGACTGGGACGGCATGGGACAGCGCACCACCGCCAGCGGGACCGTGCGGCTGGACGATGTCGAGGTGCCCGCCGACCGTGTCGTACCGCACCACCTCACCTTCGAAGGACCTCAACTGCACGGCGCGCTGGCCCAGTTGCTGCACGCGGCCATCGACGCCGGGATCGCGTCCGCGGCGCTCACGGAGGCGGCCGAATTCGTCCGTACGAAGAGCCGTCCCTGGTTCGAGAGCGGCTATGACACCGCGGCCGAGGATCCGCTGCTCATCCAGCGGTTCGGTGAGCTCTCGCTGGCGGTCAGGGCGGCGGACGCGCTGCTCGCCGCGGCCGCGCGTGCCGTGGACACGGCCGCGGCGGAACTGACCGACGACACCGCCGCCGAAGCCTCGATCGCCGTGGCCGCCGCGAAGGTGCAGGCGGCGACGGCGGCGGTGGAGACGAGCAGTGCGCTGTTCGAGGTGGCGGGTACGCGCGCGGCCCTGGACAGCCTCAATCTGCACCGGTACTGGCGGGACGCGCGGACGCACACGCTGCACGACCCGGTCCGCTGGAAGGTGCAGCACATCGGCCGCTATGTGCTGACCGGTACGCGCCCGCCGCGCCACGGTCTGCTCTGACCGCCACTCCCACCAGCCACTTCCGCCACTCCTGTGCCACATCCCCTGGAGAGTTCAGTGAGCCTCACCTTCCATTGGTTCCTTCCTACTTATGGTGACAGCCGCCATGTCGTCGGCGGCGGTCATGGCCTGCCGGCCGGTGCCGCCGGTGGGCAGCGTCCCGCCGACCTCGGCTATCTCACCCAGATCGGCCGCGCGGCCGAACAACTGGGTTTCGAGGGCGCGCTCACGCCCACCGGCGCCTGGTGCGAGGACGCCTGGCTGACCACCGCCATGCTGGCGCGCGAGACCGAGCGGTTGAAGTTCCTGGTCGCCTTCCGGCCCGGTTTCGTGTCGCCGACGCTGGCGGCCCAGATGGCCGCCACCTTCCAGCGCCACGCACCCGGGCGCCTGCTGCTCAATGTGGTCACCGGCGGCGAGAGCCATGAGCAGCGCGCGTACGGCGACTTCCTGGACAAGGACGCCCGCTACGCGCGGACCGGAGAGTTCCTCTCCATCGTCCGTGACCTGTGGCGTGGCGAGTCGGTGACGCTGGACGGCGAGCATCTGCGGGTGGAGGACGCGCGGCTGGCCAGGGTCCCGGATCCGGTGCCGCCGGTGTATTTCGGCGGCTCCTCGCCGGCCGCCGGCGAGGTCGCCGCCCGGTACAGCGATGTGTATCTGACCTGGGGCGAACCTCCGGCCCAGGTCGCCGAGAAGATCAAGTGGATCCGTGAGCTGGCGGCCAAGGAGGGCAGGACCGTACGGTTCGGCATCCGGCTGCATGTGATCGCCCGAGACACCGCCGACCAGGCGTGGGCCGAGGCGCGCCGGCTGCTGGACGGCTTCTCCGAGGAGGCGATCCGGGCCGTACAGACGGGCCTGGCCCGCAGCGAGTCCGAGGGACAGCGGCGGATGCTGGCCCTGCACGGCGGATCCACCGACGGCCTGGAGATCTCTCCGAATCTGTGGGCCGGTATCGGTCTGGTCCGTGGAGGCGCGGGCACTGCCCTGGTGGGCAGCCATACCGAAGTGGCGGAACGTATAGCCGAATACCACCAGCTCGGGATCGACGAGTTCATCATGTCCGGTCATCCTCATGTGGAGGAGGCCTACTGGTTCGGCGAGGGCGTACTGCCTCTGTTGTCCGAGGCGGGACTGTGGACCCATCCGGCGGCCACGGCGGCGAGCGCGCCGGTCTCCGTGCCGTTCGCGGCGGAGGTACGCCGCTGACCTACGGGCGAGGAGGCACGCTCGGGCTGAGCGCTGAGTGGCGCCTCCTCGCCGCCTGCCTCCTCGCGGTCCGCGTCGAGCTGACGCGCGCCCGCCGTGCGCGACCTGCCCGCCATGCTCGGCCTGGAGGACGGACAGCCGGGCTTTCGCGCTACCGGCCGCGCTCCTCTTCGTGCAGCTCCGGTGCGCCGTGCAGCTCCGGTGCGCACAGGTCTTCGGGCGGAGCCGGGCCCTCGGGCGGAGCCAGGGCGTCGCCGGGCCGTGGCCAGGGCCGGCCCTCCATCGCCTCGATGGTGGTGTTGTACCGCAGCAGCGCGTGCGCGAGCGTGGCGATCTCGTCCGCCGTCCAGTCGGCCAGCACGGTGCCGAGGCCGTTGACGGCCCAGACGCGGTTGGCGTGGAGCCGGCGCAGACCCTCCTTGGTGATGCGGATCTTTCTGGCCATTCCGCCGTCCGGATCCGGGATCCGCTCGGCCAGGTCCGCGCGCAGCACCGCGGCGGTCTGCCGGTTGACGGTCGAGGTGTCGAGGCCGAAGGCGTCGGCGAGCTGTCCGATCGACAGAGGCCCGTCAATCTCGATCCGGCTGAGCAGCAGATGTGCGCTGCGCTCCAGCCGGTCCCCGGGAGGGAAGTGGTCGGTACCCATGGTGGCGTGGCGGCCCACCAGTCTCAGCTCGCGCTCGATCGCGGCGATTTCCCGCTCCATGACCGCTGCCTCCTCTTCGATATGGCGCGTTGACATTCTACCTGGCAGATATGCATGGTGCACATTTCGTGCCCCATGCATACTGTGTGCATGATGCATAACCTCATAGGCCGACTGGAGACCACATGAGCACCGCCGCTTCTCCCGGGTCACGCAGCGGTGTCAGCAATGTCAGCGGTGTCATCGTCGCGGTGCTGGCCGCCGCGGGCATCACGGTCTCCGTGATGCAGACGCTGGTCGTCCCGCTGATCCCGGACCTGCCGCAGCTCCTGCACACCTCGGCGTCCAATGCCTCCTGGGCGGCGCCGTCGCCACTCCGGTCGTCGGCCGGCTCGGCGATCTCTACGGCAAGCGCCGCATGCTGCTGATCAGCACCGCACTGCTGGTCATCGGCTCACTGGTGTGCGCACCCGCCGACTCGCTGGCGCCCGTGGTGACCGGCCGGGCCCTCCAGGGCTTCGGCATGGGAGTGATCCCGCTCGGTATCAGCATCATGCGTGACGTCCTTCCGCCGGAGCGGCTCGGCTCGGCCATGGCCGTCATGAGTTCCTCGCTCGGTGTGGGCGGCGCGCTCGGCCTGCCCGTATCGGCCGCCGTGGCGCAGGGCGCCGACTGGCATGTGCTGTTCTGGGGCTCGGCGGGGCTGGGACTCGTGGTCGGTCTGCTGATCATGCGATTCGTGCCCGAATCCAACGTCAGCGCCGGTGGCCGCTTCGATGTGATCGGCGCGCTCGCTCTCTCCGCCGGACTGATCTCGCTGCTGCTGCCCGTCTCCAAGGGCAGCGACTGGGGCTGGACGAGCGGGACCACGCTGGGCCTGTTCGCCGTGTCGGCCGTGATCCTGCTGCTGTGGGGCGGCTGGGAACTACGGCATCCGGCCCCGCTCGTCGACCTGCGCACCAGCGCCCGGCGGCCCATCCTGATGACCAACCTCGCGTCCGTCGTGATCGGTTTCGCGATGTACGCGATGTCGCTGGTCGCTCCGCAGCTTCTGCAACTGCCGAGTGCCACGGGATACGGCCTCGGCCAGTCCATGCTCTCGGCGGGCCTGTGGATGGCTCCCGCCGGACTGGTGATGATGGCCGTCTCGCCCTTCGCGGCCAAGCTCTCGGCGGCCCGCGGTCCCAAGATTTCCCTGCTGGTCGGCGCGCTGATCATCGCCGTCGGTTACGGCGTCGCGCTCGCCCTGATGGGCAGCGCCTGGGGAGTGCTCGCCTTCGCGGCGGTGATCAGCGCGGGTGTCGGCTTCGCCTACGCCGCCATGCCGGCTCTGATCATGAGCGCGGTTCCCGCCTCCGAAGGCGCGGCGGCCAATGGCCTCAACAGCCTGATGCGCGCCATCGGCACCTCCACCGCGAGCGCGGTCATGGGTGTGGTGCTGGCGCACATGACCACCGACCTGGGCCCGGTCACGATCCCGTCCGAGGCCGGTTTCCGTACCACCTTCATGATCGGCTCCGGCGTGGCGCTGCTGGCCGCGCTGGTGGTGCTCGCCATCCCGGGCGCCCGGACGAAGTCCGGCCCGTCCGCACGGATCCCGGCCGAGCCGCGCGTGGGAGAAGCGGCCGTGAGCGGATCGGAATCCCACTGATCACCGGGGCGCTCTGACCGGAAGCCTGTTCACCGGTCCGGCCGGAGGACAGGCTTCCTTCTCACCCAGCGGAAGTCCTGACCCGCAAATAGGATGGGCGGGCAGTCCGCCAACACGTACCGGCCGGGGCCGGAGAAGCCGGTCGACAAGGGATTCCGGCCAGGTCAGTGGCGTGTGGTGGACCGCCCGACCGATGCTGCCGCGAGGACGCCCTCGCGGTGGTCCGTGAATGGACGTACTTCGGAGTGGTCCATGACCCGACGTCGTCGTCCCGCACAGTCGGCGAGTGCCGACGATCTGCTGAGTACGCTCGGGCAGCTCACCGCACGAGCGCGGGAAGGTGCCGAGCTGCAGCAGGCCCGGGTGGAGCTGGCTGTGGCGCTGCAGCGCGAGATGCTTCCCGCCGCGCTCCCGACGGTGCCGGGACTGCGGGCCGCCGCCCGGTACTCTCCCGCGCAGCACGGCCTGGCCATCGGCGGCGACTGGTACGACGGGTTCCCGCTGCCCGACGGCGCTCTCGGGTTCTCCATAGGTGATGTGCAGGGGCACGACGCCGAGGCGGCCGCGTTCATGGGACAGATCCGTATCGGCATGCGGGCGGTGGCCAGTCCCGCCGCCGACCCGGGCGAGGTGCTGGGCCGGGCCAATGACCTGCTGCTGTCGGTGGACTCCGTGCTCTTCGCGACCTGTACGTTTCTCCGCTTCGACCCGGTCTCCTGGGAGCTGCAGATCGCCCGCGCCGGCCATGTCGCCGCGGTCTGGGCCACGGCCGACGGCCAGTACGGCATCGCCGAGGTCCCCGGCGGCCTGCCGCTGGGCATCCTGCCGGGAGAGGCGTATCCGGTGACCCGGCGCCGGCTGACGACGGCGGGAGTGTTCGTCCTGCTCACGGACGGTGTGGTCGAAGGGCCGTCCTTCCCGATCGAGGAGGGACTGGCGCGGGTGGCGCGGCTGATCCGCGCCGGAGCCGTCGCCGGTACCGGGCCGGGCGAGCTGGCCACCGAGGTGATGAAGGTGGCCGAGCTGACCGGACACTCGGACGACGCGGCCGTGCTCGTCCTGTGTCATGCGGCGGCGCCGGCCCTGCCGGACGGGAACGGGTGACGCACCGGCGGCGGCAGTGCGTGTCATGGCCCGCGCGGGCCGGATGACGTTGTCTCATGGCTGCTGTGGTGCGCACCGAGGAAAAAATACGACATCTCTCCGTAGCCGTTCTGCGGATCCTCGCTGTCACCGTCGCCTACTACGCGACCGGACAGATCGGCCTGATCAGGGAAGTCGTGCTGGAGGGTGCGGTCGTCACACCGCTGTGGCCGTCCACGGGTGTCGCGCTGAGCTGCCTGCTGTGGCTCGGTGTCGGCGTCTGGCCGGGCATCACCCTCGGCACGCTCCTCAGCATCGCGACGGTCGGCCCGCTGCGCCTCGGCGACCTCGGCATCCTCGCGGGAAACACCCTCGCTCCGCTGTGCTCCCTCTGGCTGCTCCGCCGCGTCGGCTTCCGGCCCGACCTGGCCCGCCTGCGGGACGGTCTGGCGCTGGTGTTCCTCGGCGCCCTGGCCGGGATGCTGATCAGCTCGACCCTCGGGACCTGGATGATGGTGGTCAGCGGACGGTTGCGGCTGGAGGGATTCTGGCCGGTCTGGGCGGCGTGGTGGACGGGCGACGCCATGGGTGTACTCGTGGTCACACCGCTGCTGCTCGTCCTGCGCCGGGCGCGGCTGCCACGGGACCTGCACCGCTGGGGAGAGGCGGCGGCTCTGGCGGTCTCGTCCGTCGCCATCACCCTGGTGGCGACCAGGAGTTCCGTCTCGCTGCTGTTCCTTGTCTTCCCGCTGATCATCTGGGCCGCACTGCGCTTCGAGTTCGCGGGGAGCGCGCCGTGTGTGCTGCTGGTGTCCGTACTGGCCATCGTGGCGGCGACCGATCGCGTGGGGCCGTTCGCCGAGCACAGCCTCTTCGAGGTCATGTTCAGCCTCCAGGCGCTCAACGGATGCTCGGCGCTGACCGGGCTGCTGCTGGCCGCGGTCGTCACCGAGCAGAAGAACATCCGCAGAAAGGTCGAGGAGGCGTGCGAGGAGCTGGCGAGCGTGGTGGACCAGCTCGCGCCCGAGGTGTCGGTGAACCGCTGGCCGCCCGAGGGAGGAAAGCGCCAGGCCGAGGGCTGAGCGCGGGCGCTCCGCGGCCTGCTCGGAGCGGTATCGCGGAGGCGGTGTCCATGCGTCACCTGGATGGTGTGAATTCGCCAGCGTTCGCCACCCCCACCGGGCTCTGACCGGCGCGGAAGCGCGCCGCAGCGGCGTATCGCCCACCTCTCGCCATGGTTCGCCAGTGTCCCGCGCTACCTCTCTGACCTGCGGTCAAGGGGTCCTCCGGACAGGTGATGAGTACAGTGAGTGTCGTCCATCGAGGCGTGCGGAGCGCGCGTGTCACGTGGACGGGGCGCCACATCTGATCTGCCCGCGCAGCACGCGAAGCCCGGCTCCGGTGGTGGCCGGAGCCGGGCTCGGGCGCGGGGCGGCGTGAGCCCGGCCGACTATCAGGCGGCCGGGCTCACTCATGCCCGGCCAGGCCGTCCGGTTCGCCGTCAGTGCGTCAGATCAGCTTCTGGACACACCCCGCGATGGCGGTGACCAGAGGCAGGACGAGGGCCGCCAACTGCACCCAGTCCCGTCGCGGGCGGCGCCGGCGACGTCGCCCTCGTTCCTTCGGTCGCACCATTGGTCGACTCCTGTCTCTTGTCGTACCCGACTGGGTCGGGGCCCTGCTGTGGGAGCAGGGCGCTCAGGCAGGACGGAGCCGATTTCCTGGCAACTTATCGCGCGTCAGGGAGCCGTCGGCCCGCGTCGGACCATTCGCCAGGGTTCGCCAGGGACCGCCAGATGGTGTGCCACCTGCGGCACATCGCACAGTCGTTCGTCTGGAAGGCGCGATGGCGCCCGTACCCGCGCATTCCCGGCGCGAGACGCTCCCGGAGAGAGCGTGAAGGTCCGGACCGTCGACCGGTCCGGACCTTCTGACCTGCGGAGAAGCGGCCGCCGAGACGGCGGATCGGGTACGGCGCTGACGCGGGCGGGCCCCGGCGGGCTCTACGACACCTCCGGACCCGAACGCGAGGCGCGTGCGATCAACTCGCCTTCTGTGCGCCGCCGGAGGCGTGGCCCGGGAGCGGGCGCGGCCTCCCGCGGCTCACGGGCCCACCGGGCCGCGATCACCGCGCACACCATCAACTGCGTCTGATGGAAGAGCATCAGCGGAAGGATCACCGGGCCGGCCGATTCGCCGAACAGCACCGCGGCCATGGGCAGCCCTGTCGCGAGGCTCTTGTTCGAGCCGCAGAAGACGATGGCCACGCGGTCCGCACGGCTGAACCCGAGCCGCCGGGCCGCGAACGAGGTCGTCCCGAGAGCCAGCGCCAGCAGCGCTCCGGCCAGGACCAGCAGGGCGAGCAGCCGTGCCGGAGTGACCTGCCGCCAGACGCCTTCCGTCATGCCTCCGCTGAAGGCCGTGTAGACGACGAGAAGGATGGAGAACCGGTCCAGGACGCCGACCGCCTTCCGGTGCCGGCCGATGAGGCCCGCGATCCAGCGGCGCAGCGACTGCCCGGCGAAGAACGGAAGTAGCAACTGGCCTGCGACGGCCAGTACTCCGTCGGTCGAGAAGCTGACGGTGGAGCCGATCAGCCAGGCCGCGAGCAGCGGAGTCGCGACCATACCGAACAGGCTGGAGTACGTCCCGGCGCAGATGGCGGCCGGGACATTGCCCCGGGCGGTGGAGGTGAGGGCGATCGACGACTGGACGGTGGACGGGACGACACAGAGAAAGAGAAGACCGGTGTAGAGCTGGTCGGTGAGCAGGAACGGCACAAGTCCGCCCGCCGCCAGGCCCAGCAGCGGGAAGAGCGCGAAGGTACTCGCCGCCACCACGAGGTGGAGTTTCCACTGCCGCAGGCCGTCCACCGCCTCACGGGTGGAGAGCCGCGCTCCGTAGAGGAAGAAGAGCAGACCGATGGCGATGTCGGCGGCGCTGTCGACGGTCACGGCCGCCCGGCCGGTCGCGGGCAGGAGCGCCGCGAGCGCGACCGTGCCGAGGAGAGCGGCGACATAGGGATCGACCGCTCTCCTCAGGCGGCCCGGCCAGGAGGTCGGCCAGGACACTGACGTCATGTCAATCACCGTTTCCGGCCCGCTCCGGCGGGTGGCCGAGCTGCCCGATCCAGCCGCCGGCGGCGTCCGGCCCGGAACCGGAGACATCGCCGGTCCGTACGTCGACGGCGCCGCCGCCTCCGTCGTGGTCGCTGCCCGCCGTGCCCTTGCCGCCGACCAGTGTGTTGAGCGTGCGGTCGACTTCCAGCCAGGAGTCGGCGGAGGAGTTGTCGATCACCAGCAGGCCGACATGCGGACCGGCCGTGGATTTCGACGACTCCGGTTCGTCGTCCTGGGAGCTCCTGGACGTGGCCGTCGCGGCGGCCTGTGCGACGCCCGCGCCGCACAGCAGACCCGCCGCCGCGACGACGACGCCCGTCGTGGGCGCCCGCATAAAACGGGATCCCTTTTTCACCTGGCGATGCCGGCCCATTCCGGACCGAAAGAGATGAGATGACACGATAGGGAAATCGTGGTCACACCGAGACCGGCCGGTGGCTTTGGTGGTGTCTGCTGATGTTTTTCTCCAGCAGTTCCGTCGATCCCTTTACGCCAATGGCTCCGGTCTGCCGCGTATCCGGCAGCCGGCCGTCGGCCAATTTCAGATCGGCCAGCGCGCCGTCGATCGCTCCGTGTGCGGCGAAAAGGCACGGTGTGCTGTAGATGGCGATATCGACTTCCAGCTCCGAGAGCTCGGAGAGTGAAAGTCTCGGTGACTTTCCGCCCGCGATCTGATTGAACAGCAGCGGCTTGTCGCCGATGACCGAACGGATCTTGCGAATCCATTCCACGCTTCGCACGCCGTCGACGAGGACGACATCCGCGTCGGTCTGTGCCAGTGCGGCGGCCCGCCGTACGATCTCCGCCTCCTCGGTGGCGTCCGTACGCGCCACCACGACCATGTCCCGCCTGCTGCTCAGCACCAGGTTGAGCTTCTCCAGGTACTCGTCGAGCGGCAGGATCAGCTTGCCGTCCGCATGACCGCAGCGGCGCGGTCGCTTCTGGTCCTCCAGGATCACGCCTGAGGCTCCGGCGCGCTCCAGCCGCTGTACGACATGGCACGCGACCTCCGGATCCACATAGCCGTCGTCGATGTCCACGAGCATGTGATGCCGAGGGAAGGCGAGGCGCAGCCGCTCCGCAAAGGCGACCATGTCCGGCCAGGCGATGAAGCCGATGTCGGGAAGTCCGTAATGTGATGCGGCGAAGCCGAATCCGGAGACGAAGAATCCGTTGTAGTGCTGGGCCGCGATGGATGCCGAGTACATGTCGTAGATGCCGATGAGAGGTGTTGTGCGAGGAGATTCAATCGCTTCTCGCAAGGCGTTGCCGTAGTGCATGGTTCTCCCTCAATGCAGAACTCGCACCGATCGCGAGTCCAGACGCGATGCGTTGACGGGAACACATTTACAGAAAACCAAGAATGAGTAAAACGAACACACCGCGTCCTGGTCCTGGCGCGGAATGTTTAGAGGTCATGCCAATATGCGTGACATTCGTATCGTACGACTAATGCCACCGAATTCCGGACCGCCGTGCGTCGAGCCGAGGCCGCGAACGCCGCGAGGGACGGTGCGCGCACCGCCCCTCGCGACACCGGACAGCCCTTAGTCGATCTTCGCGCTCAGCCTGGGCGCGCGATCGGCCGTCTCCGTACGCTGCCGCGGCAGCGGTGCCTCGTCCTGGTGACGTACGACAACGGTCCGTCCCGGTACGGGAATCTCGATTCCCTCGGTCCGGTAACGCTCGTGCAGGCGCTTGATGAAGTTGTGCTTGATCAGGTACTGGTCGCCGAACTCCAGCACGCGCAGGATCACCGTGAAGCCGACGCCGGACTCCGTGAATGTGTGGAAGCGGACGGCCGGTACATGGTCGGGCACGCCGCCCTCCACCTCGGCCATGACCTTTTGCGCGACCTCGGCCGTCACCCGCTCCACCTGGTCGAGGTCGCTGCTGTAGGCCACCGAGACCTGGATCAGCAGCGACATCTGCTGTTCCGGACGGTGGTAGTTGGTCATGATGGTGCTCGCGAGCTTGGAGTTCGGGATGATCACCAGATTGTCGGAAAGCTGGCGCACCACGGTGTTGCGCCAGTTGATGTCGACGACATAGCCGTCCTCGCCGCTGCTGAGCCGTATGTAGTCGCCGGGCTGCACGGTCTTCGACACCAGGATGTGCACACCGGCGAACAGGTTGGCCAGCGTGTCCTGCAGGGCCAGAGCGACGGCCAGTCCGCCCACACCCAGTGCGGTGAGCAGCGGGGCGACCGATATGCCCAGGGTCTGCAAGAGGACCAGGATGCCGATCGCCAGCACGGTGACACGGGTGATGTTGACGAAGATGGTCGCCGATCCGGCCACCGCCGCCCGGGACAGTGTCACGGACCGCACAAGCTCGGCGACCGTACGGGCCGCGGAGAAGGTGGCGGAGAGTATGAGAAGCGCGATCAGGACCTGATTGACGTTGTGCCCGACCGTCGAGGTCAGCGGCAGTGCCGCGGCCGCCGCCGAGACGCCGATGGCCAGCGCCGCCCAGGGGACCAGCGTGCGCAGGGCCGTGACGATGATGTCGTCGCCGCTCCACCGCGTCTGGGTGGCGCGTTCTCCCAGCCACCGCAGTGCGATTCTCAGTACCAGCCCGCCCGCGAGACCGACCAGCACCGCGGCGCCGGCGATGAGCAGGTCGTGCAGGGTGAGTGCCCGGTTCACCGGCTGTCTCCACACGTACGGGTCCACGCCGAGGAGGGTGCGCCGGACCGGGTCGCGCGCTCCGGCCGGTGGGCTTCCGGTCCGCCGGAGGCGTAGATCGGCGCCCGGAAGCGGGCCTGCTGGGTCGTCACTTCATCACCTGTTCGTTCCTGGGATGTGCGGGCACACCAGCGGGAACGGAAGAGGGAGGAGTTCGCCGCCATGTCGTGGACCGGTGTGCGCTGACATCTTGCCGCACATGTGATCTTCGCTCCGGCGCGCGTTCCAACCGCCGGAGCGCGCGCCGCGCCGCGTGGGCGCCGGATCGGCCGGCCGCCGCCCGGACCAGGACGGCGGCGGTTGCGAACAGCTCAGCGGAGGCGGCCCGACCGCTCAGCCGATGGGCTCAACGGGGCACTCCCGCACGGTCAGTCGCCTGGTGTCGCCCGACGCCCGGGAGCAGAGCACCGTCCGTTCGTAGTCTCCCGAGCCCGGATTCGCGACCTTCACCAGCGAGACCGCGTAGCCGTCGCGGGTCCCGTCGAGGTGTGCCACGGTGAAGTTGATCCGCCCGGTGGCGAGCCCGGTCACGTCCGTCCGCCGGAGGTTGGCCCATGCCTCCGCCCGGCCGCGCGGCTTTCCGTCGAGCGTGGCCGCCCGGTACAGCACCTCCACCGCGTCGTGCGTGAGCGCCGTCTGGCCGTCGGCCAGCCTCTCGGACTCATGTGTCTCGTCGGGGCTCAGACCGAAGTCCTTGATCGCCTCCGCCGGGACGTTGGCCAGCCGGTCGTAGAAGACCGAGCCATTCGCGGACTGTTTCAGCGCGGTCAGGGTGAGGTGGTAGAGCGTGACATTTCCCGCGACACGGCTCTGCTTGGTGGCGAAGCCCGCTTTGGACAGGTCGTCGCCGGCCAGCACCGCGATCGGCTGGTCGTCGCAGCCGGGAGTGGCGGTGATGCCGTTCATCAGCGGTGTGACGTCCTCGGACCGGCCCGCGAAATAGACGGCCAGCGGTGCGTCTCCGCCGCGGCAGATGTCCGCGATCTGAGAGTCGAGAACGGGTTTGCCGTTCTCAAGGTCGTAGTCCGGCAGAACCTCCACCTGGTAGCGGGCGGCCTCCAGCATCCGCCGGCCGAACTTCTTCTGCTCCCGGGTGTAGCGATCGTGGCTCTTCCCGGGATCACGGGCCAGGACGACGGCCCGTTCCTCGCTCGGCTTCGCCGACAACTGCCGCGCGACAAGCGCGAGTTGATCATTCTGCCATTTGTCGGTCGCGGCCAGGCCGAAGAAATTGGGGTACTGGGCGAGGAACGTGCCGGAATTGGTGCTGGAAACCACGGGAAGTTCGGCCTCCCGGAACATCTCCTGGACCTTGTCGCTGTCGGTCATGTCCCGGCCCAGTCCGACCACGCCGACAATCGACGTGTCCCTGCCCGCGAGGTCGACGACATGCCGGGCCATGATGCGCTGGCTGTACATGTCCGCGCCGCCGTTGGCCACCAGTATCCGCAGCTTGACCGGAGATTCCTCGTTGCGTGCGACCTGTGCGAGATAGGCGCCACGCAATTCCTCGACACCTTTGACGAGTTCTCCGGTCGGGCCGGACAGCGGCCCCGCGTAGACGATCGTCACGTAATCGGCGTCGCCAATGGCCTCGTTGGCCTGCCGGATGAGTCCCTGGACCTCCCGCGCCACCGGGAAGGTGACCGTGCCGGTCGCGACGCCCACGCACTCCGTGTCCGCGCTGTCCCCGACGGGCACGCGCTCGGAGTCGCGGTTCGTCCCGCCGAGGCCGCCCACGCAGTATTCCTTGCCCAGTTCGGCGTCACGCAGCCCGGCGCCCAGCCCGGCGGCGACGAGCAGCAGGACCAGGGCCGGCAGGGACCAGAGCCAGGTCCACCGCGGTCTGCCCGGCGAGAGTGTCGTCCGGCGCAGGCTGCCCACTCCGAGGTCCGGTTGGCGCAGCAACGCGTCGGGCAGCGGCACTCTCAGTACCCAGGGCAGAGTGCTGCCCTCCAGGCTCGGCGACTGGTTCACTCGCCGGCTCCGGTTCCAGTCGGCGTACCAGTCGGGAAGCTCCGCGACCGACCGGGGAAAGGAACCGGCTGATCGCCGGGCGGTGACGCTGCGATGGAGATCGCCGATATTCGCCTGCCGGACCGCGGCGATCACCAGCAACGGATCGAGTTCGCTGCGGATGCTCCGTATGTCGCTGATCGCCTTGATCAGTTCGACACGGCCGTTGTCCGTGTCGGCTCCCGGCAGCATCAGCACCGGCGGCGTCGGGCGTTTACGGCCGCGCAGATCCGGTGCCCAGGCGGAGTGGGCGTCGCGCAGATCCTCCCGCAGCGCGTGCACACGGAGCTGAAGGTGCCTGCGCTGGGCGTCTTCGTTCGCCGCGGTCGGCTCCGCGTTGTCCAGCAGGCCGCTGTCCCGGATGTCGGGCATGACGGCGCCGAGCCGCTGGCGGATTGAGCCGGGCGGCCAGAGATGGAGCAGCCGCCAGGTACGGCCTTCGCTCCGTTCCGCCCTCGGGCCCTGGTTGAGATAGGTGGTGCCGAGGAACCAGCGGATCTCACGGCGCAGACCGAGGAAGACCGGTGCCTTGCCGGGCAGGACGCTCAGTGTGACCACCGCGGCCAGCACGGCCGCCACCACGCCGAGCGTCACGTACCAGGGCCGGTCCGCGATCAGCACGGCGACGACGGCGATCAGCAGCGCGGGCAGTGTCTTGGACGCGTCCTTGGCGGCGTCGCGCAGACGCGAGGCCCAGTGGGTGCCGGTGGGACGCCAGCCTCTGCTGTTCAGCTCTCTCAGCGATTCCGCCGGATCGGCCTGGCCGTTCTGCTCCTTGACCACATCCTCGATGGTCGAGAGGAGTTTGCTGCGCGGAAACGTGTAGTGGCCGTACTGGCGGCCGCCGCCCTTCCACGGGTCGGCTTCGATACACGGTTCCCGTCCGTTCTCGGGCCTCTTGCCGCCGAGTTCCTGCACCATGTGCAGAGCCCGGACCCGGGGTCTGAGATCGCTGTCCTGAGGTGTGGACTTCACCAGTGCGAACGGCACGCCTCGTGTTCTGAGCTCTTCGCCCAGCTCGAAGAGGATGCCTTCGACATCGTCGTCCGCGGTCACCGTGCCGGACTCGGCGTGCAGCACGAACTCGGGCAGCGCCATCGGATTTCGTCTGCGGAATCCCTGGAAGAGCGCGTCCAGCATTTCGATCAAGTGCGGTGTGGTCGCATGGTGCCGTCGTCTTCCGAAATCCGCGCGCGTCACCAAGTGAGCCTCCCCCGGCCTGAGTTCCGCACTGAGAACGTGATACCGAGTCTGCCGCACCGCCCCGTGGTGCAGAAGATGTTCGCGGAACCGTGACCGTGCCGGGATATGCCGTACGCCTTCCGGTCTCCGTGATCCAGGAACTTCACGCGGCGCCGGGGGAGTTGCGGTCCGAGCCCCGGCGCCGCGGGTACGAGTGGAAGCCCGGCCTCCCGTTGTCTCCGGCCTTCGTCCCACCGCGAGCGTCCGTTCCGGAACTGCCCGGGACATGTGCCTCACCACTCACGAGCCGCAGTGCGAGGGGCCTTTCGAGAATCGCCGAAGAAATGCCTCGCGTTTCCGGCGACTCCGATTACCGGATTCCATTCCGGAGACGGTGGACAGCCTGAACAGGGCCCGGGAGACGGTGAATTCCCGATCCCGTGCACGGACACCGTCCCGTCCCGGCGGAGCGGCTCGCGGCCCGCATCGAGGAGCCGCTGCGTACGGCGTCCGCACCGCTCACCGGAGACGCCGTCGCGCACGGCGTCGAGGCCGGTGGTTGCGGATGTGACCGTGCGCTGATCCTGCCGCCGTCGCCGCACCACGAAGCGGACGCGAGGCGGCGGTGGACCTCAGGTGAGCAGCCGCAGCAGATGCGCGCAGGCCGCGGACTCGCTCGTGTGCCGGGCGATGACCTGGTACAGGCCGCGTTCGTACGCTCCGGTCTCCCACGCCCCCCGGGTCCTTCGCAGAAACAGGAAGTCGGGTGGTGTGGGGACCGGTTCGTGGACGTCCTGGATGCGGTAGTAGCCGTCGGCCACTCCCGCCGCGATCAGCGCGGCACGCAGTTCGAGGCGGTCCATGGGTGCTCTGAGCGACGGCCGTTACGCGACGGACTTGAGGTAGTCGTGCTCCAGCAGCCACTTCACGTTCAGCCGCTGCCCCTGGCCGGGCTCCAGGAAGACCGGGTCGAGTTTGATCTGCCGTCCTTTGCCGGGCTGCTCGAACCAGGGAGCGATGCCGCCCTGCCACACCCAGAACGGCTTGGTCACCTGATAGACGTGATAGTCGCAAGGCGTCGCCGTGTCACGGGTGTTGAGATTCTGCGGCGGCAGCGCCCGCTCTGCGTACGCGTCGCCGGCCGGAGCCAGATATCCGCCGTACTCGGAGCCGAAGCGGTCCAGCCGCTCGCCGGTGCGCAGCTTTGTCGGCTCCTTGTCCACCGAGCCGTTGACCTCGCCGAACCCGTCATTGGGCGGGTACTTCCAGCCGCCCGAGTCGGCTGGTCCTTCCCAGTACTTCTTCAGGAAGGCGGCCGGCGACAGCTTTCCGGTCCGCTGGTATCCCTTCAGCAGCGGACCCACCGGGGCCAGCCGCTCTCTCGGCAGCCACTGGGGCCCGAGCCGCGCGTCGCCGTCGAACTCCCCGGTACAGGGCGCGTGCCGGGCCGCCGCCGGCCGTTCCTCCTGCCGCGCGGCGGCGTTCGCGGTGGGGGCCGTCGCCAAGCCGACGGTGAGACCGAGCGCGGCGAGGATGATGCGAATTCGCTTCACTGAGCTGTCCCTTCACGTGCTGATGATCCAGCAGGATATCTGACGCAGGGTAGTTGCTCAGTCACGCGCCGTGCCGATGGTGTGGCCGGTGAGCGCGCGCCGGGTCGTGCGGCGGGCCGGCGTGTCCCGTGAGCCGGTTGATCAGCGCGCCGGTTGATCAGCGCGCCGAAGACCGCCTCGGCCGTCGCGGCGACATGAGGAGGGCCGCGCCGGCCGCCAGGAGGGCCGCGGCGGCCGTTCCTCCGACGAGCAGCGTGCTGTCGGTCCCGGTGTCGGCCAGCGCGCCGTCCTGAGTGCCGGGGCGCTCGGGACCGGGGCTCTGTGTGCCGCCTTGTGCGCCGCCGGCCGGGCCGCCGCCGGGAGACTCCGTACCACCGTCCGTGCCGGGACCTTCGCCGGACGCGTTGACGACTATGGCCGCCGTGTTGTTCGCCGGATTCTTGTCGAACGGCAGCGTTCCCCAACGGTGATCGCCCTTGACGAACGCCACCTTGCCGGTGGCGTTCGCGACGGCCTTGTCGATCCGCAGCCGGAAGGGATAGGAGCGCCGGCTGTCCTCGTCGGCGTAGGTGTACGGCGTCGTGCAGCGATAGACGGAGGCGCCGGCCGCCTTCTGGAGGGTCTTGCCGTCGGAACCGACCGGAAGGCAGAATTCCGGGGCCGCGGTGACCGTGGTGCCGGCCGGGATCCCGACATCGAAGACACCGATGGGCGAGCCGACATCATTGGCGACCCAGGCCGGTCCCTTGTTGGCGAAGGTCACCTCCGCGCTGACGGTGTCGCCGGCCTTGCCTTGGACGTCCGCTCCGGAGAGCGCGAAGTCCGCGGTGTTCCGCGCGGTGATGCCGACGTCGAGCCGCTCGTAGCCGTAGACGGCGCCGGGATCGGCCGGCGGGTCCTGTGGGACGAGCCGCAGCACCGGATCCGTCCCGCCACCGTGCTGGGTGCCGTCGGGAAAGGTCGGCGCGTCCGGCTGGACGGTCAGACTGAAGTGTTCGTACAGCGCACGGTCCAGGAGGGTGACGCCCAGAGGCTTCTCGGGCGTGTAGACGACGCCGGGCTCCAGGGTCTGCTCGATGTCGCAGACGGCGTTGACCTGCGCGGGTCCTTCGTCCTGGGCCGGCGTCTCCTCGTACACGCAGTTCGAGTACTTCTCGGCGAAGGACAGCCCCTGCGAACCGTCGAGGAACAGCGCGACCCCGGAGGCGGGCCCGGCGCCGTTGTTCTTGACCGAGAACGACACCTTGGCCGTGTCACCGGGCCGCACTCCGCCGATCGGAGCGGTCTGTCCGAACACCAGCTCAGGACCCGGCTCCGCCTGGCCGACGGCGACGGCGGGAGCCGCCGCCAGCGCCCAGGACAGCCCGGCGACGGACGCCGCGACGGCCGCGAGCCGCAGCGGGCGGGCCGTTGATGCAGATCTCATGGTGCCCCTCCAGGAAGTGCGCGTACGAACCGCTCGCCCGAAACTGAGCGGTCGCGTGGGAGAAGACCTGCGCGAGCGCTGAACGGTTGTACGGGAATTCACTCACAGGACACTTTCCTTCCATCTCTCCGGTATGGCCCGACCTCAAGCCGTGCGGCGCCAGGTCGTGAAATCGGACGGACGTACTGCGGGTGAATGTGCGGAGATCGCGATGCGCCCGGAAAGAAGTACCGGCACTCTGCTGAGGGGCCCTCCGCGTGGCGGCCGGCGAGGCACGGATCCGCCGCGACGCGGGCCGGTCCGTCGTTCGCGGGACGGCACTCGCCGGCAGGCTCGACAGCTTTCCGACCGGGTTCGCCGCGGCGGTGTCCGGCGGGCGCGGGGCCAGGTCGAGCGGTGGGCGCGAGGCGGAGGGGGACTGTTGGTGACAGCCGGGGGGCACGTGTGACGGTTGAACGAGTTATCGGCGCTTCCGCCTCGTCGGAGGCCCATACGCGTGCGCGTCGCCAGGCCGCCGAGGGCCGGCAGAGGAGCGTGCCGCGTCACGTCGCCTGCGTGATGGACGGGAACGGCCGGTGGGCGGCACGGCGGTCGTTACCGCGTACGTCGGGTCACCGGGCGGCGGAGGCAACGGTGATCGATGTCATCGAGGCGGCGCGGACGGCGGGCGTGGAATGGCTCAGCCTGTACGCGTTCTCCACCGAGAACTGGCGGCGGCCGGGCAACGAGGTGGACTTCCTCATGCGACTGGTGCGCCGCGTCGTACGCAAACACGCACCGCTGCTGCTCGCACGCGGCATCCGCTGCCGGTTTCTCGGCGTGGCCGACCCGAGGATCCCCGCGGCGCTGGCCCGGGACTTCGCCGACCTGATGACGCTGACCGGCATGAACCGAGGCATGACGCTGACCGTGGCGTTCGATCACGGCGGACGCAGGGACATCGTCGAGGCGGCCCGGTCCCTCATCCGCAGCGGTGTGTCGGCCGATGCCGTCGATGAGCGGCACTTCGCCGCTCATCTGCCCTTTCCCGACACACCCGATGTGGATCTCGTCATCCGGACCTCCGGCGAACAGCGCATCTCCAACTTCATGCTCTGGCAAGTGGCCTACGCCGAATGGACTTTCCCACCGGTGCTCTGGCCCGACTTCCGCGCGCCGCACTTCCTGGAGTGCCTGCACACGTACCAGCAACGCGATCGCCGCTTCGGCGGCGTGACGCCGTAGGCGAACGGAGAACCTCACCAGTGACCGACACCGGCAGCAGCCACTCCAGGCGCACCGCCTCCAGTGCCACTGATCGCGACGACGCCGCCGCACAGCCAACTCCCGAAGCGCGGCCCGGATCTCTGTTCGGCCCGAACTCGCAGTTCCACCGGTTCTTCAACGACCCGCGCTGGGCACTGGCCATGGTCCGGGCCACCGTACTGGAGGCCGCTCACCCACAGATCGGCGCGGCCCTGATCGACAACTCGACGTTTGTGGCACATCCCTGGCGGCGGCTGCGCAATACCTTCCTGAGCATGCAGCGCATGTTCGGCGCCGACGACGACGTGCGGCAGAGGGAGGCGGCGCGGCTCAATCGCCTGCACGCGCGGCTGAACGGCAGCGACGCACGGAATCGGCCCTATGACGCGATGGACCCGCACGTCCGTGCCTGGGTGGTCGCGACGCTGTTCGAGAGCGCCGTCACCATGTGCCGACTGAGCGGACAGCCGCTTGAGCAGAGCGCGATGGAAGAGCTGTACGCCGAATTCCAGGCATTCCTCGCGGTCCTGGGAGATCAAGCCGGCCACCTGCCGCCCACGCTCCAGGAGTTCTGGCAGTACTACGACCACATGGTCCAGTCGGAGTTGGAGAACACGCAGGCGCTGAGCATCATCCTCTACAAACTCTTCGACCATCTCCCGGCGCCGCCTCTGCTGGACGGTCTGCCGACCGTGTGGGCGGCCGGCCGCGCGCTTGCCGGCCCGGTCATCGGCACGATCACCGTGGCGTCTCTTCCGGAACCTTTCCGTCGGCGGGCGGGTCTGCCCGAAATCCCCGGTGCTCAGACGCTGATGCAAAGTGTCTACGTGGCCACCGGCCTGGCGCGCTTCCTGCCCGACGGCTGGATCCAGGCGGAGAGCCTCACCAGCCTGCTCTACCTGTCTCCCGACAGCGATGACCCACGAGCCGCGACGATCACAGCGCTGCGCGGCCGGATGAAGCGAGCCGGCGCGCTGCTCAGGCTGGTCACGCCCTTTCCCGTAGGGCCTGATCCGGAGCCTGGTCCCGCCGAGGGAACCGGGCCGCGGCGGAGCGCCGAGGAGTTCTTCGACGCGGTGCTGGACCAGACCGGGAACGGTTACCTGGACTGGCCCGATCTTGCCGCCATGGCACGGGAGTTGTCCTCCCGCCTGGATATGGACGAACCGGAGGAGACCAGGCTCTACCACGCGTACGCCGAGTGGTGGAGGGAGCTCCAGTCGGCCCTCGACACCGACGGCGACGGCCGGATCAGCAAGGAGGAATACGCCGCCGCTGTTCCGTCGTTGGCCGGGCCCGCGCTGATCAGGGTCGCCGAGGTGCTCTTCGAGGTCACCGACGCGGACGGCAACCAGTTCATCGACGCGGACGAGTACCGAGCGCTGTTCCGGACCGGGTTCCGGCGCACCGTGGCAGGCACCGACGAACGGTACTCACGCAGCGCGTTCGTAAAGGACTTCCTGTCGTTCATGTCGGGCCGCCGGCGCTCAAGCGCGTACGACCCGCTGCTCGCCGAGGCGTAGAAGGGCCAGGACTGCTCGACCGGGGCCGCCACGAGGACAGGTACTCCTTGCTCCGGTCCGGACGGAGCACTCAGGGCGGGCCGAGAAGCTTCCCATGGAGAAGTCAAACCGTGGGGGCTCCCGTTGCCCGTTCGGCGAGGAACTCGTCGAGTAGTGCGAAGAGCACCTTGATGATGTGCTGCTCCTGGTCGGCCGACAGGTCCCAGAAGTCCGATCCTTCGGGGAGAGCCAGGTGGCGGACCTGGATGTGCCATGCGTGACTGCACTCGCGGCCTCGTCGGGCCACCAGCCACTGACGCCAGTCATCGAGCCCTGGGCCGCCATGACGCTGAGCGTGGGCGGCGTACCCGTCCACATATGCTTCCAGGCGTGCGAGCGTGACCTGACCGAGAAACATGCCGGGTCGCTTCGCCACGTTGGCCCAGTACTCGCGCTCGCTCATGCCTATGAGATCCATCCGCTCATGATCCCGTGTGCCCGAGGTCGCTGTCGCTGATATCGAAGCGAATGGCGGGCGAGCACTCCAGCTCGCTGATCGGGCAGGTGGCGATGAGGCCGGCCGTGGCTGCTTGATACCAGCCGTACGCGCCCCGGCGGTCCTGTCCTGTCGATTCTCAGCCGGTCAGCGCCGCCGCGTTCTTGACTGTGAGGTCACGCAGCCAGCAGTACCGCTTCGCGGGACTCCCGTGGTGGCTCCACGGCATGCCGCCTATATAGCCGTCCACCAGGAGGAACTGCTCCACCGATGCCTCGTCCCTGTCCTGCATGGTCAGGAAATACGCGAGGAGATGGCGCACCTCCACCAGCCGAGGGTGATCGGCGGGCGCGGCCGCCGTGTCCGCGAGGGCGGCGTCGACCAGAGCGATCAGTCCGGGGGTGCGGTAGTCCTCCTCCGTCGCGTCGTCGTCGTGGTGCTCGAACCAGGCGATGAGCGGGAGGGCGGTGAGGAGGCTGCCGAGCGGCGCACCGGCCGCCGCCCGCTCCGCGAAGTCATGGGCCAGTTGCTCCGAACCACGCCATTTGGCACACCAGTACTGGAGCGCGCTGAAGTGTGCCTCGTAGTGGTACGGCGCGCGGGCCGTGATCTCGTTCCAGATCCGGTCCATCTCGGCGTGCGGATAGCTGAGGCCGAGTGCTGTCCAGATCTCGTTGACGTAGGGCGTCGGGTCGTCCGGTGCCAGTGCCGCGGCGCGGGCGGTGTGCTCACGCGAGCGGGCCAGAGTGCGGTGGAAGCCGTCGAACTGCTCGGCCGTCGTGTACGTGGCGCGTTTGGCACCGCGAATGTCCCAGGCCAGCGCCACGGTGCTGCGCGTCCGGACCACCGCCGCGTCAGGGTCGTCAGGGCGGGCGTCCTCCCAGGCCAGGAGCCATCCGTCGTCCTCGACCGAGGCCTTGGCCAGCCTCCAGGCGAACAGCGTGCGGCGTTCCCAGTCCTGTCCGGTCTCATGGAGCAGCGCGGCGGCCGGCTGCCAGTCGCCCGCCTTGGCCGCGGCGACGGCGGTCGTGAGCTCGGCGGGCTCCGGACCGGCGAGCTCGGTGTTCTGCTGGTCCTGCGGCAGCAGGCCCAGTGCGGCGGCCTCGGCGGGCAGGACGTACTCGGCGGGCTCCAGGGGCTCGCCCTCGCGCGAGTAACGGATGAACTCCCGCACAAACGTCCAGGCGAGCCAGACAATACCGACAACAACGGGTGCGGCGAGGATCGCGAGGATCCAGACGAGGATGGTCAACGGTCGTCCGTTCAACGGTGCGTGGCGGAAAAGGGAAAGGGTACGCGCGGCGGCCCGGCGCCGGAGGACGCCGTGATCGCCGCGTCGACCGCGGCGCCGAGACCGGCCCGGGGCCGGGCCGCCGGAAGATCGCGGAAGGCGCACGGTCGCCGGCTCCGAGCAGGAGACTGTTCGTGCGGGCGTCCGAGTAGGTCCGCGACCGTCCTGAACTGTGGTGAGCGGGTTCGATCTCGGCCGCTCGTACCCGGTTGAACGGAGGCGAACGCAACTGGGACCGCAACCGCCGGGACACTGGCAGGACAAGGCTCGACCTGCGCGGATGCCCCGGGCTTTCAGGCCGGCATGAGGGCCCTCGGAGAATGGATGACGTCCTCACACAGGCGACTGGTCATGTGTGCCTCAGCTCCGTGGGCTGTGTCGAGCGGCGCAGCAGCGGCAGCGAGGTGGCCGCGGCCAGCAGGCAGGCGGCGAGCATCAGGGGCGGGACGGCCAGGGCCGAGTACGGCACGGTGAGCCCGTGTCCGGTGAGCGTGGCGTACCAGATGCCGACGGCCAGCCCGCCGGTACCGGAGACCAGCAGGGCAGGTGCCAGTGGCAGGGCGGTTTCGAGGAGCACCGCCCGGCTCAGAATCTTCCGTGGCACGCCCGCGGCGACCTGCTGGGCAAGTGCCTGGCGCCGGGCGGCCACGGACTCGGCGGCGCTCACGGCGACCGAGACAAGGATGATGAGGAGGCCGACCAGGACCGCCGCGCCTGCCAGGTCGATTCCGCCGGTGTAGAAGTCCAGGTCGGTGGAGGCGTACTCGCGGTGGTTCAGCGCCTTGAGCAGTGCCTCGCGTACGCCCATGAAGCCGGTGCCCACCACAGTCACCAGCAGGACGGCCGCATGAGTGCGCGCCGCCGCCCAGGGATCGGCGGACAGCCGCTCGGCAGCGATCAGCAAGGCAGGACTCCCGGCGCGCGCCGCGTACCGGCGTCCGGTCAGCCGGGCCATGCCACCGCTCACCCACACAGCCCCCGCGCCGACCAGGAGCAACGCGCCGAACAGGACCGGGGCAATGACCCCGGCGGGGCCGTACGCGAGCGTGAGGATGCCGCCGGTCACGGCGAGCACGACGAGGATCACGCCCAGGGCGAGGGCCCGGCCCCCGCCCTGTCCGCGCGGCGATCGCCGCACCTCGCCGAGAGGCGAGGCGACCACCTGGCGCAGGGCGGCCAGGCTCACCGCCACGCCCACGGCCGGGACCGCGATCATGACGGCAGCCACCACCCACCACAGCCGAGCCGGAGGCCGGCCCGCGCCGAGCACACACGCGGCCACCGCCACGGTGCCCACGACGGAGCCTCCCAGGCACGCGATCCCGGACTCCAGCGCGGCGATCCGCCGCACCCGCCCGGGAGCGGCGCCCGCCAGCCGCAGCCGGGCCATTCGGCGATCGCGGTGCACGGCACCCAGCCGCGCGCACTGCCCGAGGAAGCCGAGACCGGGGATCAGCAGAAGCAGCAGCGCCAGGAGCACACCACGGCGCTGCCCCGGGTTGTCCAGCAGACCATGGGCGACCGGAAGGCTGACGTGTCCGTGGAGGGACGCCACGGCGGCGGCCATCCCACCGAAGGCGGCCACGCCGGCCGCGCCGACGGCGGTGAGGCCGATCCGCCACCCTTCACGCCGGTCCGAACCACTGGTGAGCAGCCAGGCCAGCCGCAGATCCGCTCTCACGCGGACACCTCCAGTGCGGCCGTGCGGCCGTCCGTCAGCCGGATCTCACGGTCGGCGTACGCGGCGACCGTGGCGTCGTGCGTGACCAGCAGCACTGCCGCTCCCAACTCTCGTGCGGCCGAGGTCAGCTCGGCCATCACCTGCTCACCCGCGAGGGAGTCGAGGGCGCCTGTCGGCTCGTCGGCGAACACGGCCTTTGGGCCGGTGACCAGCGCGCGGGCCAGTGCGACGCGTTGCGCCTGGCCACCGCTGAGTTCACCGGGGCGTGCCTCGGCGCGGCCCAGCACCCCGAACCGCTCCAGCCACGTGCGTGCCTGCTCCTGGGCGGCGCGCCGGTCTGTTCCGTTGAGGATCAGCGGCAGGGAGACGTTGTCCACCGCGGTGAGCTCGGGGATCAGCTGCCCGAACTGGAACACCACCGCGAACTCGGTCCGCCGCAGCTCGCTGAGCCGCTCCTCGGGCGCGTGCTCCAGGCGCTCGTCGCGGTACATCACCGTCCCGTGGTCGGGGCGGACGATCCCTGCCACGCAGTGCAGCAGGGTGGACTTGCCGCTGCCGCTGGGGCCCGTCAGCGCGAGGATCTCGCCGGCGTGGAGCTCTGCCGACGCGCCGCTCAGTGCGGGGGTCGAGCCGTAGGTCTTGCGCAGGTCCCTGGCGGTGAGAAGAGGTTGTCGAGGTGCGGACTCGGTGGTGTTCACGTTGCGTCGACCTCCGTGGTCAAGGTGTCGAGCCGGTCGGCGGTGGTGGTCATCCAGCGCAGATCGGCGTTGAGGTGGGTGAGGGCGTAGTCCGCCGAGAGCACGGTGGTGAGATCGGCGCCGGGTGCGGACTTCACTGCCGTGAGCTCCCGCATCCGCTGCATGTGAGAGGCGCGCTGCGCCGCCAGATAGGCCGCCGGGTCACCGCCGGACAGGATCGCGACGACGACCTTCGCGAAGATTTCGTTGGCGACGAACGGTGCGGGCGGTGTGACGGACCTTGCCCAGTCGTCGAGTTCATGTGCTCCGGCGTCCGTGCGGCGGTACATCGTCCGCTCCGGCCCGCCGTCGGAACTGGTCTCCTCGATCTCGGCGAGCCCGTCCCGTACCAGCCGCTGCAGCGTCGTGTAGACCTGCCCGTAGGCAAGTGGCCGGGCCTGCGGGAAGCGCTCGTCGTGCCGGCGCTTGAGGTCGTAGCCATGCCTCGGGCCGGTGGCGAGCAGGCCAAGGAGTATGTGGCGGGTGCTCATGGGCAGCAGTATTCACCACGTACATGTACTCAGTGAATAGTTTGGTGAGACTTGCTCAGATGGAGCGCCCTGACCTGCCTCTCGGACTGGGGCTGATGTCAGGGCTTCGACGTAGTTGTGGGTGCGGCCTGCTCCTTCTCGGAGTGGCGGGTGATCAGCGTGGCGTCGAGGTCCAGGACCAGCCCGGGCAGAATGCGTCCCACGGCCCGGACCGCGGGTATGCCCTCGCCTTGCTCGGCGGCCTGCATCCAGGCGACTTCCCGAGCTTGGGCACGCGCCGGACGCGGAGAAGCCGGTGTCTTCTCGTCGGTGTCGGCGAGCAGTCGCCAGGTCGTCGGTGCCGAGGCGACCGAACCGAACACCCCTGCCTGGGCCCGAAGTACGGCCAGGTCCACGATGGCCTCACCGCCGTCGGCAGGCATCACCGCCAGGTCGGTGGCGATCCGGCCCGGATCATGCCCGGTCTCGCGCGGCCGAAGCGGCCTGAGCGCGGTGGAGTACGCGGCGGTCAGCCCGGTGGCATCAGCGAGATCAGCCAGTAACCGTGCCCCGGCATGACCGACCACCCCCGAACCATCCGCACTGACCTGGATCTTGGGGCGCAACCCGATAGCCTGCAGGCTGGAAAGTGCCCTCCGCCTGGACCGACAGAACCCCCCAGCAAGGTTCATCGTCCCAGGTCAGGAAGGCGCTTTCGCGTTTCCGCCCCAACAGCCGCCGTACCCAAGCGAAACGGTGAGGCTAAAGCTGCAACTGCGAACGTCGAGGGCCTTCGACGTATTGCCCGGTGAGAGCAATGGCGGAAAATATGAGATTCGAACTCGTGAGGGGTTGCCTCCAACACGCTTTCCAACTCTGCATGGCCGTGTTCATCCTGGTTCGTGCACGTCCACTCGCCAGGTCACTGACGTGCCTGCCAGGCAGATGAACGACCGCGTACGGGTGTGAACGAGACTGCGGACGAGACTGTGCCAAAGTAAGGGTGCCAGTAAGAACCGTGCCACCCGCCGCAATCCGGGCTCGGCCCATCGGCCGGCCCTGCCCCGCGGGTAGAGTCCGGAGCATGTACCCGGTCACGCGATCAAGCACCCGAATCGGCCTCCGGGAACTCACTGTCGAGGACATTGCCGCCGTGTTCGCCATCTACGGCAGTGCCGAGGCGGTCGAGCATTTGTCGTTCGAGCCACGCACGCACGAGCAGGTCGAACAGATCGTGGTCCGCTCGATCGCGTCGGCCGCGGCGGAGCCGCGCGGTGAGTACGCGCTCGCGGTCGTGGAGCGGAAGACGGACGGGCTGATCGGGTTCGGCCGGATCGCCCTCGATCCCCATCAGCAGCGCGCGGCCACCTTCGGCTTCGCGCTGCACCCGAACGCATGGGGTGTCGGTTACGGGCTGGAGACTGTACGTCTCCTGCTGGGCCTCGGGTTCGAGGACTTGGACCTGCACCGAATCTGGGGAGCGCGGTCTCCGCTCAACACGGCGTCGGCAAGGACCATGGCGGCTGCGGGCATGGTGCAAGAGGGCACCATCCGCGAGCACATCCTCAAGAACGGTCGATGGCGTGACTCTGTGGTGCACGCCATCCTCGACCGCGAATGGGCAGCGCTCTCTCCGGAGTAGCCGCTCGCGCCGCGCGGCTCGCTTCGGGCTTGCCCAAGGACAAGTAGGTCAAGGGGCATCCGAGAGCCTCGGCCGTATTCGGATGCTGAGTCGAGGTGCTGATGACCAGTCGCCGGCCACGGAGACTCCGCAAAAACTCGTTAGGCGGACGAGGGCGACCACTGCTATTTTCCGGAGGCCGTGCGAGAGATCGAGGAGGTGGTACCCGTGAACGCAGTATCGACATGGGTGCTCCCCTCCGGGGTCATGGTTGGGCGATAGGTCGTCCGGGAGCGCCGCTCTGAGCACTCCCGAAAGGCACGACCATGCATTTCACTTCCGAGCAGCGTCTCGACGACGGTGTCCTCGAACGCGAATTCACCCTCGGTGAGATCCCCGGCATCCTGTGGACACCCGGATCCGCATCCGCACCGGTGCCGCTGATCCTGCTCGGCCACCCTCCCCTCGGGCTGCGCAAGATGTACCCCCGACTGGTGGCCCGGGCCCTGCACTCCGCGGCGGAGGGCTTCGCCACGGCCACCATCGAGCTCCCCGGAAGCGGCGACCGGCCCCGTTGGCCTGCCGCCGAGCAGGCCCGCTCTGACCTGCGCCGGGCGATGGGGGCCGGCGAGCCGGTCAGCGACGAGATCGTCGACGCCCTCATCCTCCCGTTGGTCGAAAAGGCCGTCCCGGAATGGCAGGCCGCCCTGGACGCCCTCCTTTCGCTGCCCGAGATCGGTGGCCCGGTCGGGTACTCGGGGGGAGTGATCTCCATCGGCATCCGGCTGGCGGTGGTCGAGCCTCGCATCTCGGCCGCCGGTCTGTTCGCCGGGAGTTTCGTGCCTCGCGCCATGTTCGAGGAGGCCCGGCAGGTCACTATTCCGCTGCATGTCCTGCTGCAGTGGGACGACGAAGGGAACGACCGGCAGGCGGCCCTGGACCTTTTCGACGCCTTCGGCTCCAAGGAGAAGTCCCTGCACGCCCATATGGGCGGGCACACCGGTGTCCCGCAGTTCGCGGGGGACGCCGCGGCCCAGTTCTTCACCCGACATCTGAGGTGAGGCCGGGCCGTCAGACCGGCAGCAGACGGTAGCTGATGCCGGCCGGCATGCCGCTCATCGAGGACAGGCCCCGGCCCTCCGCAGCTCGCTACACCGTGGGCCCCTGCTGAACTCTCGGCAGGGGCCCACGCTGCCTAAGCAGCTCCGGCTTGCCGAGCAAGGCTCTGTGCTCGGCCCACTCTCCGCCCAGCACTCCTACGCCGGAGCTCGCGCGGTCTTCACCCAGCTCGACATCCCGCGTCGTGTCGCCCAGCTCGACCTCTCCCTCGCGGTGGTCACGGAAATGTCCGGCAAGCTGGAGGTCGCCGCCCGCCACTACGAAACCCTCGCCGTCGACGACCGGCTCTCCCGCCGGGATCGCGCCAGGGCCCGCCTGTGGGTGGGCACCGCGCTGAGCAAGAACGGCCGGCACGACTACGCGACCCGCGTCATGCAGGCCGCGACCCGCGACTTCGAGGACATCACCGAACCCGACGACTGGTCGGTGGCCCACCAGAAACTCGCCCTTGCCCGCCGTGGCGCCGGCGACCTCACCCAGGCCCTGCACTTCATCGACATCGCCCGCAGCAGCGGGGCCACCGACTCACCGATGCAACGCGTACGGCTGGACACCGCCCATGGCCACATCCTGCTCTCCGACGCGGCGACCCGGGATGATGGACTCCGCGTCCTCGATCAGGCCACCCGCACGGCCGCGCAGTACGGACTCGTGCATCAACTGCGCAGTATCGAGGGCATCAAGGCCATGAACGAGGGGCCGACCGGCCCCCGGCGACGGTGACCAGGGAGAGACGCGTGAGCGACAACCAGCAGGCCATCACCGAGGAGCAGTGGCGCCGGGCCGCACTTATCTGGCACTACCACCAGATGCACCATCAGCTGCGGCCCGTCGACGTGGCGATCGGGCTGGGCAGCCACGACCTCGGCGTCGCCACCCACTCCGCCGAGCTGTACCGCGCCGGGCTGTTCCCGACCCTGGTCTTCACCGGCGGTAATAGCCCCACCACCGCCAAGGTCTTCCCGCGCGGCGAGGCCGTCCACTTCCGCGAGCACGCCATCGACCTCGGTGTCCCCGCCGAGGCGATCCTGCTGGAACCGGACGCCGGCAACACCGGGCAGAACATCACTCTCTCCCGTGAGGTCCTCGCCGCCGCCGACATCACCCCGACGACGGTGCTGCTGGTCTCCAAGCCCTATATGGAACGGCGGTCGTTCGCGACCGCCCGCAAGCTGTGGCCCGACGTCGAGATCCTCTGCGCGTCGGAGCCGCTGGAGTTCGACGACTACGTGAAGTCCATCGGCGACGAGAAGCTCGTCCTGGACATGCTCGTCGGCGATCTCCAGCGGGTCATCGAGTATCCGAAGCTCGGATTCGCCATCGAGCAGGAGGTCCCGGAGGACGTGCATGAAGCGTACGAATCCCTCATCCATGACGGCTTCACCAGCCGTCTCATCGCTTCCTGACCTGCCGGAGCCGGGCGGGCTGTGCGCAATTCACCAGCCCAATCTGTTCCCAAGACTGACCACACTGGCCAAGCTGTTCTCGGCGGACTACTGGATCGTCCTGGACGACGTGCAGTTCACCCGCCGCGACTACCAGCACCGAGCCCGCCTTGGTGCCCTCGACGAACCGGATCGTCGGCAGTGGCTCACCATCCCTACATGCCTTCCCCACGGGCGGTCGACTCTCATCCGGGACGCGTTGATCGACGATCCCGACCGGGCTCGCCGGAAGACCGCGGGGATGCTGCGGCAGCACTACGGAGCGAGCCCACACTGGCCAGCCCTCGCCCTGGTCCTGGACCAGGTGCTGGACACCTTCGACACCGGCAGGACCGCGGCCGTTGCCGCAACCTCAACCCGCCTGTTGCTGGACCTGCTTGGCTGGCAGGGCCAGATCCTCACCAGCAGCGATCTGCCCTCTCGCCCGGGACGCTCCCAGCGGCTCGCCGATCTCTCCGCCGTAACCGGAGCCCGCGCGTACGTGTGCGGGACCGGCGGCATGACCTACCTCGACCCCGCACCGTTCGCCGCCAAGGGCATCGACGTCCTGCCGTTCCAGCCGCCGACGACCAACATCTGGTCCTCCAGCCGAAGGCTCAGTGCGCTGTGGGCGATGGCGGCACTCGGCCCACAGGATGTTGCCGCCTTCACGCAGAGGCTCGCCGTGGACCATGGCCTTCCGGTGGCTGCCGCTTGACCGTTGCCCGTTCTCTCAGTCCGGATCAGCGGTAGGGGCGGGGGAAAACTGTCGCTGTCGTGGTCGGTGCGGCGAGGCTCTGGAGGAGATCTGGGGTGGTCGTTGCCCAATGACGTGATCATCGGTGGAGGCGGCCGGAGGTCTCCGTGGAAGTCCGGCAGTTTGTTCTGTGCAACTGAGACCACACACGTCGTAGGGCCCCACCGCAAGCGGCGGGACCCTACGACGTATTGCCCGGTGAGAGCAATGGCGGAGGATACGAGATTCGAACTCGTGAGGGGTTGCCCCCAACACGCTTTCCAAGTCTGTTGATGGCTGCTTGGACTGTGTGCGGGGCCGTTCACCTGCGTTCAGGGTTGGTCAGCCGTGAGAACCGCCGGCGCCACTGGTCTCATCTGAACGGCCATGTACGGCCATGAATGAGACGGAAACTGAGACGAGGCTTTCCCTGCCAGCCCGCCCGGGATGCCTACGGGCTACCGACCATGCAGAGCTTCGTAGAGATCGGCGTAGTTGCTCCAGGAGTCGATACTGCCGCCGTCGTTCAGACTGCCCATGCACCAAGGGCGAGCGAGGCCGCCCGTTCGCGCCCCGCAGGCTTCTGGCAGCAGCAGCCGGGACTCTGAGCAGTTCAAGAGCGATCAGCCGAGACGCGGGGCCAACTGGTCTGCCGTTTCAGGCGCATCCTCGCCGACGACGGCGAGACTCGCGCTGTCGGGTTCGCACCGCCAAAGACCGTGACCGGCAGTACACATGACAGCCGCGGGCAGGCACTATGGGCGGGGTGACCGCACCCCCCGCCCATTGGAATCCGATCTCGCAGCGCTTGTGGCAAGCAGTACGCGACGGCGAGCTTCTCGATCTCGCTGCCCCCCCGCCCGAAGGCTCAGCGCAAGACCCTAGCTCTGTGCCCCAAGAAGTCCCTGCCGAGGTTGTTGCCGCTCTATTGCTGCAGCCTCCTGCACCAGGCTCGGCAGCGACACAAAAGCTGCAGCTGATCGGTGCGCACATAACCGGGTGCCTTCAGCTGCAATATGCGACGGTCGAGATCCCTTTCTCCTTGGTCGATTGCCGTTTCGACGCGCCGGTAGAGCTCGCTGACGCCTCGCTGCGTGCGGCGGACTTCACGGGCTGCCACATGCCTCAGCTGAGCGCCGATCGGCTCCGAGTGGATGGTGACCTGACGCTCACCCGACTGGTCAGTCATGGGGTGTCACTGTTCGGTGCGCAGGTTAGGGGCGACCTGTGGCTGGCTGCCGCCCGCATCACAGGTTACGGATCCGGCTATGCCGTGAACGGGCCGCAGTTGCGCATCGAGGGCGGTCTGTACGCGGACTCCGCTCACGTGACGGGCGGAGTGAACCTGTGGGGAGCCCAGGCCTTCACCATCGAGGTCACCCGTGCCCGCCTGACTGGGGAAGAGCGTCCGGCGTTTCGCGGCGACGGCCTGCGCCTCGTCCAGGACCTCCGCTGTACCAACCTGCTGGTCGAGGACGGGGGTATCCATCTTTTTGGCGCAACGATCGGCGGCCAATGCTGGCTGGTCAATGCCGCCGTACGTAGCAGCGTTGGGTGGGCCATCACTGCTCCCACACTCACCGTCGGTGGTGGTGTCTACGCTCACGGTCTGACCGTCGAGGGGGGTATTAATCTCTTCGCAGCCGTCATAGGTGAATCGATAGAACTCACCGCCAGCACACTCCTCCCCTACCGCCGGCACGCGCTTCGAGCTCCTGGCGCCCGTGTGGAAGCAAATATCACTCTGGACGATGCGACGCGCATCACAGGGGACATCGTTCTTAGGCGTGCCGAGGTCAAGGGCACTCTTTCACTTACCGGGACGACATTCTCGGGAGCAACGAATGTCGACCTCCACCGCGCCACCCTCGGAGAGTTACATCTTGAGTCCCTCAGCTCACCACCGACAACGCTCGACCTGAGTTCTGCCAACATCGCTGCCATCACCGATGCCGCGGAATCATGGCCCTCGCGGATCGCACTGACCGCACTCACCTACCAAGCCCTCCACCCAGTGCTGCCCGCCAGCCAGCGTCTGGCCTGGCTTCACCGTGGCACGGCTTACCACCCTCAGCCTTATGAACAGCTGGCCGCCCACTACCGTCAACTGGGCCATGACGACGACGCCCGGGCAGTGCTGTTGGCACGGCATCGACGACGGCGGCGCAGCTTGCGGGCGCCAGCCCGACTGTGGGGCTATGTTGAAGACGCCACTGTCGGGTACGGCTACAGACCGGGGCGCGCGCTCATGTGGCTCCTGGCGCTCGCCACTGTTGCCGCCATTGTTTTCTCCGCAACGCCGCCGCGGCCAGCCCAATCCGGCGGCCCTGCCTTCCAACCAGTCATCTTCGCACTCGACCTCATCCTGCCCATTCTTGATCTCGGGCAGGAAAAGGCGTTTACCCCTGTCGGTAACACTGCCTGGATTGCCTGGCTCAGCTCCCTTTCAGGCTGGTTACTCGGTACCACCGTCATCACCAGTATCACCCGCCGCCTCACTCGCTCCTAGAAGCTCGCAACACAATCTCGCTGAAGAGCTGATGGAGCGTGACCAGCAGGTCTTTTCCGCTGTTCGTGGAGCCCGGGGAATCGACTGCAGATCGTTATTCCGTACCCGCTGCAGAGCGGCGGCGACGACGTGGCGACTTCGTGCTGCACCTGGCACCAGCTCCCCAGTGCGGTTGGCTCGATCCCGGGGCTGAACGCAGGTGAACGAGGCTGAGACGGAAGATCACGAGGGGCTCACCGGATCGCCGCGCGGGATGCCCTCTGTGTCTGGTCTCAGGCCGGAACGCGAAGACGGCCCTGACCAGTCGAAACTGGTCAGGGCCGTCTTCGTATTGCCCGGTGAGAGCAATGGCGGAGGATACGAGATTCGAACTCGTGAGGGGTTGCCCCCAACACGCTTTCCAACTCTGCACGGCTCCGTTCATCAGGGTTCACAGCCGTGCGCGGCGGTGGCTCCCCCGTGCAAGAGCCCCCTGCTGAACGGCTGCGAACAGGGGCGGACGAGACTGCCGTTGAGACTGTGGACGTGCACAACGAACGTCTGACCGGTAGCTCTAGCCAGATCGGTCGGAGAGTGTCGCTTCGGTCGGTGCGCGGCCGTGCAGGAACACCGATCTGGGCACCTTCGGTTGACGTCCTGGCCCACAGATGGCCCACGGGAGTCTTTGACCGAGCATGACCGCAGCCGCTTCGGGTGCCGCCGACGGCCCCCACCGGCAGTTTTGCAGCGGACCGGTTCCGTGTGGTCTGAGCTTGTCTTTCCCTCCCTGGTTGGCTCTTTGTCGGCGAACGTCCGTGGCGGGGGTCGGTGGTCAGCGTTTGATGCGCCCGCGGACTGCCAGAACGGCGAGGGCGAGGAGGCTCGGTTCCAGGAGACGCGAGGTCATCTCGATGTAGGTGCCGGCGGTGGTTAGATCTTGTCCGCTGGCGCGGAACACCACTGAGTTGAGTGTCACGTTCAGGGCCTTTTCGAAGCGGTCGTCGGTGAGCCTGTTCCCGGTGGGGTTCTGTGGGTCGTCCTTCTCGATCTCGAAGGTGACCTTGCCTCCGCCGGGTGGCACAGTGCCGGTCGCTTCCTGCTTTGGCGAGTCCTGGGGGATCCCGAAACCCATCAGCAGGACGATGGTGATGAGCATGGCGGCAGCGAGCCAGCCCAGGGCGCGGACGGCGCGCAGGCCATAGCCGGACAGCCCCCAGTAGGCGTGCAGGAGTCCACGCTCGGCACGGGTGGTGTTGGTGCGGTCGCGGCGGCGCATCTCCATCTCGCCGTAGTAGAAATCCGCCGCTCCGGGCTCGTTCTTACCGTCCTCGAACGCTTTGCGCAGCGCCCGGTACACCGGCGCCAGCTGTGCGGGCCCGATCTGTGCGGCGCCGAACACCGCCACATTCCAGCCCGGGACTGCGCTCGGCTGGCTCGCGCGCCAGTGGTGTTCTTCGGCAAGGGTGCGGCGCTGCGTGAACCGGATTGGACGCCAGCGCCGCCATCGCGTGCGGGGCGGCACCTTGTCGAAAAAGCAGGTGCCCTCCAGTCGCAACTGGTCCAGGTGCACGGTCCCGGTGAACAGGCACCCCGACAGGTCAACGTCGGCGAGTACCAGATGGGCTGCGTCCACCCCACGCAGTGAGGCCATCCGCACCGCGGCGTCGGGTTCGCCGGCAAGGACCTCTTCCGCCACCGGCCGTCCATCGGTGAGCACGAAAGGCTCGGCCTCCGTGGCGATTGTGAGGGGGTATTCGAAGACCGCGTGGGCAAAGTCCACCGTGGCGTAGCGCAGACGGAACTCGGCCGTCGACGACCAGCGGGTCCGCCGACACTCCAGGCGACGCGCAGCGAGTGAGAGGGCTACTGGGCCGCTGAACACCACCCCGGACAACCCCACCCGCCCGGCACACACCAACGGCCCGAGGCTGACCGAGCGCTTGAAAACCGCCTGATCGAGCAAGGCGTCGCCGCGGATGGCCGCCGACTCGAATCGGGCTTCGTCCTGAAAGGTCGCCCACCGAAAGTCAGCGTCGCCCTGGACGGTCGCCGATATGAACAGGGCAGAGCTCTCGAAGGTCACCGATTGGAACCCGGCGGCGGCGCCGAAGGTCACCGACAGGAACCCCGCGGTGAGCTGGAAGGTTGCTGACGTGAACAGGGCAGAGCTTTCGAAGGCCGCTTGGCTGAACAGGGCGATGCCCTCGAAGGTCACCGACGCGAACCGGGCGGTGTCCGCGAAGGTCGCCCACGCGAACCAACTGGTGTTACGGAAGGTCGCCGATGTGAAGTGGGCGGCACGTTGGAAGGTCGTCCGCCCGAACTCGGCGTCGCCCTCGAAGGTCACCAATTCGAACTGGGCCATGCCCTGGAAGGTCGCCGACTCGAACTCGGTGTCGTCATGGAATACCACCGACTTGAATCCAACGGCACCTTCGAAGGTCACTGACTGGAACCCGGCGGCGCCATGGAAGATCACCGACCCGAACTGGGCGGTGTCCTTGAAGGTTGCCGAGTGGAACCTGGCGGTGCCCCCGAAGGTTGCTGACTGGAACCTGGCGACGCCCTCGAATACTGCCGACTCGAACATGACTGCGCCCTCGAAGGTCACCGACTCGAACTGGGCCGTGCCCTCGAAGGTTGCTGACTCGAACCAGGCAGTGCCGAAGCGGGGACGCCCTGTGGTGGGGTCACGCAGGGCGTCAAGTATCCGGTTCAGAAGCTCTCCGGTGATGGGGGTGCCGCGGTGGTCGAGGTCGGCGCCCGGGCCCAGGGTGCCCAGATAGGCGTCCCGGTCAGTGTCAGCCAGGTGGGCGAGGCATGAGGTGTGACCAGGCACATGGAGACCCCGGCAGCCAACGGAGTCACTGGAAGGGTCTGCACCCTGTGCGCAGTAAGGCCAGGAAGGCGCCCCAGGTATAGGGAGTGTGCTCATTGGTGTGGCAGCTCCGTAGTGGGCACTATTCAGCGTCCGCGAGTTGCGGACCTGCCGGTTTTCCGCAGCGTCTCAGCAGGGTCAGTCGCGAAGTTCAATGACATGTGTCCCCCAGCTAGCAGCGCGTGATCCTCGCCGGAGCGTAGCCCGGGGAGGACTTCTTCAAGGCTGGCGCCAAGAGGCTGGCGTTGAGAGGCAGGAGGGCGGCCTTCAAGACCGGCTTGTCTGGTCAGCGCCCAGCCCCCTGACCTCGGACGACGCTTAAAGATGGGCTATCGGCCGTCCACTTGGCCAGAGGTTGTCCGTGCACCCTCTCTCCGCAGCCGACATGCCGCCCCGGTAACGACTCCACGAGCGCAGTCCTCGGGAGCGGCTTTACAGCTGCGCAGCCATCTGCTTGCTACCTGGGCAAATACGGAGGGCGCACGTCTCTGCCCCGCGTCGGCCTCACAACTAGGCGGTAGCCAGCGCGTCCTGAAGACTTGCATTGGGCTGCCCTCACTGGTCGGCCAACGCCCCGGGACAGACGAGCTGTACCCAAGTGCGGCCCAGATCTGACATCACCGAAACGACCGGTTGAGCGCTGCGTGCCAGACGTATTCAGCCTCCTGACAGCCGACGAAGGTGCACCAGTGGTATGACCCAGGGGCCTTCACCGGCTACCGCGGTGACCTGACCCAGGACGTCTTCGTCCCGAAGCAACTTGCGTGGGGGGACACGGCATTGGGCTGGTTTGATCCTCACCTGCGCTGATGGTCCGCAGGCGTTCGCGGTTGTGCGCTGGTGTTCGTGGGGGTTGTCACGCAGTTAGACACTCACTCGGCGGAGGCGGCTATACGCTGCTCGTCCTCGATGTCGAGGCGTCGCATTAGGAAGCTGGCGAAGGCCAGCATCTCGTCGGCCTCGTCGCGGGCGTCCCTTTCGTCCGGGCCGTGCATGCGAGGGTTACGCAGCGCTCCCATCGCGCCCTTGAACAGAAACTGCATGCCGTTCTGCTCACTCTCCAGCGAACCTCCCGTGGACCGGGTCGCGGTGATCTTCGGGGGACCCGGCTTGTTGCCGAAGGCGATGCCCATCAGCCTCTCACCGACCTCGGTGGTGCCGACCAGGTTCTGCACGCGGTGCTCCACCGCCTGCAGGGCACTCCTGACCGCGTCGTAGTAGAAGCCTCCGTTGTACCGCTCGGCGGCGACCTCCGCGATCAGCGGATGCAGTATGCAGGTGACCTCCATGGCTTCCGTCGACTGCTCGCCGTCTAATCCGACGACCGGGACGGCTGTAGGGCTCAGAGCGAAAGTGGACTCCGGGCTTTGTCCGAAGGGCGTGTTGTCAGCCTCAGTCCGCGCCGGTCCCAGCACCTGCTCGCGGATGCGCCAGTACTTATCGAGTTGGTTCACGCCAGCGAACGGCCGAATGTCCCGGTCGTAGCGCAGCGTCCAGTCGAGATCGTCTAGGTTGTGGCCGCCACCCCGAAAGCAGGGCTCATGCAGCGCGAGCGCGAAGCTAACGAATCTGCTCTTCTTGGTCATCAACGCCAGATGGACGTCATCCACTGGAGGCGCCAGGTCGTCGGGCCGCAGTTCTGGCAGCGCACCAGGCTCGATGGGCTGATAGTGGGGCTCGATACAGGCCGCTGTCCGCACCATGACGAGGACGCCGTTGATAGGAATATGAGTGTTGGCGCAGTTCGCAGCGCCAGCGACCGTCAGAGACAGCTCCGTCGTGCCTTGCGGCAGCCGCCTCAGGTCGGCGTCTACGCCCCGCAGCAGTCCAGGGCACAGTTGTTGCACGGCCTCTTCGAACTTCAGGCCCCTGGCATACAGCTTCCGATCGACGTAATCGAAGGTCGGCCAGCGAAGGGAGTCGGAGAAGTGCTGCCAGACCAGTTCAAGAAGAACATGGCCATCCTCCCCGGTGGGCCGCGGCATTCCCTCCGGCGCAATGGTCCGAACGATCACGTGCTGTCCCCCAGCGTCCGAGCCTGAACCTGCTCGCAGGTTACTACTTAGGTACTGGTCTACGGGGTGGCATCATCAGCGCAGCCGTGCATCCACATCGCCTGCCGCAGGCCCTGCTTCTCCGAGTCCAGCAGGTTGCCCCACGCGGCCTGGCGCTGAGCCTCGTCGGGCGTCTTGCCGGTGGCCGCAGGTTCGCCAGGGCCACGTGCCCCGCAGTGAGGATCCAGGCGGCCTGCGCGGAGGCCTTGATCTAGTGCTGTGACCGGGAACGTTCGCCGGGTCCTGCTCGCGCCCATATAGCCTTGCGCCGTGTCGAGAAGACAGAACTGGGATAGCCTCCCCGAACACGTTCTTGCGGCAGTGCGCGAGCACACTGGCTCTATTAACCGAGCTGCGCCCGTGAGCTCCGGATTCAGTAGCCAGATCGCTGTCATGTTGGACACCGCGCGCGGCCGGAACTTCGTCAAAGGGATGCGGCGGGATCACGCGGAGGCATGGACGCAGCAGCGCGAGGCGGCGATCAACTCGTACGTCGTTCCCCTCGGGCCCAAGGTGCTGTGGCGGACGGCTGTAGGCGGCTGGGACTTGCTCGGCTTCGAGCACCTCGTCGGCCGAAGCGCCGGCTACAGCTCGGGGTCCGCGGACCTTCCCCTTGTGGTCGAAGCCATGACGGCTCTGGGATGTCTCGGCTGTCCCGATGTGGAGTTGGAGGACGCGGAGAAGCGGTGGGGTGCCCACCTCGACGACCCAGCTGATGCCGACCTGTTCGCCGGGCTGCGCTCTTGCACACCGACTGGGTCCTACAGCGTGAATGCAGCCTCAGAGGGGTGGCCAGATCTTTTTTGCCCCAACTGTTGCAACGAAATAAGTTTCTATTTCCTCTTGCCGACTAAGCGCTATGACATCTAGCGGGGGGTGAGTCGTTAGTGATCTGAGGTGATTGCAGAACGCGTGGGCGAATGTCAGGGAGCTTTCTTCGTAGACCACCAAAATGTCCACGTCGCCGAGTTGGCCGCCATCCGTTCGTACAACAGATCCGAATAGGTAGAGATCGATGCAATGTGTGGGTTTCAGGAATTCAGAAGTGGTCTCACCTAGGAGCCTTGCAAGCCATGGCGGAGATTCTGGCATTATGGACTACTTAGCGTTCCCATGAGCGAGCTCATGCTGTGAAGTCTCACTCCGGCATTTTCGGCATGGGCCAATGCTGCGGAGGTGAATCTCCCGTTGGGGTTAGAATTCAGAACGACGTCAGTCAGAGGGTGGCGCTCAAGCGATTGCATCAGAGTCTCCTCGCCGAACTCGTAGCCGTAGTCGATTGAAACCCGAATGTCAGGCATGCCGCCATGACGTACGAGGCGCATTGACGCCTCGCAGATCATTTCGACGCGCTGGACGTGGGAGTGCTGACCCAACGCCCGTCTGGCATAGGAAACATTCTTGGATAGGAATCCCTGGACATCCTTCTCTCCCATGGCCCAAAACACTTCATTCATTGTCTGCACGTCAGAGCCTAGATCCTGAGCCCTATTTCTCGCTGACCATAGGTAGTGTGCGGCTTTCGGTACTAGGCAGATGATTGTGGCATCGCCTTGGGCGAGGATTTCATTCACATGGGCTTCGGTTAGAGTTAGCACGGAGACCGGAGCGATGGTTACGTTTGTTCCGTTCCTTCGTTCGACCTTAACGAGGCTGGATGTAGAGCGGGAAGCTGAAGCAACGTCACCATGATCCGAGATTTTGGGGACGAACCAGTCGGTTAGGTAGTTGAGTGGCATTCATACTCCTCCGGCGAAAAGTTCCACTGTGTCTTGAGGGAAGCGTGGGGCGGGTGCAATGACGGGCTCACCCTGGTGTTTCCGTTCGAGTGCATTGGTGTGCTGTCGGAGGAGTTCCGCGGTTTCCTTTTCTCCCGGTGCGGTCAGTTCCGCGTTGACGTCCACGATGGCTTCTACGAGTCGATTATTAGGGACGATCTCACGGAGGACGCAATCCGTCCAAGCTTCGGCTTGCTCCCGTGATGCCACTGCTCCGGTCTCCGGGTCGGGGCCATTCTCGCGAAACGCGATTCGATTGCGCATCAACAGGCGCTCCACGGCCCTTCGGGCCTCTGCGCGGCTGGAAAAAGAAGACGTTCCTCCAATTTGAGATATAGCTTGAGCTCGGTTCTTCTTGGCCTTGAGTAGATCCTCCGTGGGATATCCCTCGGGGGCCTTATCTACCTTTGTGTGACAAGTTGGGCAAAGGAGGATGATGTTGGATGGGGCGTCGCGCAACTTTTGTGAAACCGTTGCGTCAGCACGCGGGCCATCGTCGCTGTGGGCGATGATGTGGGCGCGTTCGGCGATTGGGATGGATCGCTTGCGCTTGGGATCTTTAGGGAAAAGTGTGGTGTTGCAAAGCAGGCAGGTGCCAGCCGATTCGGCAAAGAGAGCCCTATCAGCATCGTCGCTGAGTGTCGGACGTCCAGACTTGCAGGCCACTATCCGCCCCCAGCGTGGAGATTTTTCATTGATGAGAATCATGCCAGATCTTCGATTGATCGTCATTAGATCTGCACAACTCGCGGCTCGCCCTCAACGTGGCGGTGTCTGCACTCAAGCCATGACCGGACCTTGCGTCGTTGACTGCCTTAGCTACAGCATGCGCCCGCTGTCATTCTGTCTGCCGTCGTCCCACAGTTGAGGCAGCAGGGTCCCTGACGGCTGGTCTGCTACGCCTTGCTCTGAGACGCGGCAGACGGGATGACAGCTTTCCACCCCCGAACCACGGCCGCAGACATCTTCGCCCCGATGCAACTTGGGGTGGTCCTCGGGGCGATGCTTCCGTCACCTGCGCTGACAGTTCGCTGGCGTCCGAGGCTGTCCGTCGCCTTTGTCACGCAGTTAGACACTCAGTGTGCCTTGCACGCGGAGTTGTGGCCGCAGGCCTCTAGGGATCTGTAACCGCTGTAACCCCAGCAGTTGGAGATTCCAGAGGCCGCGGAGCTCCGGTTACAGGTCGTCGTATGCGTTGAGTGGCGTCAGACGTCAAGCCGGCGCGTCCGTAGGGGTCGGAGTCGCTTCCAGTCTCTCAACGTCTCCAATTAGTTCAAGCACGCTCTGGTACCTATGAGAAACATCATGTGCCGTACATTTTCGCACGATCTGACTCGGAGAATCTTTTTGGGACATGAGAGCCTCCCTACCGCTAAAGATATAGGAAAGCACGCATCCGATCGAATAGATTTCATTGCATACGTCATACTCCTTAAAGCTGGCCAGAAGAGGGTCCCGAATTGTTCCGCGCATCTCCGTCTTCGTTCGGGTGTATTCGGAGTTCCTGTCTTTGGCGAGACCGAAGTCCGAGAGCTTCACGAGGACGGCCCCACCGTCGAAGGTCTTCACCAGAACGTTCTGAAGACTTACGTCACGATGGAGCAGACCTTCACTGTGAATGTAATTGATGCCGTACAAGAACTGCAGCGCAATTCTCTTCCGTGACGAAAATTGCAACCTGCTGTTGCGCTTCTTGATGTAGTTCCGAAGCGTAGATTCGCAAAATTCCATTTTGTATTCGTGGCGAGTTTCATCGTACTGAAATACCTCGACAATGTACGGGAAACTCAAGCGCTTGAGAATGTCGAACTCTTGCCGGAATCGATAAAGGTCGCGGACTCCCAAGTCCTTATTCGCGCGCTTGACCGCGAATTTAATTCCGTAGTCGGGGTCAACAAATGAGAAGACCTTCGCGTATGACCCCTCGCCGATTAGCTGCAACTGATTGTGTTCTCTAGACTTCTTCAGTCTAATCTCAGTATCCGGACGAGACAAAACGGGCTCGTACTCAATAAGTTCAATCTGCTCAAAGTCATCTGGAATGGCGCTGCCCCCACTACCTACCAGCCATGACCGGCAGCTCTTTATAGCGGCTGTGTAGGACTCTGCGAGGTGCACCTTCACGCCAGCATGAGTCAGAGACTGGAGAAAGTTATTCACTTCCTTGGCCAGTGCGAGCATTTCCCTGCTCTGCTCGGCCCAGTAATGGCCAGTAGTCTCCGCCCTGTCGTTTATGGATTCGAAATGTCCGTTCAATCGCTCATGAATGCTAGCGAAAGCGCGACCGAAGCGAGCCTCACTCACATAAAGTCGCAGGAACGCGTTCGAAACTTTCATGTCTGCGTACTTCTGTGAGAGGTCGGCCAGCATCATCTCGGTAGGGTCAGCCACTTCTCTATCCTCATGCTCTCTGTCTGCGTTAGGCAGCCACTTCAATTACTGATGACTATTTACCGCGCACCTTCTTCTTTTGCCATGCAGCCAGGTTAAAGTGTGATCGGGAGTGGCGGGATGAGAATCCAGGAAAATACGGGAGCGGCCCTCCAACCTCTCCCCAGCTTCCATCCCGTCCGCCTTCGATCCACATACCGTGGAGCGGTCGTGGTCCCACCCTGTTCTAAGCCCACCTCACGCACCGGTGCCGCATGTGGCTGCCGAGTGTTACCGCCGCCCGGGGTCGTTGATGTCAGCGTTGGATGTCAGCGGAACAGGCCCGGCGCCGGGCAGGCTCCGACCCGCGGATCTGCACCGGATTGCAATAGGACCGCTTTGCGCCGTGGGGCGATTCTTCACGCACCAAACAGGCTGATTGGAACTGTGGAGTCATCAACAGTTGTCCATCCGGAGTCCTTTTGGATTCGTGGATCTAGATGGATACTGCGCATCGGCGACTCACTCAATTCTCGTTCCGTAGAACCCCGCCGTGGACGTACGTTGAGGAGAACTGCGTCAAATGCATCTCCGATTGCATCAGCTACACGATTCCCATCATCGACGGCAGGGAAGGTGAAAGCTACGGTTCCGTGGTCCAGCAGCATGTGAACGAGCAGCTGACGGGCATTTCTGTCTAGGTAGCTCTCACGCCAAAGCGCAGAAGGACGGACCTCTTGCCCGCGGAGATGGAAGGTGGCCTTCCAAAGCAGTCCTTCAGAGCCCGTGATGGGAGCGCCATGTTGCAGAGCCTCGGCGTAAGGTCGAATCGTGTAAGACAAGCGGAAAATGACGTCGTATTGGCGATCAGCGTGCCGAATGAGCCGCTGTGCTGTCGGATGTTCCTCGCGAACCCATGCGGCCACGACAGGGTCATTCAAATCGCCGGGCGCACCAAACTCGCGATTGTAGGATGCGTATGCTGTAAAAGCGCCTTTCTCTAGATCTCGAAGTGTTTGCTCCAGACGACTCAAGTCGTCCCGATGGGGGCGGCGTAGATGCCCCAGGCGATGACGTATGGCAAGGAGCTCCGATGTGCGAGCCATGAGAGCTTCTTTATTTATGAGCGAAGGCTCAACCAAGTCCCAGTTGGCCTCTAGTATCGGAAATAATTTTCCCACGTCCAAATAGCTCAGAGGGTCTTCCCAGTCGGCAGTAGCCATATAGCTGCGCGATTCATCCTTCTCTCTACGGCTTGTCGCCCCTTGGCCTATTTGATTCGTCCAATGGATACCGTACTTTGCGCGGAGCTCCACATAGGTCAGGGATCGCAGGTATGTTTCCAACTGCCACCACCGCGAGTACAATGCGAGGGTCTCCTCCGGCATTCCGCTCGAATATAGTGCGCGTTCGATGGCATCTTTCGTGCTAAATGAGAAGCGCTGCCACGTGCTGCGGGCTCGCATCTTGTTCCCCGTTCTTATTCACCAGTTGTGACAGTTAGGGTAGCTCGGGCGGTTACACAGCGCTCTAATTTTTGTGGATGTCACCCGCACTTGGCGCTAAAACGTCAACTACTCCTCACCCCAGCTTCCATCCCGTCCGTTCTTCGATCCACACACCGTGGAGCGGGCGTGGTTCAGGGCGTCAAGGTGGAGCGCGCCACTGTACGAACGACCTTGACGCCCTGGGCCGCGACTGCTCGGCTCTGCCTGGGTCGAAGGTGGTCGGGATGGAAGCCAACTACGCTCGCCACGAATCCGCCGGCACTCGCGAACGGCGCCCCATCTATCTCGGAGTCTGAGCGCCCAGGCCGGAGGCATGTCTTGAAGCCGTGGGCTTGGTCCTCGTCTCATGCTCTTGGGCCTATCCGCTGGCGGACGCCGCGTCGGTGGCGGCAGCGCTGAGCGGGTTGAAGGCAGGAGTGCGGACGCAGCCAGAGCCTGGCGTCTTGATGAGGTAGAGAGACCCGTAACGCGGAAGTCACCTCCGGCGCCTGCTAGCTTCCGGGGTGGCTTCGCCACCGGGCTGCAATATCCGGGGGTGTTGCAGCCGTCTGTAACCGGACAGCCCGGACAGCTGCCGTTTTTGGCTGTCCGGGTCGTTGTCGCAGGTCAGCGCTCTAACTGGACAGTCGGACAGCTGGGACACCATCCAGCACGGTCACATAAAGGCCGGGCCGGCCGTTAGCCTCGCCGTTTCACTTGGTGTGGGGTCGGGTTCTGTGCGGTAACGCGAAAGTGCCTTCTGAGCTGGGACGATGAACCTTGTCGAGGGGTTCTGTCG
>NZ_JARBAE010000035.1:0-78689 GCF_033795305.1 Streptomyces sp. AK02-01A
AGTACCGCTTCGTGTACTTGCTTGCCACCTGGTCACTGCTTCCTCTGGAACCACTCTGATCCCAGTCTCCAGGTGTCCACGATCAAGGGGAAGCTTCACGGTGAGATGGGCTTCGCGCTGGTGGTCGGCGACGATGCAGTCAGCCCAGCCGCTGCCGGTGAGCAGCCACGACAGGCGCATTTCGCTCGGCATCACGGAACCTTCCGTATGGGCATTGATCAATCCCACCAGAACTCCCACTCGTGAGCATCAATGAGTTGGTCGGCGTATGCGGTGAGGCTTCCGGTTGCCTGCCAGATGTTGTCGGGACAGAAGGCGAAGTGCTCGGCAGCTATGACCAGGGCAGTGTCGCGGTCCGCGGGCGCAGCGGCCACGCTCAGGGAGAGCGTGTCGAAGCCGGCGCAGACCATGCGGGCGCCGAAGCGGCGTTCCCAGTCACTCAGGATGGCGGAGAAAATGGCCGTGTCACTGTCGTAGTTGACGGGCCCTTGCCAACCAGCGGCGGTCAATGCTGTGGCCCCGGATGAGGCGGCGATCAGACCAAGGCGAAGCCAGGGGCGACGTGCGAGAAGGGCTTCTGCGTACTCGTCGGCGAGCTGGTCGGGGTCGCAGCGTGGGTGTCCGGCCGGGGCGAGACCTGGCCAGCGCTCGCCGAAGGGAGCCGTGACAGCGAGCCGTTCGTCGGGACGGAGGTTGTCGTCGTCATCATCGATACAGGTGTAGTCGTGCCACCAGCGGGAGAGCTGGGCAGCTGGCTGGTGGGCGTCAGGCGAGGTCAGTCCCTCGGGGAAGAGTTCGCCAGTGCCCCAGGGCCGATATTCGGGGTCCTGGCGGTCGTGAGCGTCGAGCAACAGGGGCCAAAGCCCGGACTGCGGGTGCTCGGCGCGCAGGGAAGAAAACAGATCGGCCGTGGCGGGCTGGTCGCTGAGCCACAGGGTGTGGATCTCACCGTCGCCTTCATCGGACAGGACTGTCCGCCCGGTTGGCAAGGGCGTCGTGATGCTGTACTGGTCGGGATCCTTCCCACGGAACAGTAGGTGCAGATCGCGTGGCAGCGGTTGGGAGATCACACGGGGAGGCTAGGGCACGCCACTGACGTCGCCCGTGGGCAGGCAACGGGCTGGGGATATTGGCGATGGGTGCCGGGGGTGATCGTTTCCCATGCATTGTCGGAGGAAGATGCAATGCTGAGTTCGGGTGCAACCAGGTCGGGAGTCGGGCGAGATGGGTTTTGAGGGCCAGATCTGGCGTTTGGTACGGGGCGGGGAGCCTCTCGGCGAGATCGTGGTTACGGAGGCTGACCTGCCCTGGCTGCGAGGACATCTGATCCCGCGGCCAGCGTTTGCCAAGGTCAAGCCTTGGTTCGAAGAATCTCTCGCGCTGGCGGAGGCGGAGGACTACGAGAGATTCGACGAGTCGTACGCCCGGATCGCCCGGCGCCTTTCCCTTGTTGCCCCGTCAGGTCCGGTCGCGGAGTTCCTGTTGCATGTTCAGAACGACCGGGCCTGGTTTCGATGGAGTGACGAACCATTCGACCACTCGTAGTAGCAGCGCGAGCGCGTCAGGGGATGCTGGTGGCATGACTGATGTGACAGGTGAGCACGTGAAGGTACTGTTCCCCCTCGATCAAGACGAAGACGGGTGGCCGCCGGTCAGCACCGAAGGTCTGTGGGCTGTCCGACTGGACGGGGATGCGGTCCGGATTGACAACACCCCGTGGTTTGTCACCAATGTCGCTTGTGGTGACATAGTCCGGGTCAATGAGGACGTTGACGGTCAATTGAGGGCGGTCGAAAAGGTCAAGTGGTCTGGAAATTGCCCGATCCGCGTGATTCCGTTTAGAGATGGACGGTTCGAGGGCGAACTAAGTCCGGTGATAGAGCTGTTCGCACCAGTCGGGGTCACGGGAGAGGGCCTTGCGCAGTTCGGGCTGGTCGCTTTGAACGTGCCGGGAGATGTCGATCTGGCGACTGTCCAAGAGTTGCTCTGGCGGGGATCGGACGAGGGCTGGTGGGACTTCGACGAGGGGTGTGTAGGAGATGCCTGGACAGCACTGCAGTCCAGATGATCTTCATTCTTTGCGCAGGACCTGTCTCAGGCATGGACCAACGTCGCGCTGATTCGGTTGATGGTCCGCAGAACCTCGTCTCGGTTTCTCGCCTGCTTGATCCACAACGGCAGTCGGGCCACCAAAGTCATCTTCTGACCAGTGTCGTACCAAGGTGCTCGTTCGCGCAGAGTGGCTCGGACGAACCGCCGGATCAAGTCGAGATGTTCCAGGTTGTACGCCCAGAGCCACCCGTGCCGGGTCTCAAGCTGCAGCCACAACGCCACGCCGAAATACGGATCTATCGCGGGGTGGTTGGTCCCACGGGCAAACGCGACGTGACCACCACTCGACTTCCGCGACAGACCGCAACTACGGCAGACCAGACGCCGCAGCGTGAACAGCGTCGGCCTTTCGCCATCAGACACCTGGGGCGCTGGCACAACGTGTGCGACGTTCGCGCAGTTCGGACATTTCACGAAGATCGAGTCAATGAAGTCGTAAGCGGTGCTGCGGGGATCCCGGAATCGACCATAAAATGATGTCATCTCGCAAGTATGTGGCGGAGTTACAGACCGTCGCACCCCCGATTCCCTTGAGGACAGCCTCAACGTGGAGCGTCTTCGTGCTCGGCCCACTCGGCAAGTCTGATCTTCACCTGATGGTTGTGCTCGGCGTGTGAGACCACTTCGCCGGAGACACGTTCGCCCATCACGGGCAGGTCGAGGCATCTGGGCATAGCGATGATCTCAGCGAGGCCGACAGCGTCGGGCCAGCCGTCGATGGAGAGGAAGACACCAAAGCGCTGTCGGCCGACGACCTCGCCAGTGATCTTGGTGCCGAGGGGAAGAGTGCGGATGGTCTCGGTCCACGCTCCGCGCGCCGTGGCTGCTCGGTTTTCGTAGTCCTTCCCAGGCCAGGCGTACTCACTCATGCACTGATCATGACATGGCGGGGTTGCCTCTCCGGCGCCTTCGCTGCCGCGAGCGGGAGAGACCTCGTGATCTGCCGTAATCATTAACAGAGTTCAGAATTACGACTGGCACGCAAAATGCCAGGTCAGACACGCCAGTCGACGGACTGGAGCTCACATGGCTCCCAACTGCCAGTCATGGTTGGCGATTTAGCTGCCTGGAACGACTGGCATTCCCAACGATGACTGCCGTTGCCTTGTTGCACGGGATGGTCACGGGAGGGCTGGATGGGCACCAAAGCGTTGGACGAAGCGGCTGCGGCTCCCGGCTTGCAGACAGCTGTCGAGTTCTATTCGGCCAAGGCCGATGCTCTGATCGGGCGGCAGGCTGACCTGGAGGCCGAACTCGCCACAATCAGGACGGATGTGGTGCGGTTCTCCAGCACGCGTGATCAGTTGGCCGAGGCTCTCGCCGGGATCCTTGCGGATAACCCCGAGCCGACGGCCGCAGACGAGGCTTCGGAGGACCGAGTAAAGAATCCCGGGGCCAGTGCCGACGAGTCGACGGGTGACCCGAGTCCTTCCGATACCCCGGCCGCGCAAGAGCAGACTCCGCAGGACACGTCGAAGTCCGGGTCGGGGGAGCTGATGCAGGCGGTTGAGCAGATCCTGGTGACAGCTGGGCGGCCTCTGGTTGCCCGGGACATCACCGAGGCGTTGGGCCGGCCGACGAAGGGCAAAGCGGGTCGGGCTCCGATCGAGACCACTCGACGGACCTGTAAACGGCTGGTGAAGAACGGCCGGGCTGTTGAGAATCCGGTCGGTGTGTTCACTGCCGTGCGGGCTCAGGAGACATTGAGGGAGGCCGCCTGACGACGCGCCGGATGTGAGCTGTCCCCTCCTCCCGTTGCGGGGAGAAGGGGACGGGTTCCGTTGAGCTTGGACCCTCGGCGGAACCTGTGACGTGGACCCTCGTAGTGGCTCACGCACCCCTGAGGCTAGAGCAATCCAGCTCGTCTCGGGGGGTGCGTGGCCTATTTCGTCGTTCCCGGGACGGCCTGTCCTGGGGAGCGGGAAGGCCGGTTTCGATGCATGACGCGGTTCCCATCCCGGTGCGGATACAGCTGCACCGCAAGGAAGTTCTCCAGGCGAGCGATGGTCGCGATGTCGGGCCAGCATCGGCCGGCGATGAGGTCGGCGATGGCCTGCCGGTTGACCTCGGAGCCGGCGGCCACCTGCCGCAGACTTCGCCCCTGGGTGTCCAGGGCGTCGGCGAGGGCCCGGGCGATGGCCTGGACGACACCGGCCGCGGCATCATCGACGACAGCTTGGGGCCAGGACTGAGGATCGCGGGCAAGGTCACGCGGCGGCCTTTTACAGGACAAACCTCCGACCATGTCGATGCACTCCTTTCCGTGAAGATCGGCTTCGATACCTTCACCGGCTGCTTGTCCAGCCGGTTTTGTTGGTCTGTGACACTGAGCCCTGAGGTCTCCCGCACGATCCGCGAGTACCGTCCCCGCCGGCCGCACCAGCGGTGGGCGCCGGTCGCCGACCAGGTCAGAGCAACCGTCGCCGCTGCCGCCCCCGCTACCTGTTACGAGGCAGGCCATCTGCTGCACGTGGTGGGGCGGCTCGCGATGTGGGCAGAGGGCTGTGGCATGCCGAGGGATCCCGGCGTGTGGCTGCGCACCGAGAGCATCGATGCGTTCGTGCTGTCCGGTGCCGGGGACGTGTGCGGTTCGACCGTGCAGACCTACCGGTCGTGGCTGCGGCGTGTGCGTGAGGCGCTGGTGTGGGTCCAGCGCGGTGAGGCCCCTCCCGCACGGATGTCTTCGCCCCGCAGTCCTCAACCCCCTTACGCGGAAGGCGATGTGTCGAGATTGCGGGCCTGGGCGGGGCATCTTCCGGGCCGGGCCAGGCTGGACGGACTCGCGTTGATGGCGCTCGGCGCCGGCTGCGGCCTGCTGCCCGGCGAGGTGGTCCGCGTGCGCGGCCACCACGTCCGCGTCACCTCCGGCGGTGTCGCGGTGCTTGACCACGACATGCTGGGGCGGCTCGTGGCGTGCCAGGCCGGCCGGGAAACGGTACTCGCGGACCTCGCCCAGGCGGCTGGAGCCGGCTACCTGTTCCGGCCGGGCCGGAAGGTGGCCGCGGCAAAGAATCTTGTCTCCTCCTGGCCCAGCCGGCACCGGCCGCACGCCGGCCTGCCCCCGTTGTCCGCTCGTCGGCTGCGGTCGACATGGATCGTGCGGCTGCTGTCGGACGGGGTCAGCCCGGCTGCGGTCGCCTCCGCGGCCGGGATGGCCTCTCCGGCCGGACTGGCCCCCTACCACCGCTGGGTTCCCCCACTACCGCGCGAGGAGGTGATCCGGCTCCTGCGCGGACCCCGCCGGTGATGGCCCGCCCGGCCCGGGACGAAGAAGCCGCACGGGCCCTGCGGCCCCGGATCCGCCCCGGGAAACAGACTCTGATCGCGGACTCCAAAGTCGGCCAACTCCTGGCCCTGCTGGACCGCTCCGGTGTCCCCCAGCAGGTGGAAGAGCTGCTGCGGGGGCGGCCCGGACCTGCCGGGGTGCGCCCGCGCACGGTGCTCGCCGGGCTGCTGCTGGCCTCCTACTTCACCGGCCGGGCCACGGTTGCCGACGCCTGGCGGATCCTGCACTTCCGTCTGGAGCCGAGGGCTCGCGGCTGGCTGGGCATCCCCGAAAAGCCGCCCGGCACCGCGCGGGAACGCATCGCGGCGAGCCGACGCCTCTACCGGGGCTGGGACCGGATCACCACCGTGCTGGATCCGGCCCGCTGTGACCGCCGCTCCCGCCTTCCGCAAAGCACTGCGGATGCCTACGCGGACGCCTGGGCCGTCCCGTCCGGCCAAAACGCCGCACTGCGTTTGCAGAAGCTGGCCAACCAGCTGGTCCTCACCCCGGTCCGACTCGCCCAGCAACGCGGCTACCTGCGGGGCTGGCGCGGTGACGTGGGCGTGGACGCGACTGCGATCCCGGTCCTGGCCCACCCCGACAGCGAACGAACCGGCACCGCCTCGGTCGAGATCACAGCAGGCTGGCACTACAGCGGCGGATCCGACACGGGTACCTTCGGCTACAGCGCGAGCTTCGTCGTCGCCGCACACACCCACCGCCCCCACGATGCGCCCGGCAGGACGACGGCCTACCCGCAGATGTGCGTCGGCCTGATCATGGATACCCCCACAGTCCGCACCGGCCCCAACGCCATCACCGCACTCACCCAGCTCAGCGAACTGGGACTGCCGACCGGGACCTGCGCGGCCGACCGCGCCTACACCGGATGCGCACCGGAGAACTTCCAGATCCCCGTACGCCGACTCGGCTACCGCCTCGCTCTGGACTACAAGGCGGCCGACCGTGGTATCCAGGGCAGCTGGCAAGGAGCCGTACTGATCGACGGCTCCCTCGCCTGCCCACACATCCCTAACGCCCTGGCTCAGGCCACTCATGGCATGGACGACAAGACCTTCCGCCGACGGCTCGACGACCTGAAGCCGGTGGTCGCCGAGCGGCTGCCCTACTTCCTCAAGCTCAAGCAGAACGCCGATGCCCGTGGAACCGTGAGCCTGCAATGCCCGGCGGCCGGGCCGTCTCCTTCGGTGAACTGTCCACGCCGAGAACGCCTCCGCCCTGCTCGACCGACCGCCTCGGGCCCGCCTCAGCCCGTGATCAAACTGGCGGATCTCCGCTCCCGCACCAGCCACGCCTCGGCTCGCCCGACCATCCAGCTCCCTGACAGAGAGTGGGCGGACCCTCCCGGCAAGGAGGCGCTGCCCGCCGTCTGCGGGGCCTCCGCGATCAGCGTCCCCGCCGACGCGGCCGGAGACCTGAAGAATGCCAAGTTCCGGCAGGACAGCCACTACCTCAGCCCCACCTGGGAGCGTCTACAAGCCGATCCGCTCTCACAACGAGGGCCTCAACGGCCGCCTCAAGGGCGCCGACATGGACATCGGCAACCCGATGCACCGTCGAGTCCCCGGCCAGGTGGCCCAGACGATCCTCATCGCGATCATGGTGACCATCGGGAACCTGGACATCCTGGAAACCTGGCTCTACGAGCGCACCGGCAACCGGCTCTTCGACACCGACTTCGAGTCCATTGCGGCTGCCCCAGGTTGCGACCTGTCTTCCGTCCCCGCACCAATCGACATGGGGCGGCATCCGCCAGCCAACCTCTGATCGGGCAACGTCACAGCCACACAGCACCATCACCAGCCCCGGGCGACCGGGGCCGGTTCGCATGTCCTGGCAAGGCCCAAGCGTCTGCCCAGCAACCGGCCAGACCCGATACGCCGCCATCCACCACCCCGAACAGCCATCGAACGACCCCTGAAATGACGAAGATCCCGCCCGATCTTGCGATCGGACGGGATCTCGTCAACGCTCCTGAGCTAACTCAAGAACAGTCGTGTTGTGGACCTGAGGGGATTTGAACCCCTGACCCCCTCGATGCGAACGAGGTGCGCTACCAGTCTGCGCCACAGGCCCTTGCAACGAGTGAAACTTTAGCACCCTCGCCGCCGTGCTCGGAAATCCGTTAGCGGCTGGTCACGGGCGAGCTTTGGCCTGGTCGCTCACTCGTTGGCCGCGCGCGGGCGGTCGCCCTCGTCGTACTGGTCGAAGAGCGGGGTCTTGCCCCGGTCACGGCCGCGGCGGGGCGGAGGCGTCCGCTGCTGCGGCGGTGCTTCGGCGGCCGGCTCGGCCGCCGAGGAGCGGGCCGCGCTCCAGGTCTCCGGGTCGCTGACGTCGACACCGCTGGTGGCACGGGGTGCGACCGGCGCGGTGACATACGTCGGAAGCGGCACCGGGACCGGGTCCCAGCTGTCGCCGGACGCCGGGCCGCGGTCGCGCTGCTGGTCGACCCACTCCGCGTGGTCGGTCTGCTCCACGAGCGCGCGGCGGCCCGCCTCCTGCGGAGAGACCGTGGGAGCCGGCTCCGGCTCCGGGCTGGTTTCGGGCTCCTCGTCCGGTGTCCCGGCCGCCGCCGTCGACGGCTGGTGGCGGCGCGGGCGGTTCTCGCGGAGGCGCTGCGCGGCTGCCTCGGCCCTGCGCCGGTCCATGGTGAAGGCGAAGCGGCGCCGCTCCTGGCCGCGCAGATGCACGATGTACGCGCTGAGCAGGACGGCCGGGACAGCCGGGGCCCAGAGGAAGCCGAGGCCGCCGACCGCCGCGACCACCGCGCCGAGCGTGAAGGCGAGAAAGAGGACCACGGTCGTACGCCGTCGGCGCGCGAGGACCTGCGAGCGCTGCGCGCGCCGGGCGCGTTCGGCCGCGGCGCTCGACGCGGCGCGCGCCGCCGCCGAGGGACGCGCACGCCGCTCGGACGCGGGCCGGGCATCTGCCGGACGGGGCACCGAACGGGATTGCGCGGGTCTGGCCGTTCCTGGTCCGGCCGGCTCCGGGACGTCCGCGCGGACGTCCATCCGGGCTTCGGTAAGGGCCGGACGCGCCGCGAAGGCCCGGACGTCGACGGAGCTCATCGACTCCGTGCGCACGCCCGGTTCGGCGTCGGGCCCGGCCTCCTCGGCGGCTCTTCCCTGAAGCTCCTTGGCGTAACGGCGCTCCATGGCCGCCCTTCCGGACAGCAGCCGGATGGCGGTGCTGAAGCGTTCCGTCGGACGTGCCTCATTGAGCTCGTCCTGCCTGCGGAGCCACATCGGCACCAAGTAGGCGGCCCAGGCCCCGACGATGACTGCGTAGATGAGGCCGCTGCTGCTCACGGTTCACACCGTAGAGGTGTTCACGCGAAGGCATCCGCCAATTGAGCCGGTGTGTCGCACGATCCGGCTGATATCACGGACTTTTTTTGTGACTGTTCAGATCAACTGGTGGCCATATCCTGATCAATATCGAACACTTATTTTATTTTCGCTGTCCGGGACGCGCCTGGCGCCAGCGGCGGACCAGTCCCTCGGGCACCTCGTCGGCCGTGAGCGCGAAGACGAGATGGTCGCGCCACGCACCGTCGATGTGGAGATAACGGGGCCGCAGTCCCTCCTCGCGAAATCCGAGTTTCTCGACGACCCTGCGGCTTGGCCCGTTCTCGGGACGAATACAGATCTCGACACGGTGCAGTCCGACCGCACGGAAGCAGTGGTCGACGGCCAGCGCGACCGCGGTGGGCATGACACCTCGGCCCGCGACCTCCCGGTCCACCCAGTAGCCGACATGTCCCGAGCACATCGAGCCCCAGGTGATCCCGGCGACCGTGAGCTGGCCGACGAGCCGGCCCTGGTACTCGATGACGAAGGGCAGTATCCGGCCCGCGTTGGCCTCGGCGCGCAGATGGCGGACCATCTGGCGGTAGGTGGGACGCTGAGCGACCGGACCGCCCGGGGCCGCCGGCGGAATGGTCGCCTCCCAGGGCCGCAGCCAGTCGCGGTTGCGCCGGTTCACCTCACGCCAGACACGCTGGTCGCGCAGTCTTATGGGGCGGAGCGTGACATCTCCGTCCACCAGGATCACCGGCCAGGCGGGGTTCATCCGGAGGTACGCGAGTGATCGCCGCCATGGATCTGGTCCACGGCGTGGACGAGCAGCCGGCCGAGCACGGCGAGACCGTCGCGTACACCGCCGGCCGAGCCCGGCAGGTTCACGATCAGGGTCCGTCCCGACACACCCGCCAGGCCCCGCGAGAGCGCGGCGGTGGGGACCTTGGCGGTGCCGGCGGCGCGGATCGCCTCCGCGATGCCCGGGATCTCGTAGTCGAGCAGGCGCCGGGTGGCTTCCGGAGTGCGGTCCGTCGGTGAGATGCCGGTGCCGCCGGTGGTCAGGATGACGTCGTACGCGGCGGCGACTCCCTCGCGCAGGGCCTGCTCGACCGGATCTCCGTCGGGGACGACACGCGGTCCTTCGACCGAGAAGCCGAGCGCGCCGAGACCCTCGGCGAGGATCGGGCCGCCGCTGTCGGCGTAGACACCGGCGGCGGCGCGGTTGGACGCGGTGACGACCAGGGCGCGGTACGGTCCCGGCTCACTTCCGGGACTCCCGCTCGCGGCCGCGTTCATACCGCGTCTCCGTCTCCCGCGCGCGACTCCGCCGGAGGCCGCTCCCAGTGGCCGGACGCGCCGCCGGTCTTCTCCTCGACCCGTACGTCCGTGATGACCGCGCCCTTGTCGACCGCCTTCACCATGTCGACGACGGTGAGCGCGGCGACCGAGACGGCGGTCAGGGCTTCCATCTCGACGCCCGTACGGTCCGTGGTCTTCACGGTCGCGAGGATCTCCACGGCGTCGTCCGTGACCGAGAGATCGAGGGTGACGCCCGAGACGGCGAGAGGATGACAGAGCGGAATCAGGTCCGGCGTCCGCTTGGCGCCCATGATGCCCGCGATACGGGCGGTGGCGAGGGCGTCTCCCTTGGGCATTCCGCCGCCTCTGAGCAGTTCGACGACGCGCGGCGAGACCAGCACCCGGCCACTGGCGCGGGCGGTGCGCGCGGTGACCTCTTTCGCCGAGACGTCGACCATGCGGGCCGCGCCCGACTCGTCGATATGTGTCAGGTTGCCCTGTTGATGGTGTCCGGGGGTCTCCCCCCGGGAAAACACAGTCATTGGCTGTGGCGCTCCCGATTTGGGCCCGGCAGGGCCTGTGTGCGCAGACACGGTACCGCCACCGGCCGGTGCTCAGCCGATCAGGACCACGTCGAGTTCCGTGCCCGGCTCGGCCGACGTCGACTCCTCGGGGATGATGATCAGCGCGTCGGCCTGGGCGAGGGCGGCGACGAGATGGGATCCGGAGCCGCCGACCGGGGTGACGGTGCCGGTCTCGGCGTCATACGTACCGCGCAGGAACTGGCGGCGGCCGGCCGGGGACGACAGCGGTTTGTCGGCCGCCAGCGTGGCGCGGACGGTCGGTCGGTGGACGTCCTTGAGACCCATCAGCGCACGGATCGCCGGGCGGACGAACAGCTCGAACGAGACATAGGACGAGACCGGATTGCCGGGAAGCGCCAGCAGCGGGGTGTGCTCCGGGCCGATCGAGCCGAAGCCCTGTGGCTTCCCGGGCTGCATCGCGAGCTTGCGGAAGTCGATACCGCTGCCCGCCTCGTCCTCGTCGCCCACGGAGGAGAGCGCCTCCTTGACGACGTCGTACGCCCCGACGCTCACACCACCCGTGGTGACGACCATGTCCGCGCGGATGAGCTGGTCCTCGATGGTCGCGCGCAGCGTGTCCGCGTCGTCGGTGACGGCACCGACCCGGTAGGCGATGGCGCCCGCGTCCCGGGCCGCCGCGGTGAGCGCGAAGCTGTTGGAGTCGTAGATCTGGCCCTCGCCGAGCCGCTCTCCCGGCTGGACCAGTTCGCTGCCGGTGGAGAGGACCACCACGCGCGGCCGAGGACGCACCCGCACTGTGCCACGGCCGATGGCGGCCAGCAGACCGATCTGCGGCGGGCCGAGGACCGTACCGGCCGCCAGCGCGAGATCACCGGCCTGGACGTCGCTGCCGCGCGAGCGGACATGGTCACGGGCCTCGACCGGGCGGTACACCCGGACCTCGCCACGCGCTCCGCCGGAGCCCTTGCCGGCCGGGCGCATGGTGGTGGCCGCGCCGCCGCCCGCACCGCCGTCGGTCCATTCGACAGGGACGACGGCCTCGGCACCGGGCGGCAGCGGAGCGCCGGTCATGATCCGGGCGGCCTGCCCGGGGCCGACGTCGGGCAGCGAACCGCTGCCCGCCGCGACATCGCCGACGACGGTCAGCACGGCGGGAAACTCCTCGGTGGCGCCCGCGAGATCCGCCGTACGGACCGCGTACCCGTCCATGGAGCTGTTGTCGAACGGCGGCAGAGCCACCGGCACCGTGACGTCCTCGACGAGGACGCAGCCCTGCGCGTCGGGCAGTTGCAGCTCGATCGGGTCGAGAGGGTGGACGGCGGCGAGGATGTCCGCCAGGTGTTCGTCCACCGACCAGAGCGGCTCGTGACGGAAGGCCGGTGCCGGTTCTGCCGTACTGCTCAAGGCGCTACATCTCCTCGCTGACGTAACTGCGGAGCCAGGTCCGGAAGTCCGGGCCCAGGTCTTCACGTTCGCATGCGAGTCTGACAATGGCACGGAGATAGTCGCCGCGGTCGCCTGTGTCATAGCGACGGCCCTTGAAAACGACGCCGTGGACCGGTCCGCCGACCTTCTCGTCCGCGGAGAGCTGCTGAAGGGCGTCGGTGAGCTGGATCTCACCGCCGCGGCCCGGCTCGGTCTGGCGCAGTATCCCGAAGACGGCGGGATCCAGCACATAGCGGCCGATGATCGCGTAGTTGCTCGGAGCGTCGGCGGCGTCGGGCTTCTCGACCAGATCGTGCACCTTGACCACGTCGGCGTCGGCCGTGGGCTCGACGGCGGCGCAGCCGTAGAGATGGATCTGCGCGGGGTCGACCTCCATCAGCGCGACGACGCTGCCGCCTTCACGCTCCTGGACCTCGACCATGCGGGACAGCAGCCGGTCCCTGGGATCGATCAGGTCGTCACCGAGCAGGACGGCGAACGGCTGGTCGCCGACGTGCGGCGCGGCGCAGAGCACGGCGTGGCCGAGCCCTCTCGGGTCGCCCTGGCGCACATAGTGCATGGTGGCGAGGTCGCTGGACTCCTGGACCTTCGCGAGGCGCTCGGTGTCTCCCTTGCGGGTGAGCGCCTCCTCCAGCTCGTAGTTCCGGTCGAAATGGTCCTCAAGAGGGCGCTTGTTCCGGCCGGTGACCATAAGGACGTCGGAGAGCCCGGCGGCCACCGCCTCCTCGACCACGTACTGGATCGCCGGCTTGTCCACGACCGGCAGCATCTCCTTCGGAGTGGCCTTGGTGGCGGGCAGGAACCGGGTGCCGAGGCCTGCGGCGGGGATGACAGCCTTGGTGATCCTGGAGGGCGACTGAGTCATGCGGAGCACCTTATCCGGTAAGTATGGGCGGAAGATGATGATCCGGTTAACTTTCGTCTCTTACAAGCACATACGAGAGGTTTGTGATGTCCGGTGAGTGAAGAGATGACCGGAAAGCACCGCCTGCGCAGTGAACTGCTCGCCGCGAGAACCCTGCTGACCAGTGAAGACGCGCGAAAAGCCGCGGTGGTTCTCGCGCGGCACGCGCTGGATCTGTCCGAGCTGGCCGGGGCCCGTACCGTTGCCGCCTATGTCTCGGTGGGGCGCGAGCCGGGTACGCGCGAGCTGCTCGACGCGCTGCGTGCGCGGGGCGTACGCGTGCTGCTGCCGGTGCTGCTGCCGGACAACGACCTCGACTGGGCGCTCTACGAGGGCGCGGAGCGTCTGGTCCGCGCGGCACGTGGACTGCTGGAGCCGGACGGTACGCGGCTCGGCTCCGACGCCGTGCTGGAGGCGGAGGTCGTGCTGCTGCCCGGTCTCGCGGTGGACGGTCGCGGGATGCGGCTGGGACGGGGCGGCGGATCGTACGACCGGGTCCTCGGCCGGCTGGCGCGGGCCGGCGCCGAGCCCGCGCTGGCCGTCCTGCTGTACGGCGACGAGCTGGTCGCGCGGGTCCCGGAGGAGCCGCACGACCGTCCCGTACAAGCGGTGGTGACACCGGAAGGCGTCAGACGCTTCGACGGCGGCGCGGACGAGCGGCGTCAGCACGGGCGCTGACGCCGCTCGGCGCGGTGGATCACGGCGCTCGCTGTCCGTCCGGCGGTGGCCGCCTCGCGGTTCACGGCACGGGCCCTCGGGCTGACAGCGTGCACGCGTGGGCCTACGGCGTCAGTGTCAGCGTGTCGGCGGTGGCGCGTCCCACGGCGTTCACGCTGTAGGGCCAGTCGAGCAGTTCACCCTTGGCCCACTTGTCCGTCTGGTCCGTGTAGTGCGCGCTGTACGCGTGTCCCGAGGCGCCCGTCAGATTGATCCAGCGGGATTTGTCCCAGTCACCGACGTTGACGACCATCCGCATCGACGGGACCCAGATCACGTCGTAGCCACCCGCCGCGTTCCAGCCCGTCGCGTCGACCGCGGCCTCACCGCCGCCGAGATCCCACGGGCCGCGGTTGAGCATGAACCGCAGGACGCCGGGACCGTCGGTGCCAAGAGTCTGGTTCTTCAGGGTGAGCTGGTGCAGCCGGCCCCAGTTCCAGCTGTTGATGTCCTTGCCGAGCTTGGCGGTCAACTCCCAGCGAGCGTCCCGCATGGCCCGCTCCAGCAGCTCGTCGCGCGTCTTGGCGGCGGCGTCCTTACGGCTGGCCGGGGCGCTCCACCAGGCGTTGTCCTCGTCCTTGACGAGCTTCCGCACCACCTCGTACCAGCGGTCCCCGCCGTCCGGCTGGGCCGCGTCCGGGTCGCGCTGGCCGCATTCCCGTACGAGCTGGTCGAGATCGTCGAGCGGTCCGGTGCTGTCGGCGGGACGGACATTGAGGCACTCGCCCTTGACCCGCACCTCCTTCGGCAGCTTGTTGCCGAAGGCGAGCTTGAGGACATTGCGCCAGACCGCGTTGAAGTAGGCGGCCGCCGCCGAGTCGGGTTCCTGGGTGCCGTCCCAGCCTTCGAGCAGCTTCTGGGCCTCGCGGACGGACGGGTCCGAGACATCGATCTTGAGCAGATAGGGCATCAGCACCTTGGCGATCTGGCTGCTGTTGTCCATCTGCATGGTCTGCATGTCGTCGGTCGAGATCCGGCCGCCGTCCTTGGTCTTCGACTCGATCAGATCGTTGATCCGCTGGCTGCGGGCGCCGTAGCCCCAGTCCTCGGTCAGCGTGTACGGATACTTGTCCGAGTCGATGACGGCCTGGTTGGCGGTGACGATGTAGCCGCGCTTGGGGTCGTACTCGTATGGCAGCTCGTCGGACGGGATGTATCCCTTCCACGCGTACTTCTTGTCCCAGCCCGGGGCCGGCATCCGGCCGTCGAAGCCCTCGGAACGGATCGGGATCTTGCCCGGCGCCTGGTAGCCGATGTGGCCCTTGGTGTCGGCGTAGATGAGGTTCTGCGACGGGACCTCGAAGTGCTCGGCGGCCTTGCGGAAACCGGCGAAGTCCTTGGCCTTGTTCAGCTCGAAGACCGCGTCCATGGACCTGCCCGGCTCCAGCGCGGTCCACTGCAGCGAGACCGCGTAGCCCTCGCCGCGGTCCGGGGCGACATCGCCGACGGGCGCCTTGTCGCCGACCTTCTCCAGCTCGGTGTCGCGATCGGAGACCACGGGCCCGTGGCCGGTGGAGCGGATCGTGATCTTCTTGCTCTTGCCGCCCGCGACCTTGATGGTCTCCTCGCGGGTCTTGAAGCGCACCTCGTCGTCGCCGTACTGGTACGAGTCGCCGTCGACCTTCTCCAGATAGAGATCGGTCACATCGGCGCCGAGGTTGGTGAAGCCCCAGGCGATGTCCTGGTTGTGGCCGATGATCACGCCAGGCATACCGGCGAAGGTGTAGCCGGCGGTGTCGTACTCACAGGTCTTCGAGACGCTGCGGCAGTGCAGGCCCATCTGGTACCAGAGCGAGGGAAGCTGAGGCGCCAGGTGCGGGTCATTGGCGAGCAGCGGCTTGCCGGTGGTCGTTTTGTCGCCGGAGACGACCCAGGAGTTGGAGCCGATGCCGTTGCCGCTCGGACCGAGCAGCGCGGGAATGTCATCAAGAGTGTCGGAAAGGGCGTCGAGCTGGGAGTTCAGTCCTTCGGTGGCGTCAACCACGCTCCCGGTGCCGGAACCGGTACCACCCGCCGTACCGATCCCGGTACCAGTGCCCGTGCCGGTTCCGGTGCCCGTGCCTGTGCCGTCTCCGGTCCCTATGCCGGTGCCGGTGCCCGTCCCGTCGCCCGTGTCACCGCTGGTGGGCTCGGCCTCCGGGTCGTACTTCCCGGTGATCGGATCGATCCCGCCCGCGTCGACGATGGGCTTGTTCCGGTCGAACGGATACGCCGGATACAGCTCGTCTATCTGCTTCTCGCTCAGCCGGCTCGTGAGCAGTGAGCGGTCGATCTCGTCCTGCATATTGCCGCGCAGGTCCCAGGCCATCGCCTTGAGCCAGGCCACCGAGTCGACGGGGGTCCACTTCGCGGGCTTGTAGTCGTTCGTGAGGTTCAGCGCGGCGTACTCGACGGAGATGTCCTTGCCGTCGCGGCCTTCGAGATAGGCGTTGACGCCGTCCGCGTACGCCTGGAGGTTCTTCTTGGTGTCCGGCGAGAGCTTGGAGTCGTACTCCTCCTGCGCCACCCGGCGCCAGCCGAGAGTGCGCAGGAAGGCGTCGGTCTTGACCTGGCTCTGTCCGAACATCTCGGAGAGCCGGCCGGCGGTCATATGACGCCGGACGTCCATCTCCCAGAAGCGGTCCTGCGCCTGGACGTAGCCCTGGGCGCGGAACAGGTCCTGGTTGCTGTTCGCGTAGATCTGCGGGACGCCGTAGCCGTCCCTTCTGACGTCGACGGGGCCCGAGAGTCCCTTGAGCTGGATCTTCCCTGTCGTCTGGGGCAGAGAGGCACGGACCGTGCTGACGCCCCAGTACGTGCCGTAGCCGACACCCGCGACAAGCGCCAGCACCAGGACGATCAAGATCAGACGGGCGCGTCGTCCCTTCTTTTTGACGGAAGGGGGGGCTGTGTTGGCGGGCATCGCTGTCCTTCGAGGGGCAGGGTGGTCCTGGAATGCTGGAGCAACCATAGGCGCAGCGGTTCCGCGCCCCCGACGCGGTGTCATGTTGTGCGACTCGTCGGGCGATCACATAAGGAATCACGCAGCAAATCACATCGGAACGCGACGCAGATCACAGCGCTGCTCGTACAAGCGATCGAACGCGTCAAGAAAGCGTTAAAGATTAGGTAAGGTAATGAAGTACCGGCTGCCGGAGGAACGATCCGGCAAGCGCGAGGGGAAGGATCGGCCGCTGACTGTCCACCAGCTCAACCAACTCCTGCTCATCAGTTCGCTCGTGCTGCTGATCGCTGTCGCCGCGGTACGGATCTCGTCCCGGAGCGGCCTTCCCAGCCTGCTGCTGTACCTCGGGATCGGGGTCGCCATAGGGCAGGACGGCTTCTTCAACGTCAAGTTCGACAACGCCGAGCTGACGCAGGTCATCGGCTATGCCGCGCTTGTGGTGATCCTGGCCGAGGGCGGCCTGGGCACCAAGTGGAAAGAGGTCAAACCGGCGCTTCCCGCCGCGGCCGCGCTCTCGACCGCCGGCGTCGGCGTGAGCGTGGGTGTGACGGCTACCGCCGCGCACTATCTGATCGGTCTGGAGTGGCGGCAGGCGCTGATCCTGGGCGCGGTCGTCTCCTCGACGGACGCGGCCGCGGTCTTCTCCGTGCTGCGCAAGGTGCCGCTGCCGAGCCGGGTGACGGGAGCGCTGGAGGCCGAGTCCGGCTTCAACGACGCTCCCGTGGTGATCATCGTGGTCGCGCTCTCCGTGTACGGCCCGGTGGAGCACTGGTACGTACTGATCGGCGAGATCTTCCTGGAGCTGGCGATCGGCGCCTGCATCGGAGTCGCGGTGGGCTGGGTGGGCGCCTTCGCGCTGCGGCATGTCGCTCTGCCCGCCTCCGGCCTGTATCCGATCGCCGTCATGGCCATCGCGGTCTCGGCGTACGCGCTCGGCGCCACGGCGCACGGCAGCGGCTTCCTCGCCGTCTATATCGCGGCGGTGATCCTCGGCAACTCCAGACTCCCGCACGCGCCGGCGAACCGCGGCTTCGCGGAGGGCCTCGGCTGGATCGCGCAGATCGGCATGTTCGTCCTGCTCGGACTGCTGGTCACACCACATGAGCTGGGTGACGACTTCTGGCCGGCGGTGATCGTGGGCCTGGTGCTGACCATGGTGGCGCGGCCACTCTCGGTCCTGATCAGCCTGCTGCCGTTCCGTATCCCGTGGCAGGAGCAGGCGCTGATGTCCTGGGCCGGGCTGCGCGGCGCGGTGCCCATCATCCTGGCGACCATTCCGATGGTGTCCTACATCGAGGGCAGCCGCCGGATCTTCAATGTCGTCTTCGTCCTGGTCGTCGTGTACACGCTGGTGCAGGGACCGACGCTGCCATGGCTGGCGCGGGCGCTACGGCTCGGCAACGCCTCCGGCGCGGCCGACCTGGGCATCGAATCGGCGCCGCTGGAGCGGCTGCGCGGACACCTCCTCTCCGTCGCGATCCCCAAGCGGTCGAAGATGCACGGCGTCGAGGTGGCGGAGCTGCGGCTGCCTCCGGGGTCCGCGGTGACCCTGGTCGTACGGGACGGAAAGAGCTTCGTGCCGCTGCCGTCGACCGTGCTGCGCCGTGGCGACGAGCTGCTGGTGGTGGCGACGGATCCGGTACGGGACGCGGCGGAGCGGCGGCTGAGGGCCGTCGGACAGGGCGGGAAGCTGGCGGGATGGCTGGGCACGGACACCGAGGCGAGCGCGGGTACGGGCGCGGGCCTCGGTGGGAGGTCCGGGTGACCGGCTGATCCGGCCGTCCTGGCGCAATCGCAGGCATACGCGGCGGTCACCGGACCTTTCTCAGGCAGCGTCAGACGCGTGCCTGTAGGATGAAGGCACGTTTGATTGACCAACTCTGCCTGACGCAGTGCTGGCGCGACCGTATGGCGGCCGTGGCGTCCCCGTGATGGGCCCTGGTATCCACCGCAGTTCCGCGCAAGAGGACAGCTCTCGGCGCGCCCGTGGATCCCGGGTCGCTACCAGGCGGCAGAAAGGCAAGGACCGTGTCCGACAACACGGTCGACACCGCCGAGCCCGCCACGAGGACCTCGGCCGGTGAGAAAGCCGCGGCGGTCCGGCCGGGATACGGGCGGCTGCTCCGTACACCTGGTGCCTGGACGTTTCTGCTGCCGGGCTTCGCCGCGCGGCAGCCCTTCGCGATGCTGACGATCGGCATCGTCCTGCTGGTCCAGCACACCACTGGTTCGTTCGGCAGCGCGGGAGCCGTCGCCGCCGTCACCGGTGTGTCCATGGCCTTCTTCGCGCCGCAGGGCGGCAGGCTCGCGGACCGGTTCGGTCAGCGCGCGGTACTGGTACCGGGAGTGCTGCTGCACACGGTGTCCGTGGCGGCACTGATCGCGCTGGCGCTGGCCGGAGCGCCACTCTGGGCGCTGTTCGCGGCGGCCGTCCCGACGGGTGCCTCCGTCCCGCAGATCGGGCCCATGGTCCGGTCGCGCTGGGCCGCCGTGCTGGGCGGCACAGCGGGAACCGGGGGCTCCGGAGGGGTTTCGCCGCTGCTGCCGACCGCGGCCGCCTTCGAATCCGTGACGGACGAGTTCACCTTCGTCATAGGACCGGTGCTGGCGACCGCGCTCTGCACGGGCGTCCACCCGGCGGCCGGACTGATCGCGGAGGCGGCTCTCACGCTGGCCGGCGGACTGCTCTTCGCGGCTCAGCGACGTACCCAGCCAAAGCCGGGCGCGCGTGGCGCGGGCGCTTCGGCCGAGCCGCGCACCTCCGCGCTGTCCGTGCCCGGGGTACGGGTACTGGCCGTGGCGTTCCTGGGCATCGGTTCGGTCTTCGGCGGAATGCAGGTCTCGCTGACGGCGTTCGCGGACGAGATCGGCGCTCCCGGCGTGAACGGCCTGCTGTACGGGATCTTCGCGGCGGGCAACATGCTCGCCGGGATCGTGTGCGGCGCCGTGGCGTGGAGGACCGGCCCTCGGCGCAGACTGTTGCTCGGGTACGCGGGGCTGACCCTGGCGGCCTCCGCGCTGTGGGCGGTGCACTCCGTAGCGCTGCTCGCCGGACTGGGCCTGCTGGTGGGCCTCTGCATCGCGCCGGCGCTGATCACGGGCTACACGCTGGTCGAGTCGCTGGTGCCCGCTTCGGCCCGCACCGAGGCCTTCACCTGGCTGACCGGCGCGGTCGCGCTCGGTCAGGCGGCGGCGGTCACGGTCGCCGGACGGCTGGCGGACTCGTACGGCGCGAGCGCCGGGTTCGTGGTGCCGCTGGTGGGCACGGCGCTGGCGCTGGCCACCGTGGTGGCACTGCGTTCACGGCTGGCTCCGAGGGCCTCGGGACGTGTCGCCGCGCGTGGGATGAGTCACCGCGTGCCGGTGACAGTGGACTGATCGCGCGGAATACGTCACTATGGATCGTCGTTAGCACTCATTGAGTGAGAGTGCCAGGAGGAGCAAGTGCCGACCTATCAGTACCAGTGCACCCAATGTGGCGAGGGCCTTGAGGCGGTGCAGAAGTTCACCGATGATGCCCTTACCGTGTGCCCCAATTGCCAGGGACGCCTGAAGAAGGTGTTCTCCGCGGTCGGCATTGTCTTCAAGGGCTCCGGCTTCTACCGCAACGACAGCCGTGGCTCGTCGTCCAGCAGCGCGCCGGCCTCGGCCAGCTCTTCGAGCTCGGCCTCGGCGGGCACGAAGTCGTCGTCGGAGTCCAAGGCCGCCGCGTCGACCTCGTCGTCGGCCTCCGGGTCTTCCTCGGGCGGGTCGGGCTCCACGTCCGGCTCCGGCTCGTCGAGCGGCTCCAGCGGCTCGTCGGCCGCCTGATTCCTTCCACGTCCCAGGACCCCGCCGTTTCGTACGGCCGGGGTCCTTGGCGTACACCGGTACGACTACTGTGACCGGCATGGTGAACGCAGAAATCGGCGTGATCGGTGGCTCGGGCTTCTACTCCTTCCTGGAGGATGTGACCGAGCTCCAGGTGGAGACACCGTACGGACCGCCCAGCGACTCGCTCTTCCTCGGTGAGATCGCCGGCCGGCGGGTCGCTTTCCTGCCCCGGCACGGACGCTCCCACAACCTCGCGCCGCACCGCATCAACTACCGCGCCAACCTGTGGGCGCTGCGGTCGGTCGGTGTGAAGCAGGTCCTCGGGCCGTGCGCGGTGGGCGGGCTGCGGCCGGAGTACGGGCCGGGCACGCTGCTCGTACCTGACCAGCTCGTGGACCGTACGAAGGCGCGCACCCAGACCTTCTACGACGGTGTGCCGCTGCCGGACGGAAGTACCTCCAAGGTCGTGCACATCTCGCTGGCCGATCCGTACTGCCCCGAAGGGCGCAAGGCGACGCTCGCGGCGGCGCGTGGGCGCGACTGGGAGCCGGTGGACGGCGGGACGCTGGTGGTCATCGAGGGGCCGCGCTTCTCGACGCGCGCGGAATCGCGGTGGCACGCGGCGATGGGCTGGTCGGTGGTCGGGATGACCGGGCATCCGGAGGCCGTGCTCGCCCGTGAACTGGGTCTCTGCTACACGTCGATGACGCTGGTGACGGACCTGGACGCCGGGGCCGAGACGGGTGAAGGGGTCTCTCATGAAGAGGTCCTCAAGGTGTTCGCCTCCAATGTGGACCGGTTGCGTACGGTGCTGTTCGATGCGGTGGGCGGCCTGCAGGCGAGTGAGACGCGGGACTGTCTGTGCTCGCACGCGCTCGACGGGATCGAGACCGGGCTCGAACTGCCCTGAGCTCCGGGCCGGCCGCTGAGCTCTGACACCCTTCGGGCGCGCCCTCGTCGACGGGAACCGGGCCGGGTAAGCGCTGCCAGGGTGAACTCTGCCCGAGGGCCGGGAAGTTACCCGGGCCCGTGCCGGAACCACTCGCGCGGGTGAGGGATTTATCCACAACCGGGGACTGGTCCACAGGCTTCGGCGGGATCGTCGCGGACCGTGGATCGTGAGGAGCGGTCACAGAAACTCCTCACGGCAGGCGGTGGTTGCCATGTCCCGTTCCTTCACGCACGACGCGTCTCGTCCTTCTCCCTCGCCGCGTTCTCGCGCGGCTTCCTGTACGCCTCCGGCCTGCACACCGGCTCCGGAGCCGCGCGGTGTGCCGCCGTTCGATCCGCTGCGGGTGCGCGGCTCCGGACAGCGGCTGCGGCGGGCCGTGCTCAGACGGCGGCGGGCGATGGCGGCCGGGCTGGCCATGTCGGCTGCCGCGCTGGCCGCGACCGGGGCGGGTGGTGCGGTCGGTGCGGCGACCGGCCCCGACGCCCGCTCGGAGGCCGCCGCCGGGGCCGTGGCCGCTGGGCTGCCCGAGCGACAACTCGCCGCGGAACCGGTGGAGATGGTGTCCGCGCCCGTCCGTATCGCCGACGCGGCCACGGTCGGGCTGCTGCGTCCGGGAGACAAGGTCGATGTGATCGCGGCGCCGGCCGCTCCGCCGGGATTGCCCGGAGCGGCCGAAGGACCGGCCGAGGCGCGGGTGGTGGCGGCGGGCGCCCGGGTCGCCGAGATCCCGCAGGAGCGGGAGACGACGTCGGACGGCGGAGCACTGGTCGTTCTCTCTGTCCCACGGGCCACCGCCACGGCACTGGCCGGCGCGGGCGCCACCTCCCGCCTGGCGGTGACGCTGTGCTGAGCGCTCTCGCGGTGGGCCGTACTGACGAGCTGCCGAGCCGGCGTATCGCGTGTGCGGGTATCGCGTGTGCGGGTATCGCGTGTGCGGATTGGACAGCGTGGGCACGCGCTGCCTTAGGTTGCGGGGCAGTTAGTCATCCCTACCGCACATGTGAAGAAAGGCTCACTCGTGAGCAAGGAGAAAGAGAGCGTGCTGGCGGGCTTCAAAGCCTTCCTGATGCGCGGCAACGTGATCGACCTCGCGGTCGCGGTCGTCATCGGCGCGGCGTTCACCAATGTCGTGAACTCGGTCGTCAAGGGCATAATCAACCCGGTCGTCGGCGCGTTCGGCACACAGGATCTGAACAAGTACAGCTCGTGTCTCGAATCCCCGTGCAGGACCAACCCGGCGGGCGATGCCGTGGACGGCATCCCGATCATGTGGGGGACGGTGCTGAGCGCGGTCCTCACCTTTGTGATCACGGCGGCTGTCGTGTACTTCCTGATGGTGCTGCCGATGTCCCGGTTCCTCGCCAGGCGGGCCAGGCAGCAGGCCGCCAAGGAAGACGTCAAGGAGGTCATGGACGTCAGCGAGCTGGAGGTGCTCAAGGAGATCCGAGACCTCCTGGTGGCGCAGCGCGGCCCGGTGCCAGGCAAGGACCAGGACAGGTTTTAGAAGTCCCGGCTCAGAGGTGGTGGGGCGGCTTCTCGTCGAGGAAGCGCGCGAGGTCGGCGGCGCTGTCACCGCTCGCGGCGGGCCGCTCTCCCCAGCCGCGGTCCGTATCGTCCGAGGACTGCTGGTCCAGCGGATCGTCGAAGACCAACGCCGGGTTAAAACGGGGCGGCCGGGACTGCTCAGTGGCTCGCGGATCGGGAGTGGCGGCGGGGCTCATACCTCCAGGGTACGGGGGTGGGAGCGGGACGCCGCGGCGCCGCCGACGGGCTGGGCCGCCGGGCCTGAACCACTCGGTCCGGGCGCTTCCGCCCATCGGGCGCCGTGGTACGGATGATGGGGCTCATGGCATCCAATGACGCACTCACCGATGTGGCCGGTCTGCGGGTCGGGCACGCGCGCCTGCCCGGGGAGCGCGCGCTCACCGGCACCACCGTCGTTCTCGCCCCGGAGGGCGGGATGGTCGCCGCCGTGGACGTACGGGGCGGAGGCCCGGCCACGCGGGAGACCGACGCCCTTGACCCGCGCAATATCGTCCAGCGCATCGATGCCGTCGTGCTGACGGGTGGCAGCGCGTACGGACTCGACTCCGCGTCCGGTGTCATGGCGTGGCTGGAGGAGCGGGGACGCGGCGTCCGGGTCGGTCCCGGCCCCACCCAGGTGGTGCCGGTCGTCCCGGCCGCCGGCATCTTCGATCTGGGACGGGGCGGCGACTGGCCGGCCCGTCCGGACGCGGCGACGGGCCGTGCGGCCGTGGAGGCGGCGTCCGGCACGGAGAGCGGGACACCGGTGGCCGAGGGCGGCGTGGGGGCCGGGACGGGAGCCCTCATCGGCCCGATCAAGGGCGGGGTCGGTACGGCGAGCGTGCTCCTGGACTCCGGGACGACCGTCGCCGCTCTGGTCGTGGCCAACGCGGTCGGCTCCGCGATCGATCCGCTGACCGGCGTGCTGTACGGGCGGTATTTCGACGGGCGGGTGGAGTACCCGGCGCCGGAGATCCACGAGGCGGCGCGGCTGCGGCTGGCCGAGCTGCGCGAGCGGAACGGTCCTCCGCCGCTCAACACCACGCTCGCCGTCGTCGCCACCGATGCTCAGCTCACCCGCGCCCAGGCGCATAAGCTCGCGGGGACGGCGCACGACGGTATCGCGCGCGCCGTGCGTCCTGTACATCTACTCAATGACGGGGATACCGTCTTTGCTCTGTCGACGGGTGGGCGCGCCCTCGCCGAAGGGGATCCGCTGGCGCTCAACGATCTGCTCGCGGCGGGCGCGGACGTCGTGACCAGGGCGATCGTGCGAGCGGCGCTCCTGGCGGAGAGTGTCGACGGGCCCGGCGGCACGTTTCCGTCGTACCGCGAGCTGTATGGACTCGACTGACGGGCGCACCAATCGAGTTGAAGGGGGGCGCACGGGAACTTCATGTACGCCCCCACCGTTTTCTCAAACCTAGGACGCGACGTCACCCATAGGGGCTACGTTATGCAATCACCAAGTGACATGCGGCGACGGCCTGGAGACCCACCTTGAACGATCCCTACGAGACAACCGAGACGCACCTCGAGCGACTCCTGGGTCGGGCACTCAACTCCTTCGACCTCCCTGACGCGTTGGTCGAGCGGCTCGACAATGCGCTGGCGCACGCCAGCTCGCTGTGTTCCGCGCACCACAGTGCGGGGCTGCACCGCGAGACCTACCGGCACACCTATCTCCTCACGGACGGCAGCGCGCTCACCCTCTGGGAACTGGTGCACAACACCGGCCGGGACGGCACGCCGCTGCACGAGCTGTACGTGGAGGAGTCCGAGGTCCAGCTCGCCGCGGCCCGGCTGGGCAGCCCCGGCGGCGCTGCGCACCGGGCAAGGGAAAGGCCGGAGGAGCCCAAGGCGCTCACTCATTCCGCCGGTCCGTCCCTGGACGACCTCGCGGCCGGTCTGCTGTCGGAGCTGGAGGCCGGCCGGAAGGCGGATATCGACGCCGACATCGCTCTGCTCAGCAGCCTGCTGTCCGAACCCGCGAAGCCCAGGCCGCGGAGATACGTCCCGGACAACTCGCCGGACCACGCCCGCCGTGTGCTGCGCCGGGCGGAGAACGACGACCGGCCGGGCGAGGACACCGCCCGGCTGCTGCGGACGGCGTTCGCGCACCACATCACGCAGGTCTTCGGCCGGCAGTGCCAGGTCGAGGGCAAGGACGCCGGCTTCATGCTCTACGAGCACGCCTTCCTGCTGATAGACGGCAGCGAGACGAGCCTCTGGGAGGTGGAGCACACCGCGACGCCGGACGGCCGCCATATGTGCGAGGTGTACGAGACGGAGCGCACCGCGCGCGAAGCGATGGAGCTCCGCGCGCGGGTGCGGTGAGGCAGGAGTGCGGTGAGGCGGGCGCCTGCGGCGTCCGGCGCCGCAGAGGGCCGAGGGGCGTACGGCCGTGAGATCACGGGCGTACGGCCTCGGCCCTGAGGACGCGGCGTACACGGCCCTGAGAGGACGGAGGTAGGGCCCAGTTCCATGCCCTGGGCCTGTCCTGTGCGGGTGCCTGGCGCCGGGGTGCCTTCCCAGTGGTGCCCCGGTGGTGCGGGGCCGCCAACCGGTCGGCCGCTGGAGCTTTCTTGGCTGGTGAGGGCCGGCTCAGGCGGCCACCAGCACCTCTGCCTCATCTCCTCCGTCGCGTACAGGTCCCGCCTTCTGCTCCTGGTCCGGACGGCCGGTCTTCCGTGCTCCCTTCAGCAGGATGACCAGTCCGGCGCTGACCGCCGTGCCCGCCGCGACCGCGATCAGGTAGAGGAACGGATTGCCGATCAGCGGGACGACGAAGATGCCGCCGTGCGGGGCCCGCAGCGTGCACTCGAAGAGCATCGACAGCGCGCCGGTGACCGCACCGCCGGCCATCGCCGACGGGATCACCCGCAGCGGGTCGCCGGCCGCGAAGGGAATCGCGCCCTCGGTGATGAAGGATGCTCCGAGCACCCAGGCGGCCTTGCCGTTCTCCCGCTCGGCACGGGTGAACAGCCTGCCTCGTACGGTCGTCGCGAGTGCCATCGCGAGCGGCGGGACCATGCCCGCGGCCATCACGGCGGCCATGACCTTGAGGCTGCCCTCGTTGGGGTTGGCGAGGCCGCCGACGGCGAAGGCATAGGCGACCTTGTTCAGCGGGCCGCCCAGGTCGAAGCACATCATCAGGCCGAGGACAACGCCCAGGATGATCGCGTTGGCTCCGGAGAGGCCGGACAGCCAGTCGGTCAGGGCGTTCTGGAGCGAGGCGATGGGTTTGCCGACCACCAGGAACATCAGGAAGCCGACGACCGCGGAGGAGAGCAGCGGGATGACGACAACCGGCATGATGCCGCGCAGCGGCGCGGGCACCTTGATCCGCTGGACGGCCATCACCGTGCCGCCCGCGATCAGGCCGCCGGCCAGGCCGCCGAGGAAGCCCGCGTTGATGGTGAGGGCGATGGAACCGCCGACGAAGCCCGGCACAAGACCGGGGCGGTCGGCCATTCCGTACGCGATATAGCCCGCGAGGACGGGCACCAGGAAGCTGAACGCCAGGCCGCCGATCTGGAACAGCAGCGCCGCCCAGCTCGTGTGCTCCGTCCAGACGAAGTGCTCGGCGACGGAGGGCGCCTTGTTGATGGTGTAGCCGCCGATGGCGAAGCCGAGAGCGATGAGAAGCCCGCCGGCGGCCACGAACGGAACCATGTAACTCACGCCGGACATCAGCCATTTACGCAGCTTGGTGCCGGCGCCTTCGCCCGGTTCTCCGGCGTTGTCCATCGGGGTGGCGTGTGTGGTGGCGGTGGTCTCGCCGCGTTCGGCCTTGCCGCGCACCTCGCTGATCAGCTCGCCGGGCCGGTTGATGCCGGCCTTCACACCGACATCGACGGTGGGCTTCCCCGCGAACCGTTCCTTCTCTCGTACGGGCACGTCATGCGCGAAGATCACACCGTCGGCGGCGGCGATGACCGCGGGGTCGATCCGACGGAATCCGGCGGAGCCCTGCGGCTCGACGACCATCTCGACACCGGCGAGCTGACCGGCCTGTTCCAGGGCCTCGGCGGCCATATAGGTGTGCGCGATCCCGGTGGGACAGGAAGTGACGGCGACGATCCGAAAGACATGACCGCCGCCGGACGAGTCACCGGTCGCGGTGGCTCCCGTGACGTCCGTCGTCCCATCCGCGCCGGTGCCGCTGTCCACGCCGGTGCCGGTGTTCGCGCCGGTGCCGCTGTCCGCGCCAGTGCCGGTGTCCGCGCCGGTGCCGGTCGCGGCGTGCGCCTCCGTGGCCGCCGGTGGCTCATCACCGCGTATCAGGGAAGCCGTCGCCGCCCGGTCCGTCGACGCTCTGAGGGACGCCGTGAAGTCCGCGTCCATCAGGCGGCGGGCCAGGGCCGAGAGGATCGTCAGATGGGCGTCGTCGGCACCGGCCGGGGCCGCGATCAGGAAGATCAGGTCCGCCGGGCCGTCCGGGGCACCGAAGTCAACGCCACGCGCCGAGCGGCCGAAGGCCAGTGTCGGCGCGGTGACATGAGCGCTGCGGCAGTGCGGTATCCCGATGCCGCCGTCCAGTCCGGTCGGCATCTGGGCCTCGCGTGCTGCCACGTCAGCCAGGAAGCCGTCGAGATCGGTGACGCGGCCGAGGGCCACCATGCGTTCGGCCAGCGAGCGGGCCGCGGCTTCCTTGGTCTCGGCGGCCAGGTCGAGGTCGACCAGGTCCGCGGTGATCACGTCGCTCATCGCGGGCTCCTTCGCTTGGATGTCTCGCGGGTCAGATACAGGGAAAGGCACAGGTCAGAAGGGAGGAACGGGAAGCTGGAAAGACTCATGCGGCAGGCTCCCCGGAGGGACGGTCCGCAGCGGGACGGTCGGTGAGCGGACGGTCCAGCGGGATGTCGGCGGTCACCGTGACCGCCGACGGGTCCAGATCGGCGGGGGACGGCATCACGCTGCCCGGAAGCTGCACCGCCGCCGCGCCGTGCGCCACCGCGGACGCCAGCGCGTCCGGACCTTCGCCGCCCGCCGCCAGGAAACCGGCCAGCGAGGCGTCGCCCGCGCCGACGTTGCTGCGGACGGCGGCGACCGACGCGCGGCCGAAATACGTCCCCGCGGCCGAGACCAGTAGCTGTCCGTCGGCGCCGAGGCTGGCGAGGACGGATCCGGCGCCGTATGTCCGCAGTTCCTCCGCGGCCTTGACCGCGTCGCCCACCGTCGTGAGCGGACGGCCGACGGCCTGGGCCAGTTCCTCCGCATTCGGCTTCACGACATCCGGCCGCTCGCGGAGCGCGGCCAGCAGTGAGGGCCCCGAGGTGTCCAGTGCGACTCTGGCCCCGGCCTGGTGCGCGCGGGCGACCAGCTCGGCGTACCACTCGGGAGCGAGCCCGCGCGGCAGGCTTCCGCAGCAGGCCACCCATCCAGCGGCGCTGTCCGCGAGGGCCCGGCCCTGCGCGCGGACCTGTGCCCGGATCGCCGAGAGCAGCGACTCCGCCTCGACCGCGGTCAGCTCGGGCCCCGGCGCGTTGATCTTGGTCAAGGTGCCATCGGGTTCGGCGAGTGCGATGTTCGAGCGTGTCGCGCCCGCAACCGGCACCGGCGCGACCTCGATGCCCTGTCCCGCGAGGAGTTCGGCGACAAGCGCGCCCGGCGCGCCGCCGAGCGGCAGCACGGCGACCGTACGCAGCCCGGCCGCCGCCAGGGCCCGCGAGACATTGACGCCCTTGCCGCCGGGATCCATACGTTCGGCCGTGGCCCGCAGCACCTCGCCGCGGTCCAGGGCCGGCACCTCGTACGTACGGTCCAGGCTCGGGTTCGGAGTAACGGTGAGGATCATGCGCCTCCCTCCGGGACGGTCAGCACCTCGGCGCCCGCGGCCTCGACCGCCGCGGCGTCCGAAGCGCTGAGCCCGCTGTCCGTGATGAGCAGATCGACATCCGCGAGACCACCGAAGCGCGCGAAGTGCTCCTGGCCGTACTTCGCCGAGTCGGCGAGCAGCACCACCCGCCGGGCGGCGCCGATGATGGCGCGTTTGACCGCGGCCTCGGCGAGGTCCGGAGTGGTGAGACCGCCGTCTGGCGAGAAGCCGTTGGTGCCGAGGAAGACGACATCGGCCCGGATCTCTCCGTACGCCCGCAGCGCCCAGGCGTCGACGGCCGCGCGCGTGCGGTTGCGGACCCGGCCGCCGACCAGATGGAGGTCGATACCGGGGTGGTCGGCGAGGCGCGCCGCGACGGGCAGCGCGTGGGTGACGACGGTGAGCCCGCAGTCCAGCGGAAAAGCCGCCGCGAGCCGGGCCACGGTCGAACCGGCGTCGAGGATGACACTGCCGTCCCGCGGCAGCTCGGCGAGCGCCGCGTGCGCGATGCGGACCTTCTCGTCGGCGGCGGTGGCCTCGCGCTCCGTGAGGTCGGGCTCGAAGTCGAGCCGCCCCGCCGGGATGGCCCCGCCGTGCACCCGCCGTACGAGCCCGGCACGGTCAAGCGCCTTGAGATCGCGCCGCACGGTCTCCGCCGTGACCTGGAACTCCTCCGCGAGCGAGAGCACATCGACGCGGCCGCCTTCACGGGCGAGGCGCAGGATCTCCTGCTGACGCTCCGGTGCGTACATGTGGTTTTACGTCCATCTCATGACCGAGCCTGTGGTTTCGGCGCCACGCTACGCCCGGATTTCCGGAAAGTAAACAGAACTGGGCACTGGACAGACATGAACGGGCATCGACGCGCGACCAGCGACACAACGACATGCCGAACCCCGGCAGCCGAGGCGCCGCCGGGCCGGACCGTATGTGTTCAGTGAGCCTCTGCCGCCGGGCTCGGCGGTCGCGCGAGGCGGGGCCAGTGGCCGGGCAAGGGTGAGCCCCGGCACCTGGGGGGGGTTGGTGCCGGGGCTCGTCTGAGGGGGCCGACGAATCGACCGGCCCGTACGAAGAGACAGTACGAGTAAGGGCGACACTACGGCTACTGGCGGGCGACGTCACGCCGCCGCGTCGAAACCTGTGTCCCGAGCCATTTTCTTCAGCTCCAGCAACGCGTGCTTCTCTATCTGCCGGATCCGCTCACGGGTCAGCCCATGCTCCTTGCCGACCTCGGTCAGCGTGCGCTCCCGGCCGTCCTCGATGCCGTAGCGCATCTTGATGATGGAAGCCGTGCGCTCGTCGAGCTTGCCGATGAGGTCTTCCAGCTCCTCGCTGCGCAGCAGCGTCAGCACGGACTGCTCGGGCGACACGGCGGACGTGTCCTCCAGCAGATCACCGAACTGCGTGTCTCCGTCGTCGTCCACCGACATGTTCAGACTGACCGGGTCACGCGCCCAGTCGAGCACGTCGATGACGCGGGACGCGTTCGATCCCAGCTCGGCGGCCACCTCGGCCGGCTCGGGATCGCGGCCGTTCTCCCTGTTGAACTCACGCTGTACCCGGCGGATCCTGCCGAGTTCTTCCACCAGGTGGACGGGCAGCCGGATCGTACGGGACTGGTCGGCTATGGACCGCGTGATGGCCTGGCGGATCCACCAGGTCGCGTACGTCGAGAACTTGAAGCCCTTGGCGTAGTCGAACTTCTCCACCGCACGTACCAGACCGGCATTGCCCTCCTGGATCAGATCCAGCAGAGGCAGACCGCTGCGCGGATAACGGCGCGCCACGGCCACCACCAGGCGGAGGTTGGAGCGGATGAAGATGTCCTTCGCGCGCTCACCCGCGGCGACCAGCGCCTCAAGCTCTTCGCGCGAAGCGCCACCCGCCTCGCTCTCCACGTCTCCGTCGAGAATCTGCCGGGCGTACACTCCAGCTTCGATGGTCTGGGACAGCTCGACTTCCTTTGCGGCGTCGAGCAGCGGTGTACGCGCGATCTCGTCGAGGTACATGCCGACCAGGTCGCGATCGGCGATCTCCCCGCCCACGGCGCGAACACTGCTTGCCGCTTTCGTCTCGCCAGTGGCGGTACGACGGGCGACGGCACGGGTTGCCATGCGAGCTCCCTTACTGGGCTGAGTAGGTCGCGACACCCTTTCGGGTGCCCTGCATCCGAAGGAAACAACGACTGGAATCCGGACAGAATTCCCAAGCTGTACATGGATCTTTGTGATCATGCAGTACCCTGTCGCGCCACCTGGGGAGGACATATGACAGAACCATTCGCGGAAGTGCTGGTCAGGCCCCGGACCGAGGCAGACATCGGCGCGCTCACCGACATCTACAACCACTACATCCACGAGACGGCCATCACTTTCGACACCGTCGCCTTCACTCCGGAGGAACGCCTGTCCTGGTTGCGCTCCCATCCGGAAGACGGCCCGCACCGGCTTCTGGTTGCCCAGGATGTGCCGTCCGGCCGCGTCCTCGGCTACGCGACCAGCAGCCCCTTCCGTCCCAAGGCCGCGTATTCGACATCGGTCGAGGTCAGCGTCTACTGCGCGCACGACGCGGGAGGCCGCGGCGTCGGCACGCTGCTCTACAAGGCGCTGTTCGAGTCCCTGGAGGGCGAGGACCTGCACCGCGCCTACGCCGGGATCACCCAGCCGAACGAGGCCTCGCGCCGGCTGCACGCGCGCTTCGACTTCCGGCGCGTCGGGACGTACGCGGAGGTCGGCCGGAAGTTCGGCCGGTACTGGGACGTCGCCTGGTACGAGAAGTCACTGGGGTCCGGGACCTGAGCCGACGGGCCCGGGCCAGGGACCTAGGTCCCGGAGGCGGCGGCCCGGGCCCGGGACTTAGGTCCCTGGGGCCGTCCCGGCCTGGGTCCGCGGTCCGTTACGCACCGCACCGCGTCCGGCCTAGCGTGGTGTGCATGGACACGACGGGCGATACGGCGGATCACACCCCGGGTGACACCACGGGGACCCTGGACGAAGCGCTGGAACGGCTGCACACCTCCGGGCCCGAGCGGCAGGGCTGGCTGAGCAATCACGGCCCAATGGCGGTGGAGGCGCTGGTACGTCACGGCCAGGCGCCGATCGTCCACCGCTGGCTGGACTACTACCGCGCGAAGCTGGAGGACATGCCGTCCACCGATACTCCGGTGACGGCGGCGAACTGGCGGGAGGCCCTCGCGGATCCGCGGCGCATCGCCGACTGGACCGAGTACTTCGAACGCGAGACCACCGAACGTCCCTGGCGCGACGTTCTGGTGGAGTGGTGGCCGCGACTGCTGCCCGGCATCGCGGCCGGAGCGACGCATCCGGTGATCCGGGTGGGCCACGCCGTACGGACGCTGCTGACCACGGAGGAGACCGCTCCGCGCGTGCTGGAGCTGGCGCACGGCCTCGGCTACTGGGCCGCCCGGCACCAGCCGCTGCCGGTGCTCGGACGGCTGGCGCCGGCGCCGAGCGCCGCCGCCGCGCTGGACGCCGTGCCGCCGGTGCCCGTGCGGGAGGGCGGGATCCGTGAGCGGTTCGCCGGGCTCAGCGCGTTCCCGGTCTGGCCGCCGACGGAGGGCCAGGGCCTCGGTCCTGATGATGTCCATGACCGGCTGGCCGAGCTGGTGGCAGCGGCGGTGCACCGTTACGCGACCCATGGCCACGGCTCGCCGATCATGCTGGTACACGCCGCGACCGCGCCCAACGCGGTACTCCGCACCTTGCCCGCGCTCCCCCGTGAGCTGTGGGCGCCGAGCCTGGAGGCGGCCTGGGCCGCGAGCGCGGCGGTCACCGCGGCGTACTCTCCGGCCGCCGCGGCCCCGTACGCACCGACCGGACTGTCACCAGAAGAGGTCTTCGAGCGGGCAGCGAGGCACGGCGACGACCACACGATCAAGTTCACCGACACCGCACTCGATGTCGGCGACGGGACCGCGCTGGCCGCGGCGGTCAGGTCGATCGACCTCAATGACCCAGTGCTGTGAGGCGGCTCAGCGTGCCACGGCCCGACACACCGGACCCAGCGGCTCAGCCGAACTGCAGCGAACGCTTCGCCAGGCCCATCCAGAAGCCGTCGATGACGCTGCGGCCTCGGTCCAGCTCTCCTTCGGAGGCACCGAGCGTCACGAACAGCGGTGCGAAGTGCTCGGTGCGCGGATGGGCCAGGCGCCCGGCCGGGGCCTTGTGCTCGAAGTCGAGCAGCGCGTCGATGTCCTGGGCCAGCAGCGCCCGCGTGCCCCAGTCGTCGAACTCCGCCGACCAGCCGGGCACACCGTTGCCCGCCTGGCGCAGCGCGGCCAGATTGTGGGTGAAGAAGCCACTGCCGACGATCAGCACTCCCTCGTCGCGCAGCGGTGCCAGTCTGCGTCCGATGTCCAGCAGCCTGCGAGGGTCGAGGGTGGGCATGGAGACCTGGAGTACGGGGATGTCGGCGTCCGGGAACATCTCCACCAGCGGTACGTACGCGCCGTGGTCGAGCCCGCGGTCCGGTACGTCCTGCACGGGCGTACCGGCGCGGCCCAGCAGTTTCCTCACCGACTCGGCGAGCTCGGGCGCGCCCGGAGCGGCGTACCGCACTCCGTAGTAACGCTCCGGGAAGCCCCAGAAGTCGTAGACCAGCGGCACGGTCTCGGTCGCGCCGAGTGCGAGCGGAGCCTCTTCCCAGTGGGCGGAGACCATCAGGATCGCCGTGGGCCGGGGCAGCGCGGCGGACCAGCCGGCCAGCTCACGGGTCCAGACGGGATCGTCCGCGAGAGGCGGTGCGCCATGGGAGAGATAGAGGGCGGGCATACGCTCCGCGACTGCGTTCATGGCGACTCCCGGTCTGTGTGCTGCTCGCGACTGTCCCACAGTGATTGCTTGAACACTCAAGCAGTCACCAAGCCAAGCCTAACCACGTCTAGTTTAACTTTCAAGAATGGGTACAGTGGATTACATGACCACGGCATCCACCGGCAGCGACGCCGGTACGGGCGGGGAGCCGCGCTGGCTCAGCGGCGACGAGCAGCGCGTCTGGCAGGCGTATCTCCAGGCCACCACGCTGCTGGAGGATCATCTCGACCGCCAGTTGCAGCGCGACGCCGGAATGCCGCACATCTATTACGCCCTGCTCGTGCATCTCGCGCGGGCTCCCCGCCGCCGGATGCGCATGACCCAGTTGGCCATGGACGCGAAGATCACAAGGTCGCGGCTCTCGCACGCGGTGGCCCGCCTGGAGAAGCACGGCTGGGTGCAGCGCGAGGACTGCCCGTCCGACAAACGCGGACAGAACGCGTTCCTGACCGAGCAGGGCAACGACGTACTGAATCGGTCCGCGCCGGGCCATGTCGCCGCCGTACGCCAGGCGATCTTCGACCGGCTCAGCGCGGAGCAGGTGGACCAGCTCGGCGAGATCATGCGGGTCATGGCCGAGGGACTGCAGCCGGAGGGTACGGGCGCGGATCTGCCCTGGCGCCGCTGAACCACGGCGGCTCCGTGCCCGGTGAGGCCGGCCTCGGCCGCGATCACCTCTTCGCCGGCCGGAAACCCGCAGGTGAAACCCACACGCGAGACCCCGCGCACGATTCCTCGTGCGCGGGGTCTCCGCACGTCCTCAGCAGGCGATCTCCGTAAGGGACCGTCAGTGCATCACGACCGGGACCGCGGCATCCGCCTCGGCGCCCTCGGCACCGGCGGCGGCCGGGGTGGCATTGGGACGCCCGGTGTTGATGAAGGTCACCGCGATCGCGGCGGCGACCAGCAGAATGCCGACCGCCCACCAGATCGCGCTGGTGAAGCCCTCCACCAGCGCCTGGAGCTCCAGAAGCTGGCGGTTGCCGGTGGTCGCGGCGTGGGACGCGACGTACGCGGTGGTGGCGGAGGCCGCGATGGTGTTCAGCAGCGCCGTACCGATCGCGCCGCCCACCTGCTGCGAGGTGTTCACCATCGCCGAGGCGACACCCGCGTCGCGCGGCTCGATGCCGTGCGTGGCGAGCGACATGGCCGGCATGAACGCCGTACCCATACCGAGGCCGAGCATGAGCTGCGCCGGCAGGATCAGACCGGCGTACGAGGAACCGATCTCAAGCTGGGTCAGCAGCAGCATGCCGATGGCGGCGAGGACGAAGCCGGGGCCCATCAGCAGTCGCGGCGCCACCCGGGTCATCAGCCGGGCACCGATCTGGGTCGAGCCCGTGATCATGCCCGCGATCATCGGCAGGAAGGCGAAGCCGGTCTTGACCGGCGAGAAGCCCTCCACGACCTGGAGGTAGTAGGTCAGGAAGAGGAACAGGCCGAACATCGCGATGATGGCGAGGCCCAGGGAGAGATAGACACCGCCGCGGTTACGGTCGGCGATCACGCGCAGCGGCAGCAGCGGGGACTTGACCTTCGACTCGATGAGCACGAACGACACGAGCAGGACGACGGCGGCGACGAAGAGAGAGATCGTCATCGGGTCGGACCAGCCGTTGGACTCGGCGCGGGTGAAGCCGTACACCAGCGACACCAGGCCCAGGGTGGACAGCACGACACCGGGGATGTCCAGCGGCGAGCGGTTGCGGCTGCCGGAGGGCTCGCGGATCACGAAGTACGCGCCCAGCGCGGCCACGATCGCGAACGGGATGTTGACGAAGAACGTCCAGCGCCAGTCGAGGTACTCGGTAAGGAATCCACCGAGGATCAGCCCCACCGCGCCACCGCCACCGGCGATCGCTCCGTAGATGCCGAAGGCCTTCGCCCGCTCCTTGGCGTCGGTGAACATCACCGCGAGCAGCGACAGCGCGGCCGGCGCGAGCAGCGCGCCGAAGGCACCCTGGAGCGCCCGGGAGCCGAGCAGCATCGCCTCGCCGGTGGCGCCGCCACCGAGCGCGGACGCTGCGGCGAAGCCCAGCAGACCGACGACGAAGGTGCGCTTACGGCCCCACAGGTCCGCGATACGTCCGCCGAAGAGCAGCAGACCACCGAAGGCGAGGGCGTAGGCCGTGATGACCCACTGCTTGTTGCCGTCCGATATCCCCAGGTCCTGCTGGGCGGAGGGCAGCGCGATGTTCACGATCGTGGCGTCGAGGACGACCATGAGCTGGGCCAGGGCAATGAACGCCAGCGCTTTCCAGCGGGTCGGGTCGGCGAGCGGAACGCTCGGATCAGGAAGCCGCGTTTCGGCTGATTTTGGCATGGAGATATCCACCTAAGGGTGCAGAAAGGCGAAAACGTACGTAAGTACAGGCGACGCTGCGAGACTTACGAGGTCATGGAGTCACTGGGGTCACTGGGTGACGGAGTGATGGACAGACGGGGTGCGGAGCACGGGACCTGGGCGCGAGGCCCGGAGGGCCGGCTGCACCGCACGGAGTACGAGGGATTACTGGGCCGGTTCCGGACGGCTCCGGCCGGGGGTTCGTGGTTGTGGCTCAGGGCGCGTCACGGTGCGGCGCGGCGCAGATCCTCCAGGGTCGCGGCCGTGCCGGTCAGTTCGGAACGCCCCGGGGCCGCCAGGCCGTCGAGGAACAGTTCCAGGTGGCGGTGGATGTACCCGTCCATGTTCAGACAGCCGGTGCCGGGCAGCGGACGGGTGAGCTGGGACAGCGCGACCATCAGATCGCCGACGGCGACATCGGTACGAAGCTGTCCCGCCTGCCGTGCCCGCTCCATCAGCCCTTCGACGGCCTCTTCGAGGCGGACCCGCTCGGCGTCGAGATCGAGTCGCCGGGTGTCGACCGAGCCGGAAAGCATCGGGCAGAGCGCTCCGATCCGCTCGCCCGCCGCGGCGTGCACGAAGCGCCGCAGCGCGGCGAACGGCACCGTCTCCTCGGCCGCGGCTCTCTCCGCCTGGTCCGCGGTGCGGGCCAGCACGGACAGCACCACGTCATGGGCGAGGGCGTGCCGGTCGGCGAAGTGCCGGTACAGCGTGGCGTTGCCGATGCCGGCGCGGCGAGCGATCTCGTCGAGCGGGGCTTCCGGGCCGTACTCCACGAACATCTCGCGGGCCGCTGCGACGATCCGCTCGCGATTACGCAGAGCGTCCGCGCGCGGACGCGGCGCGCGTCGCACTTCGGTCTCGGCGGCGATGGTCATATCGGCCCCTTCCCTCCATGCGCGATCCGGCCTGCGGTTCTGAACGAGCCCCCGTAACCGGGGACCGCGTCCCCGGTTCTCGGAGACACACGTTCAAACGGGGAAACCGTCCCCGGTTATTTCACGGGAACTTGTGACTTGAATCACAAAACCAGCGAGGTGGAAAGAACCCTCGATCGGCGCACCCAGCGAGCGCCGACACGCCGAGCGACGCAGGGTGAGCAAACGGAGAGCAGTCAGGACGGCCGACTGCCGCGGACCCGAAGGCGACCGCATGCAGCAGACGCGTCGGATACGCAGAACCGGCGGCAGTGCCGGAACCACGGGATACGCCAGAAGCGCGCGCGGCGCCCGCAGACTCGGCGCACTCGCCGGCCTCGCCGCGGTCACCATCGCCGCCCTGGCCTCGGGAAGCGGACCTCTCCCCGCACCCATCCGCGCGTCCCCGGGGCCCGTGTCCACCAACAGGACGTCCGACCTCGGCGCGTGCCGTATCGCCTCCACCGCGATCGTACAGATGTCGGAAGGGCTTCCCACTCCGCCGGGCTATTCCCGGTCCACCGGGAAGGTGCGCGCCCTCAATCTCATGATCGACTTCTCGGACGCGCCGGGAGCCGGGTCGGCCCTCGCACGGCTCGCGGAGTTTTTCCCGAAGACGTCCGAATGGTTCAGGACCAGTTCGTACGGGCGGCTCGACTACCGTCCCGAAGCCCCGCTGAAGGACTGGCTGCGTATGCCGAAGCCCTTCAAGGAATACGGGATAGAACGCGGAGCTCCCTACGATCCGGGCTACCGGAAGCTTGTCGAGGACATCGTGTCCGTCACCGACGCGGATGTGGACTTCAGCGCGTACGACCTGGTCAACGTGCTGGTCACGCCCAATGCCGGACCCTCCGCGCTGCAGACGGTCCTGTCCGTGACCTTCTCCGGCAATGTGGACGCGCCGAGCGCGGACGGTGTCCCGCTCTCGAACACGTCCTTCGTCTACAGCCGCCAGGACGACGGCTCCGGTTCGTATCCGCTGACCGGCTACCGGGTGCTGCCCCACGAGAACGGCCATGTCTTCGGCCTTCCCGACCTCTACACGATGGACGGCGGCAGCTCGGTCGGGCACTGGGACATCATGTCCGAGGACTGGGGCGCCAACAACGATCTGATGGGCTGGCACAAGTGGAAGCTCGGCTGGCTCGACGACAACCAGGTCAGTTGCGCGTCCACATCGGGCAGCAGTGAACACATGCTGGGCCCGCTGGCCACGGCGGGCGGGCCCAAGCTGGCCTTCGTACCGATCTCCAAGGAGTCGGGATACGCGGTGGAGGTACGGACGCGGGCGGGCAACGACGACGCGGTGTGCGAACCGGGCGTCCTGATCTACCGCGTCGACTCCGGGATCGACACCGGGCGGGGCCCGATCACCGTCGCGGACAGCGCGACGAACAGCGGCGGCTGCACGCGACGGCCGAATGTGCACGCCGAGCTGTCCGATGCGACGTACCGGCCCGGAGAAACCTTCGTCGACGACGAGAACAACATCCGGATCGCGGTGCTGTCGGAGGACTCCGGCGGACATTTCAAGGTACGGGTGACACGGCCCTGACCCGGACGTGAGCGCTGGCGTCACACCGAGGGTGTCTCTCCCTCGGAAGCATGGCGCGGCCCGCTGCCGGGGTCGGCACGTTCCGCGCGCACCGCGTCGAGATAGTCGGCGATCGCGTCTCTGTTACGGGTCAGACACTCGATGCGCTCGGACATCCGATCGTGTTCGCGTTCCAGGATGGCGATGGTCTCCGGAGTCGCACCGGGAAAATAGATACTCCTGGGCGTTTCGAGGCACGGCAGGATCTGCTGGATGACCCGGGTGGGCAGCCCGGCGTCGAGGAGTCCTCTGATCTGCAGCACGCGGCCGACGAGAGACTCGTCGTACTCGCGGTAGCCGTTCGAGGAGCGGCCGGGCGCCATCAGCCGCTGCTCCTCGTAGTAGCGCAGCAGCCGCCGTGATGTGCCCGTGCGCTCCGCCAGCTCTCCGATCCGCATTCGCACAAGCGTATGACACGAGGACTGATTCCAGCCGGACCTGGGCCTGACCTGACCTCGACCTGGGCCTGACCCGGGCCTGACCTGGGGCGCTTGACCTTCCCATCGATGTGAGTGTTTCAAGCTGGTTCTCGGTCTCCGGCCCGCCGCGAACTCGCCTCGGGCTCACCGGCCTTCGAGAAGCACGTCCCATCACGCCCCGAGAAAAGACACCGAACATGACCGATCCCCAGGGCACGTCCGAGCCCCGTTTCGACGCTGTGCGCGCCGCGCTGCGGCGAAATCTCGACTCCGGTGAGGAGCTGGGAGCCTCATTGGTCGTCGATGTCGACGGCGAGCGCGTCGTCGACCTCTGGGGCGGCTTCCGCGACACTGCCCGCACGGTCGCGTGGGACCAGCACACCATCACCAACGTGTGGTCGACGACGAAGACCGTCACCAGTCTCGCCGCGCTCATGCTGGTGGACCGCGGCGAGCTGGATGTCCACTCGCCGGTGGCCAGGTACTGGCCCGAGTTCGCCGCCAACGGCAAACAGGATGTCAAGGTCCGCCATCTGCTCTCACACACCTCCGGAGTGTCCGGCCTCGACCAGCCGGCCACGATCGAGGATCTCTACGACACGGAGCGGGCCGCGGCCCGCATGGCCGCTCAAGCTCCGTGGTGGACGCCGGGCACGGCGTCGGGCTATCACCTCCTCAACTTCGGACATCTGATCGGCGAGGTCGTCCGCCGCGTCAGCGGACGGACCCTGAAGCAATTCGTCGCGGAGGAGATCGCCGGCCCTCTGGGCGCGGACTTCCAGATCGGGGCGGCCGAGCGGGACTGGAGCCGCATCGCCGATGTCGTCCCGCCGCCTCCGCTGCCGTTCGATCCGGAGGCCGCCGGGCAGGACAGCCCCGCCTACAAGGCTCTGACCGGTCCGTCGCTCACCGCGGACGTGGCCAACACTCCCGCGTGGCGGGCCGCCGACATCGGCGCGGCGAACGGCCACGGCAACGCCCGCTCCGTTGCCCGCATCCTCTCCGCGCTGGCGCGCGGCGGAGAGGTCGACGGTGTCCGGCTGCTCGGCGAGAAGACAATCGAGCTGATCTTCGACGTCCAGGCGGACGGTGTCGACGCCGTCAACGGACTCGCCCTCCGCTGGGGCATCGGCTACGCGCTGCCCCAGAAGGACACGATTCCCTGGATCCCCGACGGGCGGATCTGCTTCTGGGGCGGCTGGGGCGGCTCCATGATCATCATGGACTTCGACCGACGGATGACGATCTCCTACATGATGAACAAGATGGCACCCGGCATCCTCGGCTCCGACCGCAGCGCCACTTATGTACGGGCCGTCTACGACCACCTTTCGTAGCGACCGTGCATCGACCCTCCCGATCCTCCCGGTCGTCCGCGTCGATACCAGAGGCTCTCCTTGGCTCCGCCGTACGGATGAGACCCCGGCCCGGACGCCCGCACGGGCTAGTACAGCTAGACAGAGCGGGATAGACGCAGGTGAGGATCTCGACGCCCGACATGGCAGCCGACACCCACCCAGGCCGGCGCGTCGGTCCTGCTACGGATCGCCTGGGCGGCGCCTATGAAGGTGAAAGCCGCCGCCCAGGCGGTCGTGATGATGACATTGATCCGGAGGAACGCGGGTATGTCCCCGTACTCACGAGGAATCTGGCGCCGGGCGATTCCCAGAGTGAAGGGCCGACCGACCAGAAGCGCCCCCGAGGCGGTCAGAGCGAGCCAGCCGAAGGACATCACACCGGCGTAGGGCTCCAGCGGCGAGTCCGGAGCAGCGCGGGCGAGAGCACCGAGGCCTATGACATACACAACCGTGCTCACATCGAGGATCCCCGCATCCCAGGAGACGCCCGCCCGACGGTCCCACACGAACAGAAAACCGCCGGCGAGCAGGCCGGCGACGGCGCCCCATCGCCAGTCGAAGGACGACAGGACGGCGAACGCGATCCAAGGAATGAAGCCACGCAGATAGCCCACAGCGATCTCCTCGACGGCAGCCCGGACCCTCCAAGCTCGACATGTCCAAACTAGAAGGTCACTCTTCGACATGTCAACCGTGGAAGGTAAGATGAGCGTCATGAGCCTTCGCCACGCCCTCCTGGGACTCCTCGTCGACCGCTCCGCCAGCGGATACGACTTGATGAAGCTGTTCGACACCTCGCTCGCCAATGTCTGGCCCGCCACCCAGAGCCAGGTCTACGGCGAGCTGAACCGCCTCGACGCGACGGGCCTGATCGAGGTAGTGGCCGAAGGCCCCAGGGGGCGCAAGGAGTACGGCCTCACGGAGCCGGGCAGGGAGGAGCTGCGCCGCTGGCTCACCGAGGACGACGCGGACAAGCCCCAGCGCAACGAATCCCTCCTCCAGGTCTTCTTCCTCGGTGTCCTGCCCCGGGAACAGGCCGTGGAGCACCTCTCGCAGCAGGCGGACACGGCGGCCGCGCAACGCGCCGCGCTCGTGGAGCTGAATGAAGCGGTGGACTGGGGAGACAACATGCTGTCGGTCAACAGCAAACTGGCGCTGGAGTACGGGCTGCGCCAACGCGCGATGGAAGAGGAGTGGGCACGCTGGGCCGCCGAACAGGTCCGTAACGCGGACCGGCCGGACCAGCCGGCAGACAAGGCGAGCGGTCCCTGAGCGCCGGCCCCAACCGCCGCCGCCCGCACCACGTTTGCCGCATCGAGACGCCCGACTGGCGCGCGCGGCGTTGGCCAAAAGCCCCGCCAGAAGGACTGTCGGCCGCCTTGCGATCACACGCACCGGCCACCGCTCCTCGGCGGGCGAACACCGCCAGTCACGGCACTGGCCGCACCCGAACCCACACCAAAGACCCGGTGGCCGCCCCGGCGCCACCCGCTACACTATGTGCCGTGACGCAGCCTCACCGGCGGCACCATCACACCCCGCCTTCGTAGCTCAGGGGATAGAGCACCGCTCTCCTAAAGCGGGTGTCGCAGGTTCGAATCCTGCCGGGGGCACCACACATTAAGCCGCTGACCTGGGGTTTCTCCCCCAGGAAGGCGCGTTATCCGGCCTCGGACTCCTCGTCCGGGGCCGTTTGCGTGAGCGCTGCGTGAGCGGACGGGAAGTTGATCTCCCGAATATCGCCCAACGGATCAGCATCATTCGGCACGGGCTGGCCGGCGTGGTGGGCTTCGGAATCCCCCTGGGGCTCGGAGTCCCCAGGGGTGGCCCGCGCTCGCGGCACGAGACGGGCCGCAGCCTCGGCGATCGCCAGATCCGCCTCGGGGAGCAGGCTCGTGTAGGTGTCCGACGTGATGGTGATCGAGGAGTGGCCGAGCATCTCCTGGATGTCCTTGAGGCCGGCACCGGCCGCGTGGGCGAGGGTCGCGGCGCCGTGGCGGAGGTCGTGGAGCCGTATCGGTGGGAGGCCAATCTCCTCGTACAACTCGATGAACCGCCTTGTGACGTTGGCGGGGTGGAGCAGTTCTCCGTTCTCTCGGGTGAAGACCCTGCCGGTCTCCACCCAGGCGCTCCCCCACTCCTCGCGGCCCTTCTCCTGCTGGGCACGGTGCCGCCTCAGCGCTCGGACCGTGTCGGAGTCCAGCGCGATGGTGCGCGCGCCCGCATCGGTCTTGGGGTCGTCCTCATACACCTCCCAACCGTTCACCACGAGCTGCTTGGCGACTGTGATGAGTCCGGAGTCCAGGTGGGTGTCGGTCCACCGCTGACCGCACGCCTCGCCGCGTCGCAGCCCGCGGAACGCGATCAGGTGGAACAGCGCGTACAGGCGGTCCTCCGCGACGTGGTCGAGGAAGAGGCCGGTGTGCTCCGGTGTCCAGACCATCACCGGCGAGGACTTCTCGCCGGTGCGCTCCCAGTAGAGGATGCGCTCCTCGGTCCACACGAGCGCCTTGGGGCGTTTCCCCGCCTCCAACTCGACGTGGGCCGCCGGGTTGAAAGTGATCAGCTGCTGCGCGATCGCGGCGTTCAGCGCGGCCCGCAGGGTGGAGCGGACGCGCTGGCGCGTTGCCGGACCGACGATGCGCCGGTATGGCTCCATCTCGGCGATGGCGGCCTTCATCGCCTTGCGGCGGGCACGGGGTTCGCGCCCCTTCCAGGCAATCTGTGCAAGGTCGTCGACTGCCTTGCGGCGTGCCGCGTTTCCCTCTGCGATCTCGACGTTGGCCTCGGCGATGGCTTCGAACATCTCGGACAAGTGGCTGACACGCAGCCGATCGAGCCGGTAGTGCCCGATCCCCGGTTTGAGGTGCACGCGGATGTTGCTCTCGTCGCGGCTGATCGCACTCTGACGGCCCTTCTTGCCTGCCAGCCACATATCCAGCCACTCCCCGACCGTGAGCCGGTTCGTCAGGTCGAGGCCGTGGCTGAGGCGCCTGCGGGTCGCCTCGATATCCGGCAACGGCGCCTTCTCGTCCGCCACCTTCTCCAGCAGCTCGCCTATCTGCGCCAGCCCTTCCGAGTCGTCGGTGTCGGCGAGACCGAGAAGCGCGCGAACGTGATCGAGATCCGTTTGTGCGGCCTTGAGGCTGTCGTAGCCAGCCCGGCTGAAGGAGCGACGGCTGCCGTCCTCGCAGGGTGGGAGTTCCTGCCGTATCGAGTAGGAGCCGTGCTTGCGGCTGGTGAGCTTGGGGCAGTTCTTCCCAAGTGGTTTGCCTGTCCGGGGGTCCCGGCAGTAGCAGCGGCGGTGCGTGGAACCCTTCAAGGGCGTTCCTCCAATGTGGTGTCGGTATGCGCTTCTGGCAGGTCGACATCTCCTAGTGCGGGCGGCAGCGCGGGTGGAATGGCCCCCTCACCCCGGAGCTCCAGACGGAGATAGCGGAGGCTGTACTTGGCCGAGATGGCCCGGTCGGCGTACTCGCTGCGCTTGCGTTCCGCCTCTTCCTGCTGGGCACGACCGGTAGCCGTCCTAGCGGTGAACCCGGCCTGCTCCTCCTCTTCGAGCCCGGCAAGGGCAGTACGTACGAGGCTGGCGTGACGTTCGAAGTCCGGTAGCAGGCCGGCGTCGTACATGGGTACGTCCTCCTCTCCGGTGAAGCGGCGCAGGGCGTTCCATGTGGGTACGAGGTCTTGGAACGGGAGTTCTTGGGTCCTGTCGACGTATCCGACCGGAAAGATCAGGCAGACCGGGTACGTCTCCAGCGCGGCGGCCAGGACCATCACGTCTACGAGCGGGAGGTTCGCCCGGCGGCCGGACTCCATGTTGGCGATCACGTTGCGCGGGATGGGATGCCCGAGTTGTTCGCAGCGATCCGCCAGATCCTGGGCGCTCCATCCCATTTCCCGCCTCCTTCGCCGGACTTCGCCCGCCACGTTGGCCTTGATCCGGTCCGCCCACTCCGGGAAGTCGTCCTCTTCATCATCGAAATCGCGTTGTGTCATACAGACACATTAGCTTGGCCATCCTTGTTGGTAGCGGCCTGGAGCCGGACGTGATGCCCGCGTTCGCCGAGGGCTGTACCGAAGGGAGCGCGCCACATGCGCGACGACACACCGGCCGAACGGGCGAAGGGCATGAGTCGGGAGGAGTTGCTCGCCCTCCCCGTGGCGGTTGACCTCGATACGAGCAACCGCGCCCTCGGGCTCGGGCGGAGCAAGGGATACGAACTGGCGAAGCGTGACGCCTACCCGTGCAGGGTCCTGCGACTCGGAAACGCTTACCGGGTCGTGACTGCGGATCTGCTGAAACTGCTCGGCTTGGCAGCATGAAGGGCCGGGAGCGTAGCAGGTCGTTCTGCGTTGGGCTGACACAGAAAGGCTGGACTGTGGACGGGTGTGGCCGTACGGTCCGTGTTCCCCCGCGATGGCCTGGTGGCCTCGCGACGCAGATGGGCCTCCGGCGGTGCAACGCCGGAGGCCCGAGCACCCCCGAACGGCCCGTGAAGAACCAACCCGGCGGCCAGGGCCCGCGAGCCCGCCACCGCCAGACGAGGAGCTACCCCGTGGAACATGCGGGACCCGAACCCCATTCCGCCTCTGCCAAGCCTTCTTGGCCGCCGGTCGCCATCCCCGGCCGACCGGCCCGCCACACTGGCGAAGCCTCAGGAGTCGACAGCCAGGGTGCGCCGCGTCCCGCCGAGGTGGGTCAGCCCATGACGGAGGCGGCATCGGTCACGGAGCCGACCATCGGGGCAAAGCTGCTGAATGAACTGCGCGCGCAGATAGTGAAGTTCGTAGTCCTGCCCTCGGCAGAGGCCATCGACGCGGTCACCTTGTGGGTGGCCGCCACGCATCTGCAGACGGCGTGGCAGCACGCGCCGCGCCTCGCGGTCGTCGGCCCCGCAAAGAGGTGCGGCAAGTCGCGGCTGCTGGACGTGGTGACCGAGACCGTGCGCGCCCCGCTGATCACGGTCAACGCCAGCCCGGCGGCGATCTTCCGCTCGATCACCCACGAGGACCCGCCCACGCTCCTGGTCGACGAAGCCGACACGCTGTTCGGAACCGCGAAGGCAGCGGAACGCAACGAAGACCTGCGCGGCCTGCTGAACGCCGGTCACCAGCGCAACCGCCCCACCCTGCGGGTCAGCGGACCGGAGCACAAACCGCAGGCGTTCCCCACCTTCGCCATGGCCGCGCTCGCCGGGATCGGAGACCTGCCCGACACGATCATGGACCGGTCTGTGGTCATCCGTATGCGCCGCAGGGCACCAGGCGAAACCGTCGCGTCCTTCCGCACCGTCCGCGACACCCCCGCCCTGCACGCCATTCGCGACCGGCTCACCGACTGGCTGCAACCGGAGTTCGCGGAGGCGACGGCCAGCGAGCCGAACATGCCTGTCGAGGACCGTGCCGCCGACACCTGGGAACCTCTGGTGATCGTCGCCGACCTGGCCGGCGACGACTGGCCCGTACTGGCACGCACGGCCTGCCGGGCGATGACCGCCCATGAGTCCGGCAAGGACGCGGACACGGGGCTGCGTACCCGAATCCTGATCGACATCCGCCGCGTATTCAGCGCTGAGGGTGATCCCGCCTCGCTGCGTACGAGCCGCCTGATCGAAGAGCTCAACGGCGACCCGGAATCCCCGTGGGCCGAGCACGGCCCCGCCGGGCTGAACCCGCGCCGCCTGGGACTGCTGCTGGAGGACTACAACATCCGGCCGGGCAATCACCGCTTCCCTGACGGCGTCCAGGCCAAGGGCTATGCACGGACCCAGTTCCTGGACGCCTGGGCCCGCTACTGCCCTGCGCCGACCGCCGATTCGTCGCTTCCTGCCGAGCCTCCCGAAGCCTCCGGGACCACCACCCACAGCGCAGCCTGACCCGACTCAACCCGTCACACCCGTCCCCGCGCAGGTCAGCGCGGGGACGGGTGGCCGGCCCGCAACGGGTCAACCCGACATCACCGCCCCACCCGTACCTGCCCTGACCAGGCATGCAACGGGTGGTACGAGTCGCCTCGCATCCTGGCTGCCACCACGCCCATGCCCGTGGCCGCCGCACAACCCCGCCTGGAGTGCGTCCACTTGCCTTCCGCCAACGCCACCCCCGCCATGCCCGGCACCGCTGCAATCCGCCTCGGTGTCGCCGTGCTCGGCGCCGTCGGTTTCGCCCTCTCCTACGACGCCCTGCGCCAGATGGCCGTCGCCATCCACATCCGCGGCCTCCTCACCTACACGTTCCCCCTGGTCATCGACGGGTTCATAGCCATTGGCGTCGGCGCCCTTCTGATCCTCCGCACAGCGCCACTCGGCTCGCGCCTCTACGTCTGGGTGCTCGTCGGCATCGCCACCACCACCAGCATCTGGGCCAACGCCCTGCACGCCATCCGCCTCAACCAGCAAACCCGCAATACCGGTCTTCACCTCGATGACATCACCGTCGGAGTCCTCTCCGCCATCGCCCCACTGGCTCTCGCCGGTTCGGTCCACCTCTACCTCGTCATCCGACGCCACCCCCTGGCCAGCCACACCGACACGGATGCGCCGAAGCAGCCGTCGCTCGCCGGTCACTTCCCAAGTGAAGGCGCCGCAGACGCCGGGAGCGATGTGGCGGAACGATCCGCCACAGTGGCGGATCGCCAAGGGGCGGGAGCCAAACCCAGGGGACGACAGCCGAGCGCGACCATGGACGAACTCCTCGCCATCGGCCGCAACGCTCCCCGAGGGCGCGACGGCCGTATCTCACGTCGCGCGGTGGAGTCAGAAATCCGGGCCAAAGGCCACAGCGTCGGCAAGGACCGCGTAGCCGACGCCACCCGCATGCTGCAGGCCGAACTCAACGAGGCCCGCTGAGTTCCCTCGTAGGGCCCACCCCCCGTCCACGGTTCGCACCACTCGTCCCCGACCAGCTCAGCGCGAGGACGGGTGCTCGGACCGTCAACAAGCCGACACGACATCGCCATCCCCTCACAATCGCTTACCGGAGAACAGCCTCATGTACGACCAGCACCACGAAGCCCCTCCCCATCAGCAGCACATACCCACGACCACGGCAAAAAGCGGAGCAAGTTGTACCGGGAGCAATGCTCCCGGGATTCCCGCCCCAGAGGTGGCGGGGGCGGCTCGATGCCAGGAGGCACCGGACCGGCCGGCAGCGACCGAGGGCGGACCGCAGCCTGGAACTGGAGGGGGACAAGCGGACGGAGCCTTCTCTCCCAGGCGCCAGCGCCCGCGTCAGCCGAAGCCGCTCAAGCGACTCCATCAGCCCAGTTGCCGTATGAACGACGCCGAGTTCTCACGCTTCAGCCAGGCGGCCGACCAGTGCGGGATGAGCAATGCTGCCTTCCTCGCGTACGCCGTGGACAAAGCAGCCCGCGACCTGACCCGTACCGCAGCCGAGATCGCCACCGAGCGGGAAGTCATCGGCGAGGTCTTCGCTGCGCGTCGGCACCTCGGCCGCATCCACGGCCTGTTCAATCAAGTCGCCAAGGCTCTGAACTCCGGCGATCGCGCGCCCCACCTCGAGGCCACAGCTCAAGCGGTCCACCGCGCGGCCCGCCGTATGGAAGACGCTGCCGACGCTCTGCTCGCCCACCGCGATGGCGACACCCCGGCATGATCCCCAGCATCCACAAGCGCGGCAGCAAGACGGTCGGCCTGATCCGCTACCTCTACGGACCGGGCACCCACGAGGAACACGTGGACCCACACCTGGTCGCCGCCTTCGACCCGTTGGCTCCGGACCCTGGCCGCGACCCCAGCGCCACCTACGCACAGCTTGAGCGCCTACTCGATCAGCCCGTCAACGCTCTTCCAGAAGGCAGGCGCCCCGAGAAGCACGTGTGGCATCTGTCGGTACGTTCCAGCCCCGAGGATCCCACCCTCTCCGACGAGGACTGGGCTGCTATCGCCCGCCGCACAGTCGCCGCCACCGGCATCGCCCCCGACGGCGACGAACAAGCCTGCCGATGGGCGGCCGTCCGCCACGCCGACGACCACATCCATATCATCGCCACCCTGGTGCGCGACGACGGCCGCCGGCCTCGACTGCACAACGAGGCCCGCCGCGCGCAAGCCGAGGCCCGCCGCATCGAAGTCGACTACGGCCTGCGCAGGGTCGCGTCGGGCGACGGTACTGCCGCGATACGCCCCAGCAGCGCGGAACGCCACAAGGCCAAGCGCCTCGGACAAGAAGCCGCGTCGAAGGAGCTGTTGCGTGAGCACGTCCGCCGCGCCCTGGCCGGCGCGGTCGGCGAGGCGGAGTTCTTTGACCGACTCACCGCCGAAGGCGTCCGGATCAAGATGCGTGTCGCGCCCTCCGGCGACGTGCTCGGCTACAACGTCGCCATCGTCGGCGACCGCAACAAGGACCGCGAGCCCATCTGGTACGCCGGATCCACGCTCGCCCCGGACCTCTCCCTGCCCCGCATCCGCAAGCGGTTCGCGGCCTCCACGGAGACCGATCCGCAGTCCACAACCTTGGACCGCAGCGGCGCCTCGGCACCGGCCCGTGCCCGCTACGCCGCCGTACAGACCGCCGACGTGGCTCTCACCTCGTTGACGGCAGGGGACGAAGGTTCGGCAGCCGCCCACTTGATCGGGGTGGGCGAGGTGATCGACGCTCTCGCCCAGACCTCGGCCAGCACCACCCGGGGGGAACTACGAGAAGCGGCAAGGCATTTCGAGCGCGCCACCCGCTCGCACATCCTCGCCAAGAACGAGGAGATGCATGCCCTGCGCCGAGCGGCCCGCCAGATCGTCCACTCCGGCGCCGCCTTCGGTCACGGCCAGGACAGTGCCGCTACCTCGCTGATCCTCGACGTCATGATCCTTGCCGTCGTCGCCGCCGTCCACTGGCACGCCGCCCGTGGAAATGCCCAGCAGGCTGAAGCCGCCCAACGCGCATCCCTCCATCTGCGTACGGCCTACCAGATCACGGCCGCCGGCCCTCTGGCCACACTGCGTGCCCACGGTGAACGCCTTCTGGCATCAGACCGACAACGCCACGCAGCCACCGTCCGCACCGCGCTCCCCCACCTCGCCGACCGTCTCCAATCCGAACCAGGATGGGAGGCGCTGACGGCCGTACTCGACCAAGCCGAACGAGCAGGCTTCGACACTGCGGCCCTCCTGGCCAAGGCCGTCGGGGAGCGCGAACTCCACAGCGCCAACTCGGCGAGCGAGGTCGTGGTCTGGCGGCTGCACCACCTCGGATACGTCGCCACGCCCACCCGGCCTCCGAAGTCAAAGCCGACGCCGAGTCCTGTTCCCGCTCCCGCGGTACCTGCCGCCCCCCGCTACGAAGATGTGCGCATCCGCCGACGGTGACCCGGACGACCGGCGACCAGGGAAAGCTTCAGAAATGCGGGAGACCCCGGCGAACGGGCCCCTGGCTCAGCGCTTTCAGCAGCTCGTCCACGGCGGATCGGGCCAGGACCAGGGGAGTCCCGCCGCGATTCTTGGAGTCGCGGATCGCCGCGTACGAGCCGAAGTCGGCCACCTCGACGCAGTCGTTGGCGCCACCGCTGTATGAACTCTTTCGCCAGCACGCCGTTCCAAGGTCTTCGGGGCGGGGACGGCGGGGCGGTGCTGTGCTCACTGTTCAAGCTCCTCGGCGGTGCGGGTGATGCTGGTGCGTGTTTCGGCCGGACTGAGGGCGCAGGCCCTGAGCTGGTCGAAGATGTCCGTGTAGTTCCCGACGTCGCTCTCGGACTCCAGGTACACGGAGTTCTTGGGATTCTCCAGCCAGACCAGTGGGCCCGTGGGCTGAAGAAAGGTGAGGATGACGAACGGCCCGTAAAGCCCCGGGTGGGCGCCGAGGGAGAACGGCAGCAACTGGACGTTGACGTTGGGCAGTTCGCCGACCCGGACGAGATGGGCGAACTGGTCGCGCATCACGCTGTCCGAGCCGACGGTACGACGCAGGACGGCTTCGTCGAGGACCGCACAGAGCTCGATCGGATGATCACCGCCCAGGCGGCTCTCCTGGCGTTCCAGGCGAACCTTGACCAACGCCTCGACCTGCGCCGGAGTGAGGTCGGGACGCATCTGTGCGATGACGCCCCGTGCGTAGTCCTCGGTCTGGAGGAGGCCGGGGACAAGCATGGGCTGGTAGCTCGACAGTGCCGTGGCGTCTGCTTCCAGGGCCAGGTAGCCGTCGTAGCGGGTAGCGGTGAGAACTGCGGAGTACTTCCGCCACCAGGGCTTTCGCTGTTCCTTGTCGGCGCGGACCAGATCGAGGATGTCGTCACGCAGAGCGGTGTCGGTGATGGTGTAGCAATCCAGGAGGGCACGTACAAGCAGGGGCGTGGTGCCGCGTTCACCGGTCTCGACACGACTAAGAGTGCCCTGGTTGACCTCGATCCGTTCGGCGACCTCGGCGAGGGTGAAACCGGCGGCTCCCCGCAACTCGCGCAGGCGCGCGGCGAGCTGGCGTCGGTAGACCGACTGGGGTACCAGCGTCCTCTTCAGTGCCATAGAGGCAGTGTGTCCGGCCCCATGATCCGAGACAACCCGATCGGGCCAACTTCGCCAGACATATTGCCTAGTTACGGTTGCGTGGGCATGCTTTCCTCAGTCAGACGCCCGCCCGCTCGGCTTGATGTGCGTGCGTACCGTCCGCAGACGGACTGATGTTCCGCCCACGCGTCTGGAGGTTCCCTGGTGCCCCGGATCACGCTTCTGAGGCAGTTACTCGAAGCCCGGCATCTCACGACGCACAGGGCGTTCGAGGCACAGTTCCTCCGCGCGGCCCGGCGGCTCGCCGCCGAGGTCGACGACCCCGGGCTGGCCTCCGTGGCGGTGTCGTCACGACAGTTCGACCGGTGGATGGGTGGGGAGCTGAAGAACCTGCCGCGTCCCGATACCTGTCGAGTCCTCGAAGAGCTTTTGGGAAGGACCGCCGAGGAGTTGTTCGCGCCGACCTCGGCGGAGCACGGAATAGCAGCTCCGGAGCCTGCGAAGATCTCGCTCGTTCATGCCGTCTGTCCGGTCGCGGACGACGAGAATCCGGTCGGCATCATCACCCGCGCGCGTGAGTTGAGCTGTGGGAACGCCGATGAGGCCACGCTGACCTTGCTCGCCTCCCAGCTCGACGAGATCGCCGACCGCTACGAGATGGACGGGCCGCACGGACTGTCGGGCCAAGCGAAGAGCCTCCGAAAACTCGGCCACACCCTCCTTGCCGGTCAGCAGCCACCGTCGGCTCGCCGGGAGTTGTTCCGGATCACCGCGAGGGCCGGCGGACTGCTCGGCTACATGGCGGTGAACACCGGTAACTTCCCGCTGGCCGAGGCGTACTGCGCGGAAGCGCTGGAGTTGAGTCGGGCGATCGGCGATCTGGACACCGAACTGTGGGCCGGCGGCACCCTGTCCTTCGCCCTCTACTACACCGGCCGATACGACGAGGCCGACGCACGCGCCGCCGCAGCGGTGGACCGGTCGCCGAACCATCCACAAGCCATCCGGTTGCTGGTGAACGGCCGCGCCCGCGCACTGGCCAAGCTCGGCGACCGTAAGCGGACCGAGCGGGCGATCCGCCAGGCCCTCGACCTGTCCGACCGGCACGACGTGGCACCCGGGCTGACTTCTTGCATCTCGTTCGGCCCGTACGGCCGGGCCCGCACTCTGGCCAACGCGGTGACCGCGCGGGTCGCTCTGAAAGATGCCGCTCACGTGCTGCGGGAGGCCGAACACCTCGACGAACTGATCGAGGAATCCGACTCGGCCTGGAGTCGTTCCCTTGTTCGTCTGGACGTGGCCACGGCCCTGCTCCAGCAGCGGGCGCCGGACGTGGAGCACGCCATGACCCTGGGCCGGGAGGCGGTCGCCTTCGCTGCCCCGCTGCCCATCAGTTCGGTGCGGCAACGCTCCCAAGACCTGTACGAGCGAGCGGCACCTTGGCGGTCCCGGCCTGCCGTACGCGAGTATGGCGAACAGCTCCGCGCCTGGGGCTGTCGGACCTCGCCCGTAGTGGCGCGGTGATCACGAAGGAGTTCGCCGGGTGTCTCCGCCGCACATGCCTCTCAGCGCCGACCCCGCCGCCTTCCCGGTCCGGCCGCCGGCCGACCTGAGCGATCCCGCGGTGCTCGCCGCACACGACCAGGCAGCCTTCGACGCTGTGGAGACCATGGTCGACCACTGGGCCCGGCCAGGGTGGGCACTGGGGACCCGCGCGTACTACTGGCTGCTCGCCTTCCCCGGCAACCCGGAGCTGGCGGCGCTCGCCAAGCAATGCCAGCATGCGCTCTCCCCCCTCGGTCTGGACCCCGTACCGGACGACGGACTCCACATCACGCTGGCCCGCATCGGCTCCCCCGCCGCGCTCTCCCCCGCCCGCCTCAATGAACTGATCAGCACGACGGCACCCCTCCTTCCGCCGGCCTTCCCACTCCGGGCCATTCCGCTGGCGGGTTCCCGAGGGGCGGTACGCCTGTCGGTGACCCCCTGGGCCCAGCTGGTGGCACTGCACGCCGTCCTCAACGACGCCATGCAGGCGTTCGGCTTGCCTCCTCGTAAGGCGACCGCCTTGTTCCGGCCCCATCTCAGCCTGGCCTACAACAACAAGCCCCGCCCGGCCGCCCCGGTCATCAAGACCGTCACAGGGCTGCGCGGCTGCCCTCCCGTGGAACTACAAGTCCATGAGGTGCAGTTGGTGGAACTCCGCCGCGAGGAACGGGCCTACAGGTGGGATGTGATCAAGAGCCTGCCCCTCGGCTGACCAGCACTTCACGGCGCGGCAGGACCGCAACCACGGCCTTGCCGGTCGCGGTGGCCTCCACGTACCAGCGCCTTGTCAGCATCTCCACCAACCGCAGCCCGCGTCCGGACTCCGCCAGCGGGTCACGATCGGAGAGGGCGGGAGGACGCACGCCGCCGCGGTCGTCCTCCGAGTCGTGGACCGAGACGACGACATGGTGCGCATCGATCTCGATCGTCAGGCGATCGGGACCGGCGGCCGTGTGCCGGACGGCGTTGCCGACCAACTCAGAGGTGACCAGGACCGCGTCGTCCACGCAGGACACGACATCGGCGAGCAGGTCGCGGACCCGCTCGCGGGCAACGGCCAGCGGCTCGGCCTGACCGGCCAGGAGTACCCAGTGGGTGGGGGGGTTCCGGCTCGCAGGGCTTGGGGTGTTCGCCATCACGGTCCGCTCTTCCGGTCGCACGACAGGGACGTGACCCTCAGATTCCGCTTGTCCGGGGCGCGTCTCCACGACGCTGGCCCGCCGTTTCGACGCCTTCACGACGGCGGCGAAACGGCGTATCCACGGCGTGGAGACGCCGCTCGCGTGGCGGGAGTCTCGAACTCCCCGGCCCCGGTCGGGGCATTCGAGCCGCCGACTTCGCGCGAGGAGATCACCGTGACCGACTCCGTACCCACCGCCCCGCCGACACCCGTCCCGCCCGTGCCCTCTGTGATCGACCGGTTCGTCGGCCCGTGGGAGTTCCTGTCGAACTACTCGCCCGCGCCGGTCCACCTGGACAACCGCCCGTACCCCACGGTCGAACACGCCTATCAGGCGGCCAAGACCACCGACGAACAGATCCGAGTCCGTATCGCTACGACGCCCGGCCCCGACGAAGCCAAGTCGCTGGGCCGTCGGAACGCGAACCGCGCGGACTGGGAAGAGGCCAAGGTCGCTGTGATGCGGACCCTGGTGGAGGAGAAGTTCCGAGCCCCCGACCTTCGGGAGCGGCTGATCGGAACCGGCAGCGCCCAACTGATCGAGGGCAACGACTGGGGCGACCGGTTCTGGGGCGTCTGCGACGGCCAAGGCCAGAACACCATGGGGCTGATCCTCATGGCCGTACGGGAGCAAGCCCACCGAAAGACCGCGGTGAAGCGTGACGAGCGGCCTGCGGCCATGGCCGCAGGCCGTGCCGATCTCGCTGACGGGCTCAACTGCGTGTCACAGGCCCGAATCCCCACCGCTCAAGGGGTGTTCACCGCTCGGGGGTACCGAAACCTGCTCCAGGGCGGCGAACAGCTCGTCCTCACCCTGGGCCAGGTATATGACGGTGAACAGGTCCTCTTGCGCGTGCACTCGGAGTGCGTGACAGGGGAGGCCCTCGGCTCGCTGCGCTGCGACTGCGGCCCGCAACTGGACGCCGCGCTTGCCGCGGTCGCCGCCGAGGGCGCCGGAGTGGTCCTCTACCTGCGGGGACACGAGGGCCGGGGCATCGGACTGCTGGCGAAGCTGCGGGCGTACGAGCTCCAGGACGCCGGGTTTGACACCGTCGACGCCAACGCCGCCCTAGGTCTGCCGACCGACGCACGTGACTACCGGGTCGCCGCGCAGATCCTCGCCGACCTGGGTGTCCGTTCCGTACGTCTGCTGTCCAACAACCCCGGCAAGACATCGGCACTGCGAGAACTGGGTGTCCGGGTGACCGAGCAGGTACCGCTGCTCGTCGCACCGACCATCGACAGCTTCGACTACCTGCGGACCAAGCGGGACCGCATGGGCCACGAGCTGCCCGGCCTGACCGATCCGTTTCTCGCAGGGCGCGCGTCATGATCGGCTCTCGCCCCATGGGGTTGCCCGCGGTGGAAGGCTTGCAGCCCGGCGCGTTGGCCGGCCGCTGGGCACAGTCCGGATACGCGCCACTGGAGCTTGTAGCCGAACTCCCCTTCGCCACAAGGCTGGTACGGCTCGCCGCTCCCGGCCGTCAGAGCTGGGTGCGACGCGGCCGGACGTGGTGCCACGCTCCATCGAGGCAACTGCTGGCCTTCCTCAGCCGTACGCCCGCCTTGGTCGGACCCGTCCGGCTGCTGATCGTCGAGCGAGGCCGGCCCCTGGCTCTCGGCGTCTTGTACGAAGCGGAGGTCGCCGACCCGTGGTCGGTGACAGGGTGGCTCGGCTGGCCCGACATCCCGCCGCTCGGCCCCGCCGGACCCACCACCGCAGCGGCCCTTGCCGCGCGCAGCAACGACTACCGCCCCCTCGACCACGCCGCTGAGGCCCTCGGTCTGGGTCCCATGGATACCTTCCGGGCCCGCTCGCTGCCCTGGCGCGGAGGCATCAGCGTGATCCTTCCGGCTCGCGGGGTGCACGAGGTGCTGCCCGACGTTCTCTCCGCGCTCGCCGGAGCCGCTTCCCGCCTCACTCCGGACACTCCGTGGGAGGCGATCGTCGTCGACGACGCCGACGATCCTCCCGTTCGGCTGCCCACCGGCCTCCCGCCGCAGATCCGGCTCGTCCACAGCGCGGACCGCCTCTACAGCGGCGGAGCCCGCAACCTCGGGATGGCGCACTCCCGCTACGAGCTGCTGGTGTTCTGCGACGCCGACACCCACCTCGCCCCGGACTATCTCCAGCAGCACGTCGCCCGCCACCTCGTCGCCCCCAACCTGATCACGGTCTCCTTGCGCGAACAGGTGCCCGGCCACCTGCCCCTCCCCGACCGGGCTCCCGACGGAAGACGTGACACTCGGAGCATCGCCCGGTACGAGCCAGGGCGCGTCGGCCTGACGCCTGTCACGGCAGCGGTCACCATCTATCCGCTCGCCCAGACCCACGGTTTCCGCGAGTTCGGCCACGGCCAGCACCTCGGCCCGGTCGACCTGCCGTTCATGGTGAAGGGCAACAACCTGGCTCTGCCGGCCTCCACCGCCCGTCCACTGGGCTTCCCACCCGAATTCGTGGGCTGGGGTCCGGAGGACATGTGCTTCGCGGCCAAGCTCGTCGCCCGCGGCTCTTACGTAGTCCCCGTGCTGTCCACCGGGGTCTTCCACCGTGCCCACCCGCCTCGATCCGGGAGCCCCGCGCGCAGGGACGCGGAACTGGCGACGAACCTCGCCCACTACGCCCGTCGCCTCGACGAGCCCGCCGCTCACCCTTGGCAACTGCTTCAGCAGCAGAGGAGGGCCGCACTCTGATCCCCCTGGACATCACCGATGCCTGGCATCCCACCGTCAACCCCTCGGCACGGATGCCCGTGCACCACCACCGGCATCGGCATGTGCTCGGTCACCGCGACGGACTGTTGAACGAGTTCCCCCGGCGCCGGGGCGGGATCACCATCCGCCTACCGCGCATCGATTCGAACTGCCTCCGCGTGGTCGATCTCGCCGCTCCGGACGCGGGGTTCGCTTTCGCGCCCTGGTGGCTTCCCGCCTCCGACCTCCCATCCGTACGCATGATCAGCCGCATCTACGACACGGCGCTTGCCCACTCCGAGACCACGGCACGCGAACGCACGGTCCTGGAGCGCCTGCGCGACGACTTCGCCGAGCGCTGTGCCGTCGGCGGCCCCGCTCTCACCACGGGCCAGGCCCTATGGCAGGCCGCGGACGCGCTGCACAGGCAACTGCTGCCGAGCCTGCCGGACTTGAACCTGATCAGCCTCACCCACTCCCCGGCACGACATCTCCTCGCCGTGGGCCTCGCCCGTACTCCCGGCGGCGTGATCGCCGTGCTCCAGCGCTGGGCAGCGCTCGATCGCACCACCATGTGGCCCCTGCTCGCGGTCGCCACCAGCCCCCAGGGCATCCCGCTCCGCGTCCGCCTCCACACCCGATCCGGCCATCTCGACACGGCCCCCCTCGCAACGGGCCGGGGCACCAAGCCGACAGCCCTCTCCGAGGAACAACTGATCGAGCTGCTCGACCGCGGCCAACTACTCCCCGGAGCCCGCCTCACCGCCCTTGCCGAGACCGTCCTGCTACTCACCGGCACCCCCGTGCGCCACTTCGGCAACACCTACGGGCACCACACCGCCGTAGCCGATCTGCTCCAGGCCCCGGACGCCACCACTATCCCGTGCTGCCCGGACGACGAAGACTCGTGGCACTACGCCGACCTGCCCCACGAGACCGGCCGCTACCCCCTCCACCTGATCGAACTCGCCGCCTGCACCCCCGACGCCCACCAGGCCGCCGAAGCCCTCGTCACCGAATCACTACGGCGTCGCCGCCCCATCCCTCTGTCCCTCGAAGGAGATCTCGATGCGACCGTACGCAGTGGAGGGGCTGGACTGCTCCGGCAAGAAGACCATCACCCGAATCGTTGAAGTCCTCCTGCGGCAACAGGGTCTCCAGCCGCAGATCGTCATCGGCCCCCTCATCGGCGGCGCACTCGGCCGCCTCGACGCCCGCCTCGCCAACCTCACCGGGCCCGTGGGCAGAGGAAGCGCCACGGATCTACTGCGCAGGAGTCTGTACGTCGCCGAACCCGTCATCGACCACATCGCTCCGCGTGCCACCGACACTCCCGTACTGAAGGTGAGTACGCACCTCCGGGCCTGGGCCCGCGCCGAGCTGGAAGACGACCGCCTCATGGTCCGCCTCTATTCAGCCACTTCCTCCATCCACGGTCGATTCGCCGGAGCGGCCCTGCTCCACACCGACTTCCCGGTTCGCCTCGAACGGCACCGCGCCGACGCCGGGGCCGGCCGTACCGCCAAGGATGCCGCCCGGCGCTTCTTCGGCCCCGACTCAGACGCTTTCGCCCGCTGGCACAACAACCTCGACCGCCTCATGACCGCCCAAGTCCCCCACGTACTGCGTCTGGACAGCACCACCACGGACCCCGCGGAACTCGCCACCCAGATCGCCCGGCACGCGACTTCTTGCTGGGAACGCGATCAATGACCGGTCCCGTGGACCCTCCCCAACAGGTAGTCGGCGTCGGGCCCATCGCACACGTGCACCAGGTTCCGCAGCAGGTACTCGCCCGGCCTCCGGTCCAGCAGCAGGTGACGGACATACGTCTTCCACCACTGGAGTACGCATGCGGCCTGCCCGGCCTCCAGGTCCCAGACCTCCACCTCTTCCGCCGCCAGGTATTCCAGCAGCCGCGCACGGACCGGCTCGTACTCGGTGGTCGTCGTGGCGCCCGCATACACCGCGTCCACCCCCACTTCCCCCAGCACGAGCCGATGCGCCGACCGCACCCCGAAGCCGAGCCCGCCCAAAGAGAGCTCCAGCAGCTCGCTCGTCGCCACCACTCCGGCCGGCAACGCATCCACCATCTTCAGGAGCTGCGCGGACGCCGTACCGCCCTCTCGGACTGCGCCCTGAAACGGCGTCTCGGTGCGGGCCCGCTCTGATACCTGTACGGCGGCTCGCTCGGCGGCAGAACGCCACGGTACGGGGACGAGCGTCCCCGCCCCCGTACCGGAACACATCCCTGCCAGCGCAGTCAGCAGGGCAACGGCACGCTCGCGCGTCACCGTGCGGCGCGGTCCACTCAGTGCGTCAGGCTTGCAGAACACCACGGGCATGACGAGGACTTCACACCCTCAGCCTGCCTCGCGGCAAGCCCACCCGTACGACCACGCGCACCACGGAGTCACCATGACCACCTTCCGCTGGATCACCGAGCCCCTCCCCGCCGGCATCACCGTCCGCCAGGTCTACGGCTTCTGCTTCGACAGCACCGGCCGTGTTCTGCTCCGCGAAGACGGGGGCCGCTACGGCCTGCCCGGCGGGCGCCCCGAAGCCGGCGAGGACGCCCTGGCCACCCTGAGCCGCGAATGCGAGGAGGAAAGCCAGATCACCATCGCGGACCCCCTCTACCTCGGATACCAGGAAGTCACCGAGGACGGACAGCCTCCGTACGCCCAACTCCGGTACGCCGCCCGCATCACCGGCTTCCACCCTCGCCACGAGGACCCAGACACGGGACGCACGTACGGCCGCCTGCTTACCCCGCTCCACAAAGCCCCGGCACTGCTCGACTGGGGAATCGACGGCCTCCTCCAGGCCGCGAGCGCCGTCCATGCCGCCCGCACCCTCGGCCTGGTCCCCACCTCAGTCCGCAAGGACACCTGGCACAACTGACCGACCGCCGCTCACTCACTCACCGAGGAGACGCCCGTGCGATGGCACTTCCACTACCCCAAGCGCACCAGCTTCCACCCGCCCGACCTGGAGTCCCCGGGTCTCGGTGGCAGCGAGGCATCGCTCGTCCTCCTCACCCGAGCCCTGGCCGCCCGCGGCCACCACGTCGAGGTCTTCAACTGCTGCTACCGACCTGGCGTCTACGACGGCGTGACGTGGCGCATGACCTGGGAACTGGACACCGCGCCAGCACCGGATGTGGCAGTCGCCGTCCGCTTCGACGAAGCACTCTGGCCCGCCGATTCGAGGGCCGGCCGCCACCTCTTCTGGATGCTCGACGACCGCCCCCGAGGCCCCGCCGCCTTCACTAACCGCTTCGGTAGCCGAGGCGGGACGGTTGTCATCGCGTCCCAGGCAATGCAGAACCGCATCGACGCCCACGATCCCACCATCCCGACCCACCTCATCCCGCTCCCGGTAGAGACCGACCGCTACACCCGCCCCATCGAGAACCGCGCCCCCATCTGCCTGTACGCGAGCATGCCCAACCGCGGCCTCGACGCCGCACTCGCCCTCTGGCCCCGCGTCCGCGCCGCCGTCCCCGACGCGGAACTCTGGATCACCAGCGGCTGGCAACTCTGGGGCTTCACCAACTCCGAATCGGACGACCGCTGGACCCAACTCCTAGGCAGCAACGCCCTGCCCGCCGGCGTCCGCCTCCTCGGCATCCGCCCCCGCAGCGAACTGATCGAAATCCAACAGCAGGCCGCCCTCACCCTCTACCCCTGCCGCTTCCCCGAAATGTTCTGCCTGAGCGCCGCCGAATCCGCCGCAGCCGGCACCCCGGTCATCACAAGCCCCATCGACGCCCTCACCGAACGAGTCCACCACGGGCACACGGGCCTACTCATCGACGGAGACATCAGCCACCTGAACACCCAGGCCGCCTTCGCGGACGCCACCATCAAGCTCCTCAAAAACCCGTCTTGTCGCGAAACGCTAGCCGCTGCGGCGAGGGCCGAGACTGGCAACCTCTCGCCGGACAAGATGGCAGCTGCTTGGGAGACGGTTACACAGCGTTTGACCCCGCCCCGGAGAGCCAAGGCCGTTCGCGCAATAACGCACTTCCCTCCGAACTGATCGCCAACTCAGCGAAATGAAGGTAGAAAGAATGACGTGTTGAGCATCAAGCACTGCCTAGGCCGTGCAGCTCAACCTTTGCGGCACGGATGAAGCGTCCTTCCGCCTCATCGAATTGACGAACTGCGTCGAAATATCTCTCGCCCAAGGCTGGGGGGAACCGCGAATGCCCCGCGATTAGAGCGTCGAGCTCATCGTCATCAAGGGTGCCAGACGGAAGTGCAATCTGAGCCTCGTAACAGGCGCCTCTCGCGGCGTTCCGTTCGTGCACCAAACACGCATCCGCCCCTGTGGGCCCAAACGGCTCCGCCCCATGGACGAGCCGCAGATGAGAAAGCCTCTGAAGAAGTTCTATTGCAGGGGCGCTCAGAACTGTTGACGGATTCTCCGCAGATCGAGAGAGCTTGCCCCACGCTCTCGCGTAAACGGCTTGGGCCCTTAGATAGCGTGACATCTCCTGAGCAGCATCAGTCATCACGGCGGCAGGCGCAGCAACGTCATCGGGGCCCTCTAGCTCGATGATCGTTTGTGCCGCCTTGAGGGCGGCGAGAGCATCATCAGCAGAGGTCTTCCCCGCCGCGATACTCTCGGCAGATAGCACTTCCTCGTTGTCCGCAGCGAATCTTTCGGCCACTTCCTTGAGGCGCTGGACCGCAAGAAGGAAAGATGCGTACGCCTCCCTTTGAATGCTTCGGCGCCAATGTAGGTGAATAGTTTTTGCCTCCGCCCGGGCAGTGTCCAAGGCCGCACGGTAAACCGACTCGGCCTGGGCAATCCCAGCCTCGCTCGTGGCCTCCGCCGAACGCAAGGCAGCCTTGAATTGCCACCTGCCGACAACCAGGGCGGCGGGTACTCCGATGAGCGCCACGGCTGCCGCAGACAGCGCGGCTACTCCCTCTAGATCCATGGCGGACATGATGCCCCACTGCGCTCGTAGCCGGTGTCCTACGTGGTCAGTTCAGGAGGCCGTTTGAGTAGCAGAGTGCGCCGCCAAGTTGAGCAGCTGGGCAGTTGCCGGACGCCGTTCGTAGCGTCGATGGAGGCAAGCGCAACTTGAGCCGCGACCGTCTCGGCCAAGCCGTCAACCTGCCAAGAATGAGCGGACCGGGGCGGTGGCCGGGGAAAGGAGAGAATCGAATAGCGGGACGCTAACCTTACGGACATTCGTCCGGCCGCATCGTCTCGAACATGCCCGGATCAGTTCACAAACGCTGGAAGCAACTGACTCCCGTCACCCACCCACCGTAACCGCGTGCCTGACACCTGCCGGGCCATCGCCAGCCTCGCCCCCGACCGTACCGCCCAAACCTGAACCTCAAGGGGGTCAGCACGCCTCAGCCATCGTCCCGTACCTCGTTAAGTGCCTTCGGTTCAGGTACCTGCCATTGGTCCGACGCCCGGACGACGATGAGCGACAGAGGCTGGCGTTGGGCGTTGTGTGGAGGCATTGAGGTTGCGGCCACGGCCCCGCTCGGCTGTCGGATGCACAGACGGCGGGACAGGGGGCGCTGCGGCCGTCGCTGTCGCCGCAAGATCGTTCAGCGTGGCGTTCACCACGGGCCAGCACATATCGAGCGTGTCTCGGTTCGGGCTGTGTCCGGTCCGTTTCTCCGCCAGGGGGTGGACGAGGTTCCTGTAGTGCCGGACGAGTTCAGACGCCAGCTTGGCATCGTGCTCGATCCACTTGTTCTTGTACGCGAAATCCACGAAGTCATTCAGCCCCATGCTCCGCAACGGCTTCGGCATGCGTACATCCGAGACGCGGACTTGTGCCGCAAACGCGAGCACCCCTTCCAGAAGGCTGCCCAGCATGATGATCGCCGACGTGTAGGCGCCGTGCTCGTAGCAGGTACGTGCCTCGTCCAGCCGAAGCTGCACGGCTGTGGCGAGATCCGGGTCGCTCACCACGTCAGTCACGGAGACCTTCAACTCGACACGCGGCAGCTGTCGTACCTCATCCTGGAAACCGGCTTCGCAGCGGACGAGGAGCGGCTGACCTCCATCCTCGCCGATCCGGCGCCCGTCGAGTACAAGTACCTCGCTGAGTCTCTTCAGCGTGGCGTGGTACTCCCGCTGCTGGTTGTAGTACTCAAGGCGGTTAGCCAGACGCAGGATCGCCCGCCCAGCGTCGTCTGTGCCGTCTGCCTGCCGCTCCAGGAGGAGTTCCCGGGCCCACTTGTGCCTCGCTGTGCCGTCGTACTCCGGAACGTCGTCCCAGCCCGCCCGCCGAAAGAACGCGGCAATCTCGTGCCCCTTCCGGTAGACCAGCGGCGTCTCGTCCCCACAGATCAGGTGGGCGATCTCCGTAAGCGTGCTGTCGTCGAAAATCTCGTTCACTTCAGATTCCTTCGAGAGAAATGGACGCATCCTCATCGAGCATGGCGTCGAGTTCGTCGGTGGTGACGTCGGCATCGTCCATCTCAACTGGAGCCCAGGTACTCGCCGATTCACCCAGGGCCTGCTCGGTGACCCCGGGCCGGATACCCAGAGCGTCAAGGCGCTTCCACAGCGGCGCCAGTGAATCGTCCGGAGACAGGGCGAATTCGCTACTGCGTACGCGCCAGAACTGCCAGCCTGCCCGGCGCAGTTCCCGCTCTCGCTCGTAGTCGTCACGAATCTGATCAGGCGTGGAGTGATACGGGCTCCCGTCACACTCAACGGCGAGGCGGCCCGCCTCTCCAACAACGACAAGGTCAATGCGTTTGTCGCTGGCTTTCCACTGGGGGACAACGTGGTAGCCGCACTCCTTGATCTTGCGAAAGACCCGCTGCTCAAACAGAGAGTCGAACGGCTCGCATCGCTCGTCGGGTGAGACGCTCGAAAGGGTGGGCGATGTTCCCTGGAGTTCCGGCGGCGCCTGCATATAGGTGAGCAGCGAGTGGCGCAGGTCTCTACTGCGAAGCTGGTCCGGCGTGACAGAGGTGAACAGCCACATCTGGTCACGAGCCCGGCTGGCAGCCACGTTGAAACGCCTTCCGTCGCCCTGTCCGGTAAGGGCGCGAGTATTTTCGGCATCGACAACCAGCGAGAGCAGGATGACGTCGCGTTCGTCTCCCTGGAACTGTTCGGCCGTGCCGACACGTATGTTGTGTCGCTCCTGGATCGCGGACTCGATCCTCGTGTCGATGAGATCCTCCAACAGCCTTGTTTGATGTCCGGAACGGAGCACGATGACTCCGAAACTCCGTTTCGCGTACGCCTCGTCCTCCGCCAGTTCCTGCAACTTGGCGACAATGCGCTCGGCCTCGGGCCTGTTGACCAAAGTCTCTCGCCGTCCTTCGCAGTGGCCTTCATGGACGTGGACCACTTCGAGGGGCCGCAGCCGGTCCGCTCCGTACTGCCGCAGGGGCACGAGTTCGTTGTCGGGGTAGAACTGAGCGGACGACCACTTGATGATCTCCGGCATGCACCGGAAGTGCTCGGTAAGCCGGATCGTCTCACTGAAGCGCGCGGACAACAGGTCGTAGAGGTTGGACTTCGGACTTAGCCCGTCCCGCTGCCAGTCGGTGAGATGGGGCAGGAGTGAGTCGAGGAGTTCGTTGAACCGCTCATGCTTGCCGCCCGTATAGAAGGGGACACACTGCTTGTCGTCACCCACGACGATGATTCTCGGAGCGAGCCACAACAGCATCAGTCCGTCCAGACCGACCTGACTCGCCTCATCCACGATGACGACGTCGAAGGCGTCCGGTTCGGGATCAATCATTTCGGCGACTTGCTTTATCGGCATGACCCAAGCAGGGACTGCGTCACGCGCATCACGCATCGCGGAACGGGCAGCCTTGAGATGCCTTTTGCCGAGTGCTGTCATTCCCCTGCCGGCGTTCGCCGTGGCCGAGGCGTAGGCGCTCAGGGCCTGTTTCTGGCCGGCTGTCATCCGGTCCAGGCAGTGGTACAAGGCTCTATCGGCGGCCAGTTGAGTCACCGTGTTCCTCAACTGCGCCTCGACCGCTTCCAGCTCTCCTTCGAGCCTGGCTTCCCTACCAGGCACCATCATCGTGTCCTGGAAGGTACGTGCACGTCGCCAAGCCCAGGCAGCGTCCAAGTTCACAAGGCGGGACTCCCAAGTCGCCTCGGTCGGGGACTCTGCGAAACGCCGGGACAGTTCAGGATGGTCCTCGGACAGTCGGTCCAGGAGTTTGCGGGCCTCCCGGCGATCGGTATCACGATGGAACGCCTCGGTCAGCGACTCGATCGCGGCCATGTACGCCTGCGGATCGCGGGCGGTGACCGCTCGGTGAATGTCCGCCAGCTCAGCCGCCTTGTGGGCATCGAGCCGCGGCAGCTGTGCGGCGATGGATCGGAGCCTCTCCTCCGCGTCACGGGCACGCAGCAGCTGCTCCGCGCCGTTCGCGGATGAACGAACGTCGTCCCATTGCTGTGCCGTCCGCACCGTGGCGTTGATCCGGGCTTTGAGCAGAACGTCGTGCAGCGTACGGACGGACTGAGTGAACCCGTCGACCGCGCGGAGCGTCGGCACCCGGTCCAACAGCTCCGACAGAGCAACCTCTGTGGAGCCTTCGGCTGCGGACACGCCGACACTCTGCCAGCGCTCGTTCAGCTGCCGGACGCACTGACGCGCTGCCAGGTGAGCAACCAATGCCGAGACCTCGTCCGGTGTACTGGGCAGCCGCCCGTCCACTCGGCACCCTTGAAGAAGGACCTGGGCCTCCTTCTGTACCGGCTTAGGAGCCAGCTTGCGCAGCTTGCCGCCGGCTCGAAGGAACTGTTCAAGGTCCCTCCCCGCAGCAATGAGACGTGATTCCTCGGCAAGCGCCACGTCAGGTACGTCGAGTGTGGCGAAGGGGATGTGTTGAAGCACGCTCTGCACATCCTCGGCGCGAGCGGCTGACCGGCGCACGCCGTCCCACAACTGCTGGCGCTGACCGGCCATTCCGTCCCGCAATGCACGAGTGGTCCATTCGTCCGGCAACCATGCGGCAGGCTCGCCCGGCAGCCCTTCGCTCTGAAGTGCGTGTTCCGCTGCGTCCAGAAGTTCTACCAACGTCGCGATCAAATCACTGCCGCGATCCGCGAGTTCGAGGGAGAGCTTGTCGGACGATGCTTCGGCGCAAGAGCGCAACGCAGTGCCCAGGGCACTGACCGCCTCTTCGAACAACACGGGCGCGACAAAATCCGCAGGGTCCGGGCAGCGGGCAGCATGTTCTTCCAGCACTCCGGCGCCATGCCGGGACACCAGACCCATCAGGCGCTGGGCCTCATCCTCACCCAGCGAAGGTTCTCGCGGCGCCGACGCGGGGAGCGCGGGCATCCAGTCGTACTTCGGTGCATCAGCAGCGACGGTCTCTACGATCTCCGCGAGCCGCCCCTCGTAACCGGGAGCCACGTCGAGGTGTTCGTACCACTCCGCCTCACGCACTGCGCGGAGTTCATCACGGAGCCGCGCCTGGGTATCAGACAGCGCCGAGCGCAGCGCTTCATGGCCCTTGATTTTTACGTCGAGGCGCTCCGTCGACTGAGTGGCACTGAGCTGGGAAAGTGCGCGCACGGACTGTTCGAGATCGCCGCTGCCCTCTTCGCGCCGGCCACCCTGGAAGACGCATAGGCTTCGCAGCTCGGCAGGCAACTGCTGCCGCAGGACGCGGAGCGCCTGGCTCTTCTCGCTAGTCACCAGCACACGCTTGCCGTCCGCCAGCAGAGCGCATACAAGATTGGCGATGGTGTGCGTCTTTCCTGTGCCGGGTGGTCCTTGAACGACGACGCCGGTGTCGGACTGAAGGCGCCTCAACACCTCCCGCTGGGCTTCGTTCGATAGCAGCGGGAACAGCGGGTCTGGGCCAAGAGCAGGGGGCACATCACGACCACCCGCCGTACCCCAAGCCCTGCGGTCCTCGGCTCCCAGCTGGTACAACAACTGAGCCAGTCCCAGGGGAGCTATGGCACCAGGCTGAGCAAGGCGGTTCGCGATGCCGTCGTAGAAGTTCACGAGAGCGCCTTGGCCTCGTTGACGGAGAATGATCGCCGGCGCGAACCCGAGCGTGGGCACTGGCAGTATCGGATCAGCGGCCGGGCGGCCCCAGTCCCGGTGGAACGCCACCGCGCGATCGGTACCGAACGCCCTCTCCGACCAGTCACCAAGCACTTCCTGGGAATCACGTGACAGCGGATGGAATCCTTCCGCGTCGACACGGTCTCGAAGCGGGCTCAGAAGCCGTGTGCTGTATCCCTCGTCTGCTCCGAGGAACTCGCTGTCCTCCAGCCGTGCAGGGTCGCCGGACGCGAGGGCGACGGTGATGGCCATATTGGTGGGATCCATGGCGAGTATCAGCGGTGCCGTCAGAATGTGCCGGGCTATCCGCGCCGACGGACGTACGGCTCCGATATTCAGGAATCCGACACCGAGTACAGCCTCATATTCCTCGCCGTCCTGCTGAATCCTGGTCACCATTCGGTACAGCTGCTGATGAAGTTCCCGGTACGGCCGGTCAAAGCGCTCTTTTTCCGACCACTGGCGCCACACCTCGAGCCATCGCGAGTATGCCCGCAACACCTCGTGTGCTTCCTCCCGGCGGATCTCGGAGACCTCGAACACATCTCCGTTCTCGTCTTCCTCCCAGCCCTGCCCCGGACCGGACTCGGCCAGCGACGGCACTTCGGGCGTCGCGGTGGCGGCTGCCTCGGAATCGACCCATCCTGCCAGCACGTCGGGCAGGACCGGAACCGGTCTCGGCGGCCGGTGCGGAACCTTGAGGAGCAGCCGGTCGCCGTCTGGGTGCCGCCGCAGCTTGTCGTCCGGCAGGCCAGAGAGCCAGAGCACCTCCGGGTACTTCTGAGAGTCCCGCACCGGCTTGTAGGACCCACGAACAATTTCGCGCATGTATTCGATGAGTTGGCGTGTGCGGTGGACTGCCTCGGAATTGTTCGCACGCATTGCAGAGTGAAGAGACACCTATCCCCCAGATCATGGCTCGACGGAAAGCCTTCCAGGATGTGGGAGAGGAGCGTCGTCATCAACATGGACCGGCCAGTAACGACGTGAACAAGCCGAGTTCAGCGAAAGTTGGCTGTAACCCAGCCAACCGCTAGCTCGATTGTTCAGCGGTGATTGCTGCTGGGTGAGTGATTCATTCGGCCAGACTTGTTCCGGCGGCGCCGGGCCCCGTGTCACTGCGGATGGCCGGGTCCGGCAACTCCCCAGTGTGCTGGTTCTAGATCGACCTAGCCCTGCTGAATGCCCAGGGCCAACCTCTCCGGACACGCCCCAGAGCAGCCCGGCAGCAAGCCCTGGACCACCACTGTCGTGGTGCGCGATGCGTGTGCGGACGTTCCTGCACGTGTGTCACGAGCACGAGGGCACGACACCACGCTGCGCTGAACAGGCAGAACACGTCACTGGGCAGCTTCGACCGCCACCCGGCATGGATTCGACCCCGCGTGCCAACGATGGCGGCCGGTACGTTTGACGGGGTCAAGCAATCGGGCTTCAGCGCTATTCCAGCCGCAAGTCCTGGCCCCTCAGTCGACGTTGCAGCAGCTGATGCGTTCGCGAAATCTCAGTGGACCCCTACGGTTGCGCCGCCGAGGCCGGCTCACGGCGTCCACAAAGGGGATATCCGGTGCGTCCCCGACGAGTCGGCCAGGAGCGATGTCACGCCCCCGGGAACACCGAGCCTCCTCAGGGCCCAATCGAGCGCGGCAGCTTCGGCATCGCACATTCTAGCGATCAGATGCGTTTGTTCAGGCAGAAGGATCCTCCGGGGAATCACGATCGTCTCGCGGACCCGGTCGAGGGGGAGCCCCCGTTGGAAGCCCTGCGCAGCAGGGCGGAGCGCGTCTTCGTCCAGCGGAAGCGGCTGGCGTCGGCGGGCCGCGTTCGAGACGACGATTCCGGCGACGTGGACGTACTCCTCCAAGAGTGGCCCGAACAGTTCCGCAAGCGCGTCGGTCTTGGCCGCGAGGGACATCTCAGCGAAGGGCATCGGGAAGTGGAAGAGGCCGCTGTGATCCTCCACCCAAATCCACGCGGTGCCCGCTTCCACTGTCTTGGCGCATTTCCCTCGCACCTTGCCCAGCAGTCGCCTGCCCTGGTCGCTCTCCACGGTCTCCCCCGTGAGAGTGGTGCCTTGGGGAGCCGTTCCGGGGCGCACGGTCAGCCGCCTCCCGGCATTGCTGAGAACGTCGACCGCTGCCTCCAAGTCCACGCACCGTTGGGCTGCTTCCTCGGTCTGCTTCTTCCACGTCGCGAAATCGTCCCTGTTGAGGAACTCGGGGAAGTCGCCTTCCCAGTAGATATCGCGCCCCCTGTCCAGGGCGAGGAGGTGGACCCGGCAGTTCTGGCGGAACTTCTCGTAGTCCTGGAGCTTCCGGTCCTCGGCGAAGGTGACGACCTCAATGAAGACCGGACCGATACGAATGTCGCCGGGGCCGCCGCCAGCTTTCGTCGGCTCCAACTCGACCGGAAACCCGCAGGCCGCCCCCATGAGTGCGAGCCGGGCCTGCGTCTGGGTGTGCAGGAACCGGGACAGGGTGATGTCGCGTCGGGCATCCCGCCTAAGCGAGGCAAGGCCGGGCACCCCGGCTTCCTTCAGATAGGCGTACGCGGCCCACCACCGGACCGCCTCCACCCATGCTCCCCGCTCGGCGCCCTTCGTGGCCTGGAGCACGGGGGCGGCCCGGCCAAGACCGACGAAGGCGTCGCTGGCCCGGCCTGCAGCAAGGGTGGGGGTTACGGCCCTTGGCAGCCAGCCACCGCCGAAGAACGCGGTGAGTCCGGCGACCGCCCGTGCGGTTACGTCGTGGCCCGCGCGTGAGAGATAGTCGGCGCCCTCGGGGCAACCGAACCACGCCTCCCAGTCGATCACTTGAAGTCCCTGATCGATCGCCAGCCATATCTCTTTGTCACGAGGATGCATGCCCGTCAGCATGGAGTACGCGTAGAGCGGGGGCACAGAGATTTTCCCGAAGGCTGTGCGCAGACCCGGGATACTTGACGCCTGCCAACATCACCCGCGTGGCCCAGTTCGAGCTCGAAGTGCTCACGGACGATGCCATTATGACAGCGCGTTCGAGGGCAGAGACATGAGACATGGGCCCAAACCGTCACGGCCATCCGTACTGAGAACCGGCTGAAGCTGCGGCAGATGACCCACATCGCCACCAGGCTGGCACGGCCTACCTCGTCGACTTGTTGTGCGAGTCATCCGAGGCCCCGAATCCCGCGTCCGGCCGCAGCGACCTCCCCCAAACCCTCTGTCTGGCAAGCTGGAAGCGCCCGCGCGCTGCCACGAACGCGAAGCGGAAGAGCGCGCAGCTCGGATCATGGGGGGGGAAGGCGCGGCGCCGCCCTGAGGCCTACGAGCACTACCTCATCCTGAACGGCCCCGACCTCGAACCTACCGACCTCACCCTGTTCCAGGAACGAGCCGTCGAAACCTCGCCAGGTGGGGCAGGGACACCACGGGCTGGATGTCAGCCGGACGCGTTCCAGGTAGGCAACATGCTGGCGCGCCCTCCTTGGTCGATTGGAACGTTACGCCGCAGGGTGAGGCCGCTGACCCGACCTTCCAGAAAGCGGCCATGCTTCACATGCTCGCATCATCACGATCTGGCGGATGCATTGCCTTGCCTGGTACGCATCTGAGCCGGAGGAGATAGAAACGGGTCATGCGATGGACGTGGGCACGTGTGACAGTGGTAACGGTGGTCGGCGTGGCAGTGCTGGCGGGTGTGGTCGCCGTCGTCTTCACTCCAGTCGGTCGCTGGATGGCGTGTTGGGTGTCCGGACAGGATTGGGCCTTGATGGATATCCCCGCTCGGTCTGCAGCCGTTGGGCAACTGCGTTTGGCGACCGTGCAGGTGACGGCGGCCACCGGTGCCGGAGCGGCATTGATCTACACTGCCCGGACGTACCAGTTGGCTCGCCGCGGTCAGGTGACCGATCGCTTCACAAAGGCCCTGGAACGGCTGAGTTCGGACAAGACATATGTGCGCATCGGCGGAATTCTTGCCCTGGAGCAAATCGTGCACGACGCTCCCGACCAAGGTGGTCAGGCAGCCAGGGTTCTCAACGTATTTCTTCGACACCAGGCGCCGACAAGCAAGGAGCCGGGGGCATTGGCTGGAGCCGGGCTGCCTGACAAGCCTGCGGAGGAGATCCAGGAAGCTCTGCGGGCTTTGACTCGACCCCTGCCGCCGCGGACTTCCTCTACCCGTGTGCAGATTGATCTTTCTCGGTGCCACCTTGCGGGGGCGCAACTTCAGGGCGCTGATCTCACGGGTGCTGTACTAGAGAAGGCATCTCTGGCACGGGTTGATCTCACCGGAGCGCAGAGCAAAGGTGCAGATTTCACCGACACTGATCTCTCAGAAGCAATTCTACTCCAGGCAAAGGGGCTTGAACCCAGTCAGCTTCTACGAGCGCGCTACCTGCGCGGCTGCGCTCTACCGCCCGAAATCGCCGCCAACGCGGAAATTGCGCAGCGGGTCACGGAGGGCCCTTAACCGAATCGGCGGCACTAATGTGGTTGGGAGCTAGCGGGCCTCCAGCTTTCATGCTTCCAGCGCCCAGTCGGCCACAGCCTCCGGAAGCCGGTCCAGCACACCTGCCCGGGTGGCGACTTCCCGGAGATTTTGCCAGAAGGTACGCCTGATTTGCTGAGTTGTGAGGCCCCTAAGGTCGGCGAGGCGCGTCTCAAGCTTTGAGATATCCCCGGGCTTCGATGCGCCAGTCGCTCGCCGGCTGGAGGGGAAGTCGGTCTCTGGCAGCAGCCGATCAGCGGGGATGGCCCTGAGCACGGTGTCGGGCATTGCGGCGTTGACGGAAAAATAGGCACCTAGATCGACAGCATGCTGCAACTCGTCAGGGCTGCCGAGAAACCAATGAAGAATCGCGCCGGGATGCGGCTGGTCCGTCAGAAGGTCGAGGAGCGCGGCGGTGCGCCCGGTGCTGTGCAGGGACAGCAGGACCTGCTGGTCTTGCACAGCACTGAGGATGCGCGAGAGAACGTAGCGCTGGCGTTCAAGATCACCGCGTCGGTCGAGGCCGATTTCACCGATGAGGCAGGTCTCGCGCAGGGTGGAGTGGAATCGCCGGGGATCGAAAGCGCTGAGTGCCGCAGCTACACCGGGGTGCACGCCGGTCCCCCACACAAGGGTGGCATCGCTTCGTTGGCATGCACGAGCGGCTTCTGCGGGTGTACGGGTGACGGCAAAGACCACGGCACCGCCGAGGGCGTCGATTTGGGCGGCTGTCACGTCGGGGGCGATGTGTGCGTGGCAGTCCAGCGGTGGCAGGTCGTCAGGGAAGGGGGACACGGCTCAGCTCCTCAAAGCCACGCTGACACAGATCGACAATAGCGTCGACGTCGACATCGACGGGCAACTCGCCGACTGCGAGGACGTCGATGTCATCGATGCCGTTGAGAATGGCTTCCTGAACGTCATGAATGTCCCTACGGCGCTGGTGCAGCAGCCGCTCGCGTGAGGCACCGGTGAGATGGTGGACGAGGTAGGGGGTGGTGTCGGGATGTCTGCCGGTAGTGAACGAGGCGCGGCGCACCAGGCATGCCACGCACAGGCCGCAGTTGTAGTTGGCGTTGCCACCTATGTAGTAGCCCCCGTCAAGTTTGGAGCACGACAGGGTTTCTGCTGCTATGGCAAGGAGTGATGCGCCAGCACGGGCGTGCGCGCGGTCTAGCAGTTCCCCCTTGGTGAGAAAAGCGTAGGGGTTGGAAATGGTGACGGGTATCTCGGTGGCAGCCAGGATGCAGTTGATGCGGGCGAAGGTGCCGGGGTGGGTTGAGCGGGTAGATAGTGCTCCACCTCGTGCCGGGGTCAGCGGCGGATTGATACTGGTAAAGCCGTTCTCCGGAACAGTCACTTGAGGGCTGGACACGGTGGCGGCCACGGCGGTGGCGAGGGCAGCGAAGAGCAAGCTGCGGCTGCGTGAGGAGGATTCCTGTGCCGGACCGGTCTGGTGAAAGCCCAGGCGGTATTGACGTATGGGGGGCTCTACGCGGGACTGGAGCCAGGCACCGGCGGTGCGTTGTGCTCTGCGGATTGCAGTGCTGCCGTCGTAGTGGCTGACGTAGATCCGCTCGGCGTCGTCCCCCAAGTGGTCCGCAGCGCCGCACAGGGAGTCCAAACCGCCGCTGAGAAGCATCACGTCATCGGCCGGGGCCAGCGTGTGCCGCTGCCCCACTGCGCGTGCAGCGGGCACGGCTTGCAGGTTCCAGCGGTCGCCAGTCAGCCAGGACAGCAACTGTGCGACCTGCTCGCCCTGACGGGCATTCCACATAGCTGGGTCGACCACGTGCACCGTGAGGTCGATCGTCCTGCTGAACGTGCCGGGCCGCCGTACGTGACGGTCGGCGAGGTAGGCGGCAGCGGCAATGCGCAGCAGGTCTGCTGCCGGTTCTGGGACCGGTCCCAGGAGATTCAGATCCCATCCGAGCGTGCCGGCGACGGTTACACCATGGCCAGGAGTTCGAGGCCAGCGCAAAGCGGTGGCGGAGGCGTGGAACAAGCTTGCGTCGTCGGGTAGTACTTCGATCGCGGTCGTCATGAGCGTCGTGCGCGGAGCATGCGCAGTGCCTCCCCTGTCACCTTGGCTGCTGCGGTCGAGAATTGCTGCACAGTCATGCGCCGTGCGTTCGGGATGTCGATGTCGCGTACTCGACGCGTCAGCCAGGAGCGCAGCCATTCCTGCTTGCGCACCATCTCCCGTGGTGCGACAGGCGTTGTTGCCTGCTGAGAGCCGAGTTCGACCAGGGCCAGTTCGTAGATCCACGCTGCGACGAGACCTCGGATGCTCTCTTCCGGCGACGGAAGCTCGGGAGAAAGGACGACCGCCTTCACATGTTTGGCCGTCGCCTTACGCAGCGCGGTGTCGTCGGGATGGGCCGCATCCCCCAGAATCGCCTGCAGGATCCGCGCGATTTGCGCGCGGGGCTGCAGGGCGGCCAGTGCACTCAGATCGAGCCCAAGCTCGCGCAGTTGGCCCGCGTCCCCATTGCGTAGCGCGTATGCGCCAGCCACGGCGGCCGCACCCCTCGAAGCTCCTTTGAGGACTTGCCGCCGAGATCCGGCGCCTACGCGCCCGGGCCCGCCGCCGCCACCCTCACCTCCCAGCCGCGGCAGCAGCGAGGCAAGGGGATATCCTCCGGCCGGTGGGCGACCACGGTCGAAGTCATCGTGCTGCAGGGCGTCGGCCAACGCCTTCAAGATGCTGTCCAGAATCTGCTGCTGGTCAGCAGGAGGCTCACCGCCACCGCCAGTAGCCATCGTGCCGGGAAGGGCGTCGAAGGCGTCGTGTGCGGCACCCCAATCGGAGGAGCCGCTGCCGCCATAGGATCCCGAGGTACCCATCAGCTGGTCACTGTTTCGGCGGCTGCCCGCACCATCGCATCGACGTCGCCCGCTTGGGCCAGCCGCTGCGCTACGGCCCGTAGCTCCTCCACCTCGCTGCTGCCGACCTCGTACGCACAGCTTGGGTTTAGCACGCTCCGAAGATGCCACACTCCTTCGGCGATCTCCTGCCGGAGTTCCTCGGTTTTCTTGGCTACACAGACGATCGACTCCACCGACCATTCCGGGTTCTGCACTCGCCGGGCGCGGTCCAGGAGTGCGGTAACGAGGGCCCGCTGTTCACTCACGGGTCTTTGCACGACCGCTTCCTGGGCTGCGGTGCGGTGCGGTTCGGACTCGCCTACCAGCGCGACGACCCAGTTGAGCTGTTCCTGGCTGAGGGAGGCACCAGCGGTCAGGCTGCCCAAGGACGCCGCAAGGCTGAGGTACTGCCCGATTGGGGCGCCGGTGAGATCCGGCTCCGCTGCCGCCCATGCTCTGCTGCCGTCACTGACCCCGTCCGGCTTCTCGTCGCGCTCGCCGCGGCCCCATTCCTGCCAGCGTGCTAGCAGCTCCGGCCGCCGGCCATCGGGCAGTTCCACCAAGATCTGGAAGTCCTTGCTGAGGCTGTCCTCCAGGAGCATGAGTTTGGCGATCACCGAGGGGTCAAGGTGGATGCCCTGCCCTTCGGCGATATGTCGGCGCAGGCTGAATTCGTTCAGGAAGCGCTTGATACTGCGCGGGCTACCTGCGCTGTGGGCCGACAGTCCTGTTGCCAGACGGTTGGCGAGGTTCAGCGTGTCACCGCCCGGCTGCCACGGCACCTTCTGCAGATCGGCGAGCACGGGCGACTGGCCCTGCGAACGACGTTCCTGCGCATGGCGGACGAGGGCCGCGTAGTTGGCCGCGTCCGGGCACACTTGGGCGCACAGCAACAGCGCGATGAACGTCTCGGCCTCCGCGGCACTCATGCGTGGGAGCGACAGCGGCACCTGCACGATCTTTTCCAGGTAGCGCAGAGCGAACTGCTCGTCCCGTCCTGTCGCGTCCAGGCTGACAGCGATGGACTCTCGCACCATGTGCTGGTCTGCAGCCAGGACGAAGGCCACCTTCTTGACGGATAGAAAGAGTTTGATGGCTTCTAGAGTCGCCATCACTGCATCGGGAAGGCACCGATCGAGGTCGTCCACGAGGACGACCACACGCGTGAGGGACGGTAGGTCGTCGAGCATTTCCTGGAAAGCTTCACGGAAGCCAGCCATGCCCTTAGGGTCCTTCTTCGAGGTGGGGGTGAGTGCCTCGATAAGACCCTCGGACTGTGTCACTAGGGTGCCGCGGGCCAGAGTGATCGCGACGCGTGAGTGGCTGATCCGTTTCAGCAGCCCGTCCACTGCACTGTCGGTGGACGAGTATTTTGACAGCACGGTCTGCAGGATCTCAGCGACCACGCTGCCGCGGACATCAAACTGGTCATCGAACTCCCAGGGGTCGAGGCGGACCAGTAGGTAGTCGTCACGAGGAAACAGGCGCTCGTGAAGGAGCTGCAGGACCGTGGATTTTCCTGCACCCCAAGGAGCGTGAACGCCAACGGTCACCGGGTCCAGGCCCGGAACCTCTAGGGACGCCACGACAGTATCGACGATCGCTGCGAAACCCAGCAGATCGACCTGCGTGGGGTTGTCATCCCACAACCGCATCTCGGCAGTCATTCTCCCCCTCCACCGGCCTGTGCCGCTCGTCTTCGCTGCACCTGCGTCGGCCCAGCACCGGCGTAGCAACTGGGCACGTCTGCAGCGGTATCCCGCCCCAGTTACATCAACTGACCTGCAGCGCCAGACCAGTGTGCAACAGCTGCTGGCTTAATTCGAGCGCTTTGGCCTGATTGAAGAAGGTGGGTACGGCACGACGCACGGCATGAAGACTTTCCCGGGTTGCGCCCTGCCCTGTAGACCAAGCCAGCAAGCGGTGACTCCTACGGATCATTTGGCGAAGCGCTGTAGCAGGACCCCCGGCCGCTGCTTCGCTTATGTCCTGGTCCTGCGAAGTCGCTCCGTCTCCGCCGATCTGATGAGACTGAATGCCCTCGGCGGGCCGTGACTGACCAGATGAGTCAGCGCTAGCTTCATCGGCCAACAGGCTTCTCGGCGGAGCAACATCGGCAACGCGCGGTGCACACGGACCCTACTGTGGGAGCGGGCCTATGCGCGTACGGGCCGCGCATATTGCCATTCGGATCAGGTGCGTGACAAACGCGGTAGGGCCATCGTTGGCTCGTCGAGCTCCCGAACCAGGTGAGAGAGACGGCCGGCGGCACGCTACCGGACGTCTGCCGACGCCCTCTGGAGAGTCTCCTCAGCCGCGACCATGACATCCAACCCCTGCACCGCTTCGATGCGTGCGCGATGCGTGAGCGGATGGTCCGACATCAGGTGTCACGAGCTGGACTAGGAACGAATCTGCGTGGCGCTGACCAGGTAAAACAGCAGTACTTGGCACTCATGGGTACCACCCGGCAAGGATTCGATCCCACTCCTAAAGCGGGTGTCGCAGGTTCGAATCCTGCCGGGGGCACAGAACCAAGGGCCAGTTCGGAGGCTGTATCTCCTCGAACTGGCCCTTGGGCGTTGTTGCCGCCGCGCCATCCACCTGCCACAACAGCCCTGAGCCGCCCTACGTCGCCGTCCCCGCTCCCCTGCCGCGCCCCGGCATGCGGCCCGGACGACATACAGGTTCCCTACGCCCTCGTCGCTCAGCGATCCGCTGTCTACCGCTCGCGTGTCATTGGCCGACCATGTCCGATCGAACGGCCCGGTCGGCGACTGGACCGACGAGACACGGCCCGAAGCAGCTCGTCTTCAGCAGACTCTCGAATTGGCGGAGTTCGCCCTCCGGGAAGCCTTCGCAGCGAGCGCCTTGCCCTGCGAACACAACAGACACTCCCTGCGCCTTGGCCTTACGGAGGCGGCTGCTCCTGCCGCTCCCCTCCCCTACGCCGGTGTGTTTCCCGGGTGCCGCCGGCCGTGAGAGTGCAGTTCGACCCAGTCGTCCCGGAAGGTGCTGCGCCGACGCCGCGCGCCGTGCTGCTTGCCGCGCGGCCAGGTGCGGGCGCGTGGTGTCCGCCGGAGCGCGTCAAGCCCAAGCGCCGCTCAGCGCGCGTTGCCGATCGTCCGGTCGCCCTCGCCGCCCTCCAGCAAAAGCGTGACCTCCTCGGCCCGGCGGAAGCGCCCGTCGGGAGCGAATTCACCGAAGAGATACACCTCCATCCGCACCCGGGAACCGTCCTTCTTCGTGATGCGCACCGTGTGACGGTCCGCATACAGCCGGCCGTCGCGCAGCTCGTCATGGACCTCAATGACGCCTTCGGACACCACCGTGCGCAGATGGGAGATGTGATCGAGGAAACCGTCACGGTCGTCCCACTGTCCGTCGGTGCGCTGACGGTATTCGGGAGCGAAATGACGGTCGGCGGCCTCGCGCACATCCGTGGTCGCGTTGAACAGCAGGTCGTTGAGTGCGGAGGCGATGTCGGTCTGCGCCATGAGTACTTCCCCTTTGAATCCCGCGAATCCTGTCGACTGAATCCCGTGAATCCCGTCGACGCCTGAACCCGTTGACGTGAATCCCGTTGACGTCTGAATCCTGCCGATGTGAAACGCGTGCGTTACGCACGCTCTGCACCGTAGCGCATATGCGTGCGAGCCGCACGCTTCAGATCGATCCGCAAGACCGACCGCCAAGGCGGTGGCGCGGTTCTTGTTCAGTGACCTATGCTGCATGAAGTCAAGTATTGTTCACTGAACAAGAGAGGGAGGTGGCGATGCAGCAGGTCGTCATTGCCGGAGCCGGGCCCGTCGGACTGTGGCTGGCGTTCGAGTTGCGGCTGGCCGGCGTAACCGTGACCGTGTTCGAACCCCGTTCCGAGCCCGATCCGCACTCCAAGGCGCTCACCATCCATCCCCGCACGACCGAGGTTTTCGCCGGCAGAGGCGTCGCGGAGCCGTTCCTCGCGGAGGGCCTGCGGATTCCCAGCGGCCATTTCGGCGTGCTGGATCGGCGGTTGGAGTTCACCCGGCTGGACACGCCCTTTCCCTTCACTCTGTCCCTGCCCCAGGCCAGAACGGAGGCCCTTCTGGAGGACCTCGCCCGCGAGAGCGGCGCTTCGGTCCGCCGGGGTCATCGCGTTGTGGACGTCATCCAGGGTTCGGACGGCGTCACGGTCCAGGTCGAAGGCCCCGACGGCCCGCACACGGCCCGCGCGGACTATGTGGTCGGCTGCGACGGCGTCCGGAGCACGGTGCGTACCAGGGCCGGAATACCGTACGAGGGCCGGCGGCCCACCGTTCTCGGCTTCCTGGGCGATGTCGTCCTCGACGACCCGCCCGAGCAGAAAGTGCTCAGCAAGGCGGGCCCGGCCGGATTGATCATGGTGGTACCGCTGTCCGACGGTCTGCACCGCATTGTCGGCACCATGCCCGAGGACGTTCGCACCGACTGGCCCGGCGACCTGACGCTCGATCAGCTCCGAGCCAACACGATCGCCGCCGCCGGAACGGACTTCGGCATGCGCTCACCGGCCTGGCTCTCGCGGTACGGCAACACCACCCGGCAGGCCGCGTCCTACCGCGAGGGCCGTGTCCTGCTCGCCGGTGACGCCGCCCACCAGCACATGCCCGCTGGAGGCGTCGGGCTGAACGTCGGAATCCAGGACGCCGCGAACCTGGGCTGGAAGCTCGCCGCCACACTCGACGGCTGGGCTCCCGAGGGGCTCCTGGACACCTACCACGACGAACGCCATCCGGTCGGTGCCGACCTCCTGGAGGCCAGCCAGGCACAGACGGCTCTCATCACGGCGTTCTCACCGGAGGGACAGGCTCTGCGCTCGCTGCTCAGCAAGCTCATCGCGGAGCAGCCGACACTCGAACTGACCCTGGCGGAACGCCTCTCCGGGCTGCATGTGCGCTATCCGAGCTCGCAGCCCGGAGCACACCCGCTCGTCGGCCGGCGCGCGCCCGATCTTGCCTTCTCCCGTGACGCCACGACGCTCTTCGAGCTGCTCCGGCCCGGCAGATACGTCCTGTCGGACCTGCGCGGCGACAGCGAACGGCCCCTGATCGCCGGTGAGTTGCGGACCGTACGACAGCACCGGTCCGAAGCGGCCCCGGACAGGTCCGCATGGGCGTCTGTCGCGGCACTGCTGGTCAGGCCGGACGGACATGTCGCCTGGGCGAGCGAGGAACGGAATCCGGAGAGGCTCGCGGCGGAGGCCCGCGCGGCGCTCGCCGCAGCGACCCGCGAGGCGGTGAGCTGACCGGCGCCCGAAGCCCACCCA
>NZ_JARBAE010000036.1:0-78344 GCF_033795305.1 Streptomyces sp. AK02-01A
GTAGCTATTATGGGTAATCCGATTCGGTCCTTCTGGCGTATCCACGTATTTGCATCATGGAGAGCGCGACACAAGCCCTGGCGCAACGGAGGCGCTTGGACGTCGAGGCGCCGCGGGCGTCGTCTATCGAGGCCGGCGGAGGCGGTGCCCAGGCCGGGGGGGCGGGGCTGGTCCGCGCCCAGCGCTGCGCTCGGCACGGACCAGCCCCGCCCTCAGGGCCTACTCACCGCCTCCGAACGCCGCGTCGAACGACGCCGTCGGCGCGTCGAAGTCGAAGCGCTTCAGGTCCGCCAGGGCCTCCGGCGCGCCCGCCAGGCGGTCCATACCGGCGTCCTCCCACTCGACCGAGATGGGTCCCTCGTACTTGATCGACCGCAGCATCCGGAAGACGTCCTCCCACGGCACGTCTCCGTGGCCCGCCGACACGAAGTCCCAGCCCCGCCGCGGGTCGCCCCACGGCAGATGCGAGCCGAGCCGGCCATTGCGGCCGTCGAGGCGCTTGCGCGCCTCCTTGCAGTCGACGTGATAGATCCGGTCCTGGAAGTCGTACAGGAAGTTGACCGGGTCCAGGTCCTGCCAGACGAAGTGGCTCGGGTCGAAGTTCAGCCCGAACGCGGGCCTGTTGTCGACCGCGTCCAGCGCGCGCCGTGTGGTCCAGTAGTCGTACGCGATCTCACTGGGATGGACCTCGTGCGCGAAGCGCACGCCCTCGGCGTCGAAGACGTCCAGGATCGGGTTCCAGCGCTCCGCGAAGTCCTCGTACCCACGGTCGATCATGCCCGGCGGTACCGGCGGGAACATCGCGACGAGATGCCAGATCGAGGAGCCGGTGAACCCGATGACCGTATTGACGCCGAACGCGGCGGCGGCCCTCGCGGTGTCCTTGATCTCGGCGGCTGCGCGCTGCCTGACGCCCTCGGGCTCGCCGTCGCCCCAGATCCGGGACGGCAGAATCCCCTGGTGGCGCTCGTCGATGGGGTTGTCGCAGACGGCCTGTCCCACCAGGTGGTTGGAGATCGCCCAGCACTTCAGCCCGTACTTGTCGAGCAGTTGGTGCCGGCTGTCCAGATATCCCGGGTCGGAGAGCGCCTTGTCTACCTCGAAGTGGTCGCCCCAGCAGGCGAGTTCCAGACCGTCGTAACCGAAGTCACGGGCGAGCCGGCACACCTCCTCCAAGGGCAGATCGGCCCACTGGCCGGTGAACAGTGTGAACGGACGTGGCATTCGGACCTCCTGAGCTCAAATTCCTGAAGCTTGAATTCCGGCCGGCGGCGGCACGGGCGTGTACACGGAATTCTTCGCGGCGCTGTCCTCCACCGCGGCCAGCACCCGTTGCACCTGGAGCCCGTCGGCGAAGGACGGCGCCGGATCGGTCCCGGCGGCGACCGCCTCGACCAGATCACGGGCCTGGTGGACGAAGGTGTGCTCGTAGCCGAGCGCGTGACCCGGCGGCCACCACGCCTCCAGATAGGGATGCTCCGGCTCCGTCACCAGGATCCGGCGGAAGCCGGACGACGGCGCGGGCTCGGTGTGGTCGTGGAACGACAGCTCGTTGAGCCGCTCCAGATCGAAGGCGAGCGAGCCGCGCTCGCCGTTGATCTCAAGATGGAGCGCGTTCTTACGGCCCGATGCCATCCGGGTGGCCTCGAAGGAGGCCAGCGCGCCCGAGGCGAGCCGCCCGCTGAAGAGCGCCGCGTCGTCCACGGTCACCGGGCCCGACTCGCCGCCACCGGTCGCCGAGAGCCCGGCCGACGCTCCGCTGAGCACCGGCCGTTCCTTGACGAAGGTCTCGGCGAGCGCGGAGACCCCGGTCAGCGGCTCCCCGGTCAGGAACTGCGCGAGATCGATGATGTGCGCCCCCAGGTCGCCGAGCGCTCCCGAGCCCGCGTGCTCCTTCTTGAGCCGCCAGGTGAGCGGGAAGGCCGGATCGACCAGCCAATCCTGGAGATAGCTGACCCGCACGTGCCGCAGTGTGCCGAGCCTGCCCTCCTCGATCAGCTTGCGGGCGTACGCGACGGCCGGCACCCGGCGGTAGTTGAAGCCGACCATGGCGAGCTGGCCGCGTGATCTGGCCTCCTCGGCCGCTCTGACCATGGCCTCGGCCTCGGCCACCGAATTGGCGAGGGGCTTCTCGCACAGGACGTGCTTGCCTGCCTCCAGCGCGGCGATGGCGATCTCCGCATGGCTGTCCCCGGGTGTGCAGATGTCGACCACCTGCACATCGTCGCGCGCTATGAGCGCCCGCCAGTCGGTCTCGGCGGCGGCCCAGCCGTGTTTGTCCGCCGCGGCGCGGACAGCGGCCGCGTCACGGCCGCAGACAGCGGCGAGTACGGGCCGCATCGGCAGGTCGAAGACACGTCCCGCCGTGCGCCACCCCTGTGAGTGGGCGGCGCCCATGAACGCGTATCCGACCATGCCGATGCCGAGTGTCGGCGGTGCACCGGCCTCTTTCTCCGACGCTTCCCTGGGGGTCATACGGAGTACTCCTCGTCTCTCGCTCGGTGGGGGCGGACGCGACAGGGCCGGTCAGCTGAAGCCCGTGGGGAGGTACTGGTCGATGTTCTCCTTGTCGACCACGGCGGAGAACACGGTGACCTGGGTCGGGATCTCCACCTCGGCGATCCCGCTGATGCCCTTGGCCTGGCCCAGCGCACGCGCCAGGTCGATGGCGGAGGCGGCCATGGTCGGCGGATAGAGGACGGTGGCCTTGAGGACGCTGTTGTCGGCCTTGATCGCGTCCATCGCCGACTTGGCCCCGGCGCCGCCCACCATCAGGAAGCCGTCCCGGCCCGCCTGGTCGATGGCGCGCAGCGCACCCACGCCCTGGTCGTCGTCGTGGTTCCAGATCGCGTCGAAGCTGGACTGCGCCTGAAGAAGCTGAGCCATCTTCGCCTGGCCGGACTCGACGGTGAAGTCGGCGGCCTGGCGGGCGACCTTCCTGATGTTCGGGAAGTTCTTCAGGGCGTCGTCGAAGCCCTTGGTGCGCTGCTGGGTCAGCTCCAGGGCGTCGATCCCCGCCAGCTCGATGACCTTGGCGTTGGGCTTGTCCTTGAGCTTCTCGCCGATGTAGTTGCCGGCGTTGAGACCCATGCCGTAGTTGTCGCCGCCGATCCAGCAGCGGTAGGCCTGCGGAGTGGCGAAGATCCGGTCCAGGTTGATGACGGGAATCCCGGCCCGCATCGCCTTGAGACCGGCCTGGGTGAGCGCCTTGCCGTCGGCCGGCAGGATCACCAGCACGTCGACCTTCTTGTTGATCAGCGTGTCGACCTGGCCGATCTGAGCGGCGGTGTCGTTGGAGCCCTCCGTGACCTCCAGCGTCACCTCGGAGTATGTCCCGGCCCGCGCCTTGGCCTGCTCGTTGATGGCGTTCAGCCAGCCGTGGTCGGCCTGGGGGCCCGCGAAACCGATGGTGACGGGCTTGCCCGGCTTGGTGTCGTCGGCCGCCGGCTGGGTGTTGGCCGCGGTCTCCTTCGCGTCGGGCTCGTTGCTGGTACAGGCGGTGAGGAAGGCACCCGCGGAGATGGCGGCGGTGCCGAAGAGCAGTCCTCTGCGGCTGGTTTCTGGCATGACGGTTCAACCCTTCAGTTAGGGCGGTACAACGGACGGCGGTGCGGGTGGTGCGAGGTCAGGCCTCGCCGTTGCGCGCGGTTCGGCGCTGGACCAGTACGGCGGCGACGATGATCGCGCCCTTGGCGATCTGCTGGACGTCGCTCTGCAGGTTGTTGAGCGCGAAGATATTGGTGATGGTGGTGAAGACCAGCACACCGAGTACGGAACCGACGATGGTGCCCCGGCCGCCGCTGAGCAGCGTGCCGCCGATGATGGCCGCGGCGATGGCGTCGAGTTCGTAAAGATTGCCGTTCGTGTTCTGTCCCGAGCCGGCCAGAATGATCAGCAGGAAGGCCGCGATACCGCAGCAGAGACCCGAGAGCAGATACAGGTAGAGCCGCTGCCTGCGGACATCGATGCCGGCGAGGCGGGTGGCCTCCGCGTTGCCGCCGACCGCGACGGTGCGGCGGCCGAAGGTCGTGCGGTTGAGCACCAGCCAGCCGATGACCGTGACGGCCGCGAAGACCAGGACCAGCGGCGGGATTCCCAGGATGTACGAGTCACGGACACCGAGGTCGAGGACCGACTGCACGGTGACGATCTGCGTCTGGCCGTCGGTGATCTGCAGGGCCAGACCGCGGGCGGACGCGAGCATCGCGAGGGTCGCGATGAACGGCACCATCCCGCCGTACGCGATCAGCAGCCCGTTCACCAGACCGCAGCCCAGACCCACGAGCACGGCCGTGAAGAGAATGCCGGCGAAGCCGAACTCCTGGGTGGCCAGTGTGGTCGCCCACACCGACGACAGCGCCAGGATCGCGCCGACCGAGAGGTCGATACCACCGCTGGTGATGACGAACGTCATGCCGACGGTGACCACACCGATGACCGACGCCTGGGTCAGGATGAGCTGAAGGTTGTTCGTGTCCAGGAACTGATCGGGCTTGGTGATTCCACCGACGACGGCCAGTGCGAGGAGTACACCCAGCAGGGAGAGGTTACGGAGATCGAGGCGCAGCCCGAGGGATCGCCAACCACCCTTCCCTTCGGTGGACTTGTCGGCCGTGCCGGACTGCGTGTGCGGCTCAGCGGCGGCTGCCGCGTCGGGCCCGCCCTGCTGTGCCTCGGAGGCAGGCTGTTTCATGGCGTCGGGCTCCCTTCCATCACAAGGTCGAGTACACGGTGCTCGTCGAGCTCCTGGGCCGGCGCCCGGTGGACGACCTGGCCCTCGCGGAGCACCAGCACCCGGTCGGCGAGGCCCAGGACTTCGGGGACCTCACTGGAGACGAGAAGTACGGCCAGGCCCTCGTCGGCCAGCCGGCGGATCACGGCGTACAGCTCGGCGCGCGCACCGACGTCGACACCGCGAGTCGGTTCGTCGAGTAGCAGGACCCGGCAGCCACGCAGCAGCCAGCGGGCGAGGACCGCCTTCTGCTGGTTGCCTCCGGAGAGGGTGCGGATGCGCGCCTCCGGATTGTCGGGCCGCAGCGAGAGCTCTCTGGTGGCCGTCCTGGCCGCCGTCCGCTCCGCCGCGTGGTCCAGCCAGCCGGCCCGCGAGAAGCGGGAAAGGGTCGACACCGACACATTGCGGGTGACCGATTCGAGCATCAGCAGGGCCTGCGCCTTGCGTTCCTCCGGCGCGAGGCCGAGGCCCGCGCGGACGGCGGCGCGGACGCTGCCGAGCCGCAGTGGCGTGCCGTCGACGACGACGCGGCCGGCGGTGGGTTTGCGCGCACCGTAGATCGTCTCCAGGATCTCGGAGCGTCCGGAGCCGACCAGCCCCGCGAGACCGACGATCTCGCCGGGCCGCAGTTCGAGATCGACCGGAGCGAACTCGCCTTCCCTGGCGAGTCCTTCGACCCGGAGTACGGGCTCGGCGCGGGCGGCGCCGGAGTCGGCGGGCCGGTCCGGGAAGACGTACTCGACGTTCCGGCCGGTCATCAGCGCGACGACCTCGCGGGTCGGCGTCTCCTTCGCGGGCAGCGCGACGGCCACGGTGCGTCCGTCCTTGATGACGGTGACGCGGTCGCCGATGCGCCGGATCTCCTCCAGCCGGTGGGAGATGTAGATGACGGCCACACCGTCGGCGGTGAGTGTGCCGACGATACGGAAGAGGTTGTCGACCTCGTCGGGGTCGAGGGCCGCGGACGGTTCGTCCATCACGATGAGACGTACGTCGTGGGAGAGGGCGCGGGCCATGGACACGATCTGCTGCTGGGCGGCGGAGAGCGAACCGACGGGCCGGTGCGCCTGGATCTCGGGGTGGCCGAGCCGCTTGAGCAGCGCGGTCGCCTCGGCCCTGGCCTCTCTGCCCTTGACCACGAAGCCCGCGGTGGTCGGCTCGTGTCCGAGGAAGATGTTCTCGGCGACCGACAGGCCCTCGACCAGGTCGAGTTCCTGGTAGATGGTCGCGATACCGAGCCGCATGGCGGCGATGGGCGACTTGAGCGTCACCGCTTCGCCGCGCCAGGTGATCACACCGCCGTCGGGCTGGTGCGCCCCGGCGAGCACCTTGATGAGGGTGGACTTGCCGGCACCGTTCTGGCCGAGCAGGCAGTGGACCTCGCCGGCCTGGACCTCCAGGTCCACGCCGTCGAGGGCGCGGACACCGGGAAATGTCTTGGTGATACCGGACATGGTGAGCAGAAGGGTTTCGGGTGGTGCTGGTGCCATGGCGTATCCCCTCGGCGGATGCGGCCGTAGAGCGGGCAGGGCAGAACAGGGCAGGGTGGACGGATGCAGGGCGGGACCAGGTGCGGCGGAGCTGTCGTACGCGTGCGGTGACGCGGTCGTACGGGTGCGGTGATACGGCTCGTGCAGGTGGTGCGGCTCGTGCGCGTGGTGCGTTGGAATGCGTGGTGCGTTGGTGCGGGTGGTGCGGCTCTTGCGGATGGTGCGTTTGGTGCGGTTCTCACAGGTGGTGCGGTTCTCACAGGTGGTGCGGGTGGTGCGGCTCGTGCGCGTGGCGCGCTACCGGCGTCAGGCCGGTGAGAACAAGTGGTCGCTGATGAGCCGGGCGGCGCCGGTGACACCGGCGACCGGGCCCAACTCGCCCAGGACGATGGGCAGATTGCCGGTGGCCAGTGGCAGCGACTGCCGGTAGACCTGGGTGCGGACGCTGGCGAGCAGTGTGTGGCCGAGGCCGGTGACCCCACCGCCGATCACCACAAGACCCGGGTTGAAGAAGCTGACCAGTCCGGCGATGACCTGGCCGACCCGGTTTCCGCCCTCGCGGATCAGGTCGAGCGCGGTCTCGTCACCGGCGGCCGCGGCCGCGGCGACATCCACCGCGGTGAGCCGGCCGGCCGTCTCCAGCCGGCCGGCCAGTTCGGGTGAGCGTCCGCTACGAGCGGCGTCGTCGGCGTCGCGGGCCAGCGCGGCGCCGCTGAAGTAGGCCTCAAGACAGCCTCTGTTGCCACAGGCACAGGCACGGCCGTCCGACTCGACCTGGATATGGCCGATGTCACCGGCGCTGCCGGTCGTGCCCCGGTAGACCTCACCGCCCACGACGATCCCGCAGCCGATGCCGGTGCCGATCTTGACGCAGAGGAAGTCGCCCACGGAGCGTGCGACGCCCGCGTGCTGCTCGCCCATCGCCATCAGATTCACATCGTTGTCGACCATGACCGGGCAGCCGAGCTCCTGGCTGAGCGCCTCCCGTACGGGAAAGCCGTCCCATCCGGGCATGATCGGCGGCGCGACCGGGACGCCTTCGGGGAAGCGGACGGGCCCCGGCACTCCGATCCCGGCACCGTCGAACTCGTCCGCGAGTCCGGAGACCTTGAGCTTGGCCGCCATGGCGAGCACCTGCTCGAAGATGGCGACGGGACCTTCGCGGACGTCCATCGGATGGTTGAGGTGCCCCAGCACCTCCAACTCCGCGTTGGTCACGGCCACATCGATGGAGGTGGCGCCGATGTCGACACCGAGGAAGCGCAGTGCGGGCGCCAGCCGGATGTTGTGGGAGCGGCGTCCGCCGCGCGAGGCGGCGAGTCCGTCGGCGACCACCAGGCCGGTCTCCAGCAGCCTGTCGACCTCGACGGCGAGCTTGGAGCGCGAGAGGTCCACCTGATCGCCGAGCTGCGCACGGGAGTTGGGGCCGCCGTCGCGCAACAGACGGAGCAGTCGCGCCTGGTGCGCGTTCGCGGGTCGTGCGGTCATACGTCTCACGCGCCCCTCCCCGCCTTCTCGGCTGTGTTGTCGGGCTTTCGAGGGGAACGTAGCAGCGCTTGACCGCAGTGGGAAGAAGTTGCGCGGGAATCTGTCCCAACTTTCTCCACACCGAGGACAAAGAAGCGCCGAGGGTTCTCCCGGAAGGGACCGGCGCGGCGCCGCACGGCACAGCGTGACGGCCGGCGAGAAGGGGCTCACATCGCGCCGGTAGCGGATGTCACGGGCGACGCTCCGGGCCGGGCCGGGCGGCGGTGTGGACCGGGACTCGGACGGCGGTGACACGGAGGACCGGGCGGCGCGCGGAGGACGGAGCCGGGCAGGACGGCCCGGCACGGGCGCGGAGGGGCGCGCCGATGCCGGTGAGGTGCGAGGCGGCGCGGCCGGCCGTGCCGGAGATCACCGGACGGCCGCCGCGCGATATGCGGTGACGGGCCTGGAAGCGCCCTGGTCACCGCCGGCGATCAGGACTTTTCGCGCTGGTGATAGGTCGTGCGGGTGTGCTCGGTGTGCGCCTTCATGATCTCGGTGGCGCGCCGCTCGTCCCGCGCGGAGATCGCGGCGATCAGCTCGCGGTGCTCGATCCAGGACTGCTTGCCGCGCTGCCGCGCGACCGGCGTGTAGTACCAGCGGACCCGGCGGTCCACCTGCGCGGCCAGCTCGGCCAGTACGACATTGCCCGCCAGCTCCATCACCTTGGCGTGGAAGGCGGCGTTGGTGGCGACCGTCAGATCCACGTCGTCGTCCGCCACCGACCGCTCGCCCTGCGCGCACAGCGCCTCCAGCGCGGCGATTCCCGCCGTGCCGGAGTTGGCCGCGGCGAGCCTCGCGGCCTCCGCCTCCAGGAGCGTACGGACCGACAGGAGCTGGTCCGCCTCGTCCTCGGTCGGCTCGTGGACGAACGCGCCCTGGGCCGGACGCAGATCGACCCAGCCCTCCGTATTGAGCCGCTGCAGCGCCTCGCGCACGGGCTGCCGGGACACACCGAGATGGCCCGCGAGCTCGCTCTCGACCAGATGCTGGCCCGGCTGCAGCGCCCGGGTCGTGATCAGTTCGAGCAGGGCCTCGTAGACGCGCTCACGCAGAGGCCCTGGTCGTTCGAGCTTGGGCACGGCTCCTTGTGCCAATTTTGCGGACAACATCGTCGGTCCCCCTCGTGGCCGGCAGTGCCAATGACTGTATCGATCGGATCAAGACATTGGCTATCGTCTACAGTCTACCGAGAGCTAGGACGTTCATGGGCAACGGATGACCTGCCCCGCGTAGGAGAGGTTGCCTCCGAAGCCGAAGAGCAGGGTCGGCGCGCCCGACTCGACCTCTCCGCGGTCCACCAGTTTGGACAGGGCCATCGGAATCGACGCGGCGGACGTATTACCTGATTCCACCACATCTCGGGCGATTACCGCATTCACGGCACCGATCTTCTGTGCGACGGGCTCGATGATCCGCAGATTCGCCTGGTGCAGCACGACGGCCGCCAGCTCCTCGGGAGTGACACCGGCGCGCTCGCAGACCTTGCGCGCGATGGGCGGGAGCTGGGTCGTCGCCCAGCGGTAGACGGACTGTCCCTCCTGGGCGAAGCGCGGCGGGGTGCCCTCGATCCGTACGGCGTGTCCCATCTCCGGCACCGAACCCCAGAGCACCGGGCCGATCCCCGGCTCCTCGCCGGGGCCGGTCGCCACGACGACCGCCGCGCCCGCGCCGTCGCCGACGAGTACGCAGGTCGAGCGGTCGGTCCAGTCGGCCACAGCGGCCATCTTGTCGGCGCCGATGACCAGCACCCGGGAGGCGGAGCCCGCTCGTACGGCGTGGTCGGCGGTGGCGAGGGCGTGGGTGAAGCCCGCGCACACGACATTGAGGTCCATCACCGCGGGCGAGCCCATGGAGAGCCGGGCCGCGACCCGGGCGGCCGTGTTCGGCGAGCGGTCGATCGCGGTGGAGGTGGCGACCAGGACGAGATCGATGTCCGCCGGGGTGAGACCGGCCGCGGCGAGCGCCTTGGCGCCCGCGTGCGCGGCCAGCTCATCCACGGGCTCGTCCGGGCCGGCCACATGACGGGTCTTGATCCCGACCCGGCTGCTGATCCATTCGTCGCTGGTGTCGACCATGGTCGCCAGATCATGGTTGGTGAGCACCTTGGCGGGCTGATAGTGCCCGAGCGCGGCGATACGAGTGCCGGTCATGCCCGGGACCCCCTCTGCTGTCGACGTCAGGAGTCCTCCAGTCTCGTCAGCGACCCACCGGTACGGGGACAGGTGAACCGACAGGATTCGTCGGCGCCGCTTGGAGACTCCGCATCATCTGGTGAACAGTTGTGCGGCCTTGAGGACCAGCTCATACACACCGTACGCGAGCGGAGCCCCGACCCAGAGCCAGGCAAAGGTGATCAGACGGGTGCGCCGGGGCTCAGGCGTGGTGCTGCTGCTCGCTGGTGACGTGGTCATCGGCTGCCTCCCTCGGGGCGGGAACGTGGTGGCGCGGGTTGACGGGCCTGACGAGCTCATTGGCGACAAAGCCGACGACCAGCAGCCCGATCATGATCGTGAACGAGAGTCCGTAGAGACCTGATCCGCTCTTGCCGGCCTCCTCCTGGCTGTCCGCGACCCAGTTGACGATGAGCGGGCCGAGGACGCCCGCGGTGGACCAGGCGGTGAGCAGCCGGCCGTGGATGGCGCCGACCTGGTACGTGCCGAAGAGGTCCTTGAGGTAGGCCGGAATGGTGGCGAAGCCGCCTCCGTAGAAGGACAGGATCACCAGCGCGCAGATGACGAACAGCGGCTTGGAGGAGTCACCGAACCGCGCTATCAGCAGATACATCACGGCGCCGACGCCGAGATAGACCCGGTAGACGTTCTTGCGGCCGATCAGGTCCGAGGTGGAGGACCAGCCGATCCGGCCCGCCATGTTCGCCGCGGAGAGCAGGGCGACAAAGCCGGCCGCCGCGGACACGGAGACGGGAGTGTCCGTGTCGGCGAAGAAATCGGTGATCATCGGAGCGGCCTTCTCCAGCACGCCGATACCCGCCGTGACGTTCATGCACAGCACGATCCACAGGCACCAGAACTGCGGGGTGCGCACGGCGGACCTGGCCGAGACCTGGGCGGTGGAGATCAGCGAGCCGGCCGGTGGCGCCGCCGGTGCCTTCTCCCGCCGGTCCTCCGGCCTGGGAACGCGGACCAGCAGGACGCCGAGCGACATGAACACCGCGTAGACCAGTCCGTGCACCAGGAAGGCGAAGGCGATGCCCTCGCTGTCGGAGCCGAACGACTCCAGCATCTGGGCGGACCACGGCGAGGCGATGAGCGCGCCGCCGCCGAAACCCATGATGGCGATGCCGGTGGCCATGCCGGGCCGGTCCGGGAACCACTTGATCAGCGTGGAGACGGGCGAGATGTAGCCGATGCCGAGGCCGATCCCGCCGACAAAGCCGTAGCCGAACACGATCAGCCAGTACTGCTCGGTGGCGGCGCCGAGCGCCGAGAGCAGGAATCCGGACGAGAAACAGCACAGAGCGACGGTCATGGCCCAGCGCGGCCCGTTGCGTTCGACGAGCGTGCCGCCGAAGGCGGCCGACAGGCCGAGCATCACGATGCCCAGTTGGAAGGGAAGGGCGCTCTGGGTGCCCGAGAGGCCGAGCGCGGATTCGAGCGAAGGCTTGAACACGCTCCAGGCGTAGGCCTGGCCGATCGAGAGGTGCACCGACAGCGCGGCGGGGGGCACCAGCCAGCGACTCCAGCCGGCGGGGGCGATTGGTGGGGTCATGGTCTCGCACTCTAAGAAGCCGACCGACCGGTTGGGAAGATCTTCAACCGAGTTTGCCTACTGCATACCGAACGGAAGCCTTGCCGGACAGAACTCCATACTGTAGACAATATATCGTCGACACAGAGTGATCCTCCCCTCTCCCTCCTCCTCGGTACGGACTCGGACCCTCAAACCGAACGGAGAGCCCCACAGTGAAAGTCGCAGTTGTCGGTGCCGGCGCGATCGGCGCCTATGTCGGAGCAGCTCTCGACCGAGCGGGCGCCGACGTCCATCTCATCGCCCGTGGACCGCACTTGGCGGCCATGAGGCAGCATGGAGTCCGGGTGTACAGCCCGCGGGGCGATTTCACCGCGCATGTGCACGCCACCGACCGGCCGGAGGACATCGGGCCGGTCGACTATGTGTTCCTGGGCCTGAAGGCGAACTCGTACGCGGCGTGCGGGCCGCTGATCGCGCCTCTGCTCCAGGACAAAACGGCGGTCATCGCCGCCCAGAACGGCATCCCCTGGTGGTATTTCCACGGCCATGGCGGTCCGCATGACGGCCAGCGCGTGGAGAGCGTCGATCCCGGCGGCTCGGTCAGCGCCGTACTGCCGCCCGAGCGTGCGATCGGGTGCGTGGTCTACGCCGCGACGGAGCTGGAGGGGCCGGGCGTCGTACGGCACCTCGAGGGGACCCGGTTCTCCATCGGCGAGCCGGACCGCTCCATCTCCGAGCGGTGTCTGGAATTCAGCGACGCCATGCGGACGGGCGGCCTGAAATGCCCGGTCGAAGCCGAGTTGCGCGATGACATCTGGATCAAGCTCCTCGGCAATATCTCCTTCAACCCGATCAGCGCGCTCACCCGCGCGACCATGCGGGAAATGTGTCTGCACCGGACGACACGCGAGGTCATCGAGCTGATGATGACGGAGACCCTGCGGGTGGCGGAGGCACTGGGCTGCCGGCCCGACATCTCCATCGAGCGGCGGCTGGCCGGCGCCGAACGCGTCGGCGACCACCGGACCTCCACGCTCCAGGACCTGGAGAAGGGCAAGCCCCTGGAGCTGGACGTACTGCTCGCCGCCGTCGTGGAACTCGCCGGGATCACCGGGGTGCCGGTGCCGACGCTCCGCACGGTGGACGCCATCTCGGACCTGCTGGCCCGCGGCGCCGCCGCCTGACCCTCTGTCCGACAGGCGGGCACCGGCCAATCCCGTACACGGGGTTCCGCTGCGTGCCCGCCTACAGAATACTGTATGCAATGGGCGCGGGCGCAGCAGGCCATCACCCCCTGAGGAGAACGCACCGTGAAAAAGCGAGACCGCACACCGAAGACCTATGCCCGCATCACCCATCCGATGGTGCGGGACGAGAAGGGCGGCCCGTTCCGCAGGGCGACCTGGGACGAGGCACTGGACCGGGCAGCCGAGGGCCTGCGCGCCGCGCGCGGCGCGTTCGGGATGTTCTCCTGTGCCCGGGCCACCAATGAGATGAACTATGTGGCGCAGAAGTTCGCGCGGGTGGTGATGGGCACCAACAACGTGGACTCCTGCAACCGGACCTGTCACGCGCCGAGCGTGGCCGGCCTCTCCGCGGTCTTCGGATCCGGCGGCGGCACCTCCTCGTACGGCGAGGTCGACCACACGGATCTGATCGTGATGTGGGGCTCCAACGCGCGCTTCGCGCACCCGATCTTCTTCCAGCATGTGCTGCGCGGCATCAGGAACGGCGCGCGGATGTACGCCGTCGATCCGCGCCGTACCTCCACCGCCGAATGGGCCGAGAGCTGGCTCGGCCTGAACGTCGGCACCGACATCCCGCTGGCCCACGCGGTCGGCCGCGAGATCATCCACGCGGGCCTGCACAACGTCTCCTTCATCGAGCGCGCGACCTCCGGTTTCGAGGAGTACGCCGCCGAGGTCGAGCCGTGGACACTGGCGGTGGCCGAGAAGGTGACCGGCGTGCCGGCCGAGGCGATCCGCGAACTCGCCCACGCCTACGCGCGCGCCGAACGGGCCCAGCTCTGCTGGACGCTGGGCATCACCGAACACCACAACGGCACCGACAACGTACGGGCGCTGATCAATCTCTCGCTGCTCACCGGGCATGTCGGGCGCTACGGCTCCGGAGTGCAGCCGCTGCGCGGCCAGAACAACGTGCAGGGCGGCGGCGACATGGGAGCCATTCCCAACCGGCTGCCCGGCTTCCAGGACATCCTGGAGCCCGGGATCCGGCGGAAGTTCGAGGCCGCGTGGGACACCGTCATCCAGCCGCACTACGGGATGACCCTGACGGAGATGTTCGAGGCGATGGAGTCCGGCGGTCTCAAGGCCGTCTACTGCATCGGTGAGAACCCGGCCCAGTCGGAGGCGGACAGCGAGCAGGCCGTCCGGCGGCTGCGCGAACTCGACTGTCTCGTGGTGCAGGACATCTTCCTCACCAAGACCGCGGAGCTCGCCGATGTGGTGCTGCCCGCCACCGCCGCGTGGGCGGAGACGGACGGCACCACCACCAACAGCGAACGCCGGGTCCAGCGCGTGCGCAAGGCCGTCGAGCCGCCGGGCGAGGCACGCGAGGACATCGACATCATCTGCGATCTCGCCGGCCGCCTCGGTCATCCGTGGAAGTACGCCGACGCCGAATCGGTCTGGAACGAGCTGCGTTCGGTCTCGCCCGACCACTACGGCATGACGTACGAGCGGCTGGCGGAGCACCAGGGAATCCAGTGGCCCTGCCCCGACACCGAGAAGCTCGAACCCACCTATCTGCACGGCCGGCTGTGGGACGCGGATCCGGCCAGGCGCGGCAGGCTCGCGCCGTTCGGCATCGTCAAGCACGATCCGCCGGTCGATCTGACGGATGATCAGTATCCGATCAGGCTCACCACAGGACGCCGGCTGGACTCGTACAACACCGGTGTGCAGAGCGGGAGTTTCGCCTCTCCGCTGCGCCGTGGCGAGTATGTCGAGCTGTGCCCGGAGGACGCCGAGCGGTACGGCGTGTCGGTGGGCGAGGAGGTACGCGTCAGCTCTCGGCGCGGCACGGTGCAGGCGCCGGTCTGGGTCGATCCGGGACTGCGTCCCGGACTGGCCTTCATGACCATGCACTTCCCGGACGAGGTGGACACCAACCAGCTCACCATCGAGGCCAATTGCCCGATCGCGGGCACCGCGGAGTTCAAGGCGTCCGCGATCCGGATCGAGAAGCTGCCCATGGCAGCCATGAGGAGCTGAGACTCTGTGGACCTGCACTTCGGTGACAGCAAGCCGACGGACGAGGAACGGGCGGCGGTCGACGCGCTGCTCGGCCCGCCCGAGTCGGCCTGGGAAGGCGCGGACGACCGTACGGACACGGATCTGCGCTGGGCACGGGGCGGCCGCGCGGCACGCGAGCGGCGCGACCTGCTGTTACCGGGGCTGCACGCGGTCAACGACCGTATCGGCTGGATCAGCGAAGGCGCGCTGGACTACCTCTGCCGGCGGCTGACGGTGCCGCCGGCGGAGGCGTACGGCGTCGCCACCTTCTACGCGATGTTCGCCGTCAAGCCGCGTCCCGCGAAAGTACTGCATGTCTGTACCGACATCGCCTGCGCGAGTCGCGGCGCCTCGGCGCTCCGCGCGGGCCTGGAGGAGCGGCTGGGAGCGGCGGGTTCGGCCGCCGGCGGTGTCGTGTGGCAGCCGAGCCCCTGTCTCGGGCTGTGCGAGCGCGCTCCGGCCGCGCTCGTCATCCAGGCGGGCACCGGCGACCCGGCCGGCGCGGCGTCCTCGGAATCCGCGCCGCCGGAGCCCGGAGCGCGGCGCTACGCCACGGCCGTCATCGCGCCGGCGACCGCCGAGGCGCTCGTCCTCGCGGCGTCCGCGCCCGAGGCGGCACCCGCCGAACCGGCCGCCGTGATGGCCGTACCACAGGCCGGACAGCCGGGACTGACCCTGCTCGGCCGGGTCGGCGTCGTCGATCCGTACAGCATCGACGACTACCGTGCCCACGGCGGCTACACCGCTCTCAGGAACGCCTTCGCCATCGGACCCGCCGGAGTCATCCGCGAGGTCACGGACGCCGGTCTGGTCGGCCGCGGCGGCGCGGCGTTTCCCACCGGACGCAAATGGCAGGCCACCGCCGCGGCGCCGGAGCGCCCGCACTATCTCGTCTGCAACGCCGACGAGTCCGAGCCCGGCACCTTCAAGGACCGCGTGATCATGGAAGGCGATCCGTACTCGCTGATCGAGGCGATGACCGTCGCCGGATACGCGGTCGGCGCGCGGCGGGGCTTTCTCTATCTGCGCGGCGAATACCCGCGCGCCCTGCGCCTGCTCCAGCACGCGATCGACCAGGCACGCGCCCGTGGGCTGCTCGGCGACGACATCCTCGGCCAGGGCTACGCCTTCGACATCGAGATCCGGCGCGGCGCCGGCGCCTACATCTGCGGCGAGGAGACCGCGCTCTTCAACTCCATCGAGGGCTATCGCGGCGAGCCGCGCTCCAAGCCGCCGTTCCCGGTGGAGAAGGGTCTCTTCGGCAAGCCGACGGCCGAGAACAACGTCGAGACGCTGATCAATGTGCTGCCCATCCTGACCGGCGGCGCGCAGGCGTACGCGGCGATCGGGACGGGCCGGTCGACCGGTCCCAAGCTGTTCTGTGTCTCCGGGAATGTCGAGCGTCCCGGAATCTACGAGCTGCCGTTCGGCGCCACCCTCGGCGAGCTGCTCGATCTCGCGGGAACACCCGGGAATGTCCGGGCGATCCTGCTCGGCGGCGCCGCGGGCGGTTTCGTACGTCCCGACGAACGGGACATCCCGCTCACCTTCGAAGGGACCAGGGCGGCCGGCACCACGCTCGGATCCGGAGTGGTGCTGGTCCTCGACGACAGCGTCGAACTGCCGCGGATCCTGCTCCGGATCGCCGAGTTCTTCCGCGACGAGTCCTGCGGGCAGTGCGTGCCCTGCCGCGTGGGCACGGTCCGGCAGGAAGAGGCCCTGCACCGGATCGTGGACCGCACCGGCGCGGCGGCCGCCGGCGACATCGCACTGCTGCGTGAGGTCGGGCAGGCCATGAAGGACGCCTCGATCTGCGGTCTGGGACAGACCGCGTGGAACGCCGTCGAATCCGCCATCGACCGTCTCGGTGTCTATGAATCAGGGAGTGCCACGTGACCGCCGTACCTCTGGGGCCACCGCGCCGGCTCGTCGAGTTCACGCTCGACGGTCAGGAGACGCGGGTGCCGGAAGGCTCAACGATCCTCGACGCCTGCCGGGCGGCGGGCAAGGACGTCCCGACGCTCTGTGAGGGCGACACGCTCACGCCGAAGAACGCCTGCCGGGTGTGTGTCGTCGAGGTCGAGGGAGCCCGCACACTCGCGCCGGCCTGCTCCCGCCGCGCGGAGGCGGGCATGGACGTCCGTACGGACACCGAGCGGGCCCGGCACAGCCGGAAGATCGTCCTGGAACTCCTCGCCTCGTCGACGGATCTCTCGACCACTCCGAGGGCCGCCGAGTGGATCAAGGAGTACGAGGCGGAGCCGGCCCGCTTCGGCCCGGACGCGGCCCGGCTGAACGAAGAACCCAGGATCGACAACGATCTGTACGTCCGTGACTACGACAAGTGCATCCAGTGCTACAAATGCGTCGACGCGTGCGGCGAGCAGTGGCAGAACTCCTTCGCGATCTCCGTGGCGGGCCGCGGCTTCGACGCCCGTATCTCCACCGAGCACGACGCGCCGCTCACCGATTCGGCCTGTGTGTACTGCGGAAACTGCATCGAGGTCTGCCCGACCGGAGCGCTCAGCTTCACGTCGGAATTCGACATGCGCGAGGCGGGTACGTGGGACGAGTCGGCCCAGACGGAGACCACCACGATCTGCGCGTACTGCGGCGTCGGGTGCAACCTGACACTGCACGTGCAGGACAATGAGATCGTGAAGGTCACCTCTCCGCACGACAACCCGGTGACACACGGCAACCTCTGTATCAAGGGCCGCTTCGGCTACCAGCATGTACAGCAGCGCTGACCGGGCCGGTCGCGCTGATCGAGACGAGTAGGACTGATCACCATGGGACGGGTCACCGAGCGCCGCCGCACCATCCGTATCCGGGACGGAGCCATTACGACCCGTCCCGACACCCTGGTGGCCGAGGAGCCACTGGAAATCCGGCTGAACGGCAAACCGCTCGCCATCACGATGCGCACACCGGGTGACGACTTCGCGCTCGCCGCGGGTTTCCTGGTGAGCGAGGGAGTGCTCGCGCACGGCGCCGATGTGCAGTCCATCGTGTACTGCGCCGGCGCGAAGGACGACGGCTCGAACACCTACAACGTGGTCGATGTCCGGCTCGCGCCCGGCGTGCCCGTCCCGGACATCACGCTGGAGCGCAACGTCTACACGACCTCGTCGTGCGGACTGTGCGGCAAGGCCAGCCTGGACGCCGTACGGACCACCGCCCGCTTCACGATCGACGACACTCCCCCGGTCCGGGTGGAGCCCGCTCTGCTCGCCGGCCTCCCCGACCGGCTGCGGGCGGCACAGCAGGTCTTCGACCGGACCGGGGGCCTCCACGCGGCCGCGCTGTTCTCGGAGGACGGCGAGATGCTGGACATCCGGGAGGACGTCGGCCGGCACAACGCGGTCGACAAGCTGGTGGGCCGTGCGCTGCGGCAGGATCTGCTGCCGCTGTCCCGGGCGATCCTGCTGGTCTCCGGCCGGGCCTCCTTCGAGCTGGCGCAGAAGGCCGTGATGGCGGGCATTCCGGTGCTGGCGGCGGTCTCGGCGCCTTCGTCGCTCGCCGTAGATCTCGCCGCGGAGACCGGTCTGACGCTGATCGGCTTTCTCCGGGGCCCTTCCATGAACGTGTATGCGGGCGACGAGCGCATCGCCTTGCACACCGGGGTGTGACCGTCCCCGCTGCACGGGAAAAGGGACCCGGCCGGCGGGGAGCGCCCCCTGCGCCGGCCGGGTTTCTCCGGGCAGCCACACCCACCCCTCACCGGTGAGGGGGAGGCCGCTACGGCCTCCCCCGGGCCGGTCCCTCGCGAGGGCCACGACTCAGGCGCCCGGTCCGACCGTGCGTTGTCCGTCCGTGCCTTGTCCGTCCGTGCCTTGTCCGTCCGTGCGTCGTCGGACCGTGCGTCGTCGGACCGTGCGTCGTCGGACCGTGCGTTGTCAGACCGCCGCGCTACGTTTCCACGATGACTGAATTCGTATTGGTGGCGGGCGCGTGGCTCGGGTCGTGGGCGTGGGACGAGGTGGTGCCCGAGCTGCGTGCGGCCGGACACGGCGCTCATCCGCTGACGCTGTCCGGCCTCGCCGACAAGCGGCAGGTGCCGGCCGGCCAGCAGACCCATGTACAGGACATCGTCGGTGAGGTCGAGCGCCTCGATCTGCGTGATGTCGTCCTGGTCGGGCACAGCTACTCGGGCATCCCGGTCGGTCAGGCCGCCGAGCGGATCGGTGACCGGCTGTCCCGCGTGGTGTTCGTCGACTCCAATGTTCCGGTCGACGGCGAGTCGTTCGTCTCCGGCTGGCCGGACGGCCGGGCGGCGGTGGAGGCGTCCATCGCCGGGAGTGGCGGCTTCTGGACACCGCTGACCGCGGCCGACTACCAGGGCCAGGGTCTGACCGATGAGCAGATCGGACGGATCGTGGCCGGCTCCACACCGCACCCGGGCGCCACGCTGACCGAGCCGGCCGTACTGCCGCGTCCGCTCGGTGAGCTTCCGGCGACCTACATCAAATGCCTGCTGGACGGCCCCGAGCCGAACGACGACGTGATCGAGCTGCTGAAGAGCGAGCACTGGCGGCTGGTCGAGATGGACACCGGCCACTGGCCGATGTTCTCGCGGCCTCGCGAGCTGGCAGGGATTCTGTGCCGGTCGGGCGCGGACTCCTGAGAGCCGGTTCACCGGCGGCCCGGTCAGGTGTCCGTACCGTCCGCCGGGCCGCCGGGCCGCCGGGCCGCCGGGCCGCCGGGTCCAGGATCGCGGTGTCGCGCGCGGCTCAGCGCAGCGCGGCGGGACGGGCCGCCGGCCGGGCCCGCGCCATCTCGTCGCCTGCCGCCTCCTTCGGCAGCGGATCGCGCGAGCGGCGCTTCGCGATCACCGCGCACACCATGAGCTGCGTCTGGTGGAAGAGCATCAACGGCAGCACGGCCAGGCTCGCGTGCGCGCCGAACAGCACGCTCGCCATGGGCAGTCCCGCGGCCAGGCTCTTCTTCGACCCGGCGAACTGGAGCGCGATACGGTCCTCCCGGCCGAAGCCCAGGCGCTTGCCGCCGTACCAGCTCAGCGTCAGCATCACCGCGAGCAGCACCGCCTCGACGCCCAGCAGCGCCGCCAGCCGGGCCGGGGTCACCTGGTGCCAGACGCCCGCGACCATGCCCTCGCTGAACGCGGTGTAGACGACCAGCAGGATCGAACCACGGTCGACCACACTCAGCAGCCTCTTGTGCCGGCTGAGAAAACCGCTCACCCAGCGGCGGAGCAACTGACCGGCGACAAAAGGCAGCAGGAGCTGCGCCCCGATCTTGAGCAGCGAGTCACCGGAGAAACCGGCCTGACCGCCGCCGATCAGCAGCGCCGCGAGCAGCGGCGTGATCACGATGCCCGCGAGGCTGGAGAACGATCCCGCGCAGATCGCGGCGGGCACATTGCCGCGCGCCATCGACGTGAACGCGATCGACGACTGGATCGTCGACGGCACCAGACAGAGGAAGAGCAGCCCGCTGTAGAGCTGCGGTGTCAGGACGAACGGCACAAGTCCCCTGGCGGCGAGACCCAGCAGCGGGAAGACCACGAACGTACAGCCGAGGACGGCCGTATGAAGCCGCCAGTGCTTCAGCCCGTCGAGCGCCTCACGCGTGGAGAGCCGCACTCCGTAGAGGAAGAACAGCAGCGCCACCGCGCCGGTCGAGGCTCCGCCGGCCACCTCGGCGGCCGCGCCGGAAGCCGGCAGCAGCGCCGCGATCACCACGGTCCCTATCAGCGCCAGGAGGTACGGGTCGACGGGCAGCCAGGACGGCGGACGCGGCGTGCGGCGGCGGTTCATGTGCTCCACTACTGGTTCTCGGTACAGGACGTGCCTCCCCATCGTCCACCGGAACACCTTGATCGGGAATCCCGTACACCACGCTGACTGTTATCACGTACCCCGATAACGCCGTAACCTGCCGGTGTGTACGACCCCGGACAGCTACGCACCTTCCTGGCCGTCTCCCAGACCCTGAGTTTCACTCAGGCGGCCCGTCGGCTCGGGCTGCGCCAGTCCACGGTGAGCCAGCATGTACGGCGGCTGGAGGACGCGACCGGCCGCCTTCTCTTCACCCGCGACACCCATGGCGTGGAGCTGACCGAGGACGGCGAGGCCATGCTCGGTTTCGCCCGCACCATCCTGGCGGCCCACGACCGCGCGGCGGCTTTCTTCACCGGCACCCGGCTGCGCGGCCGGCTCCGTTTCGGCGCGTCCGAGGACTTCGTCCTGACCCGGCTTCCGGAGATCCTTGAGGCGTTCCGGCGCGACCATCCCGAGGTCGATCTGGAGCTGACCGTCGAGCTCTCCGGCGTTCTGCACGAGCAGCTCGCGTCCGGCCGGCTCGATCTGGTGCTGGCCAAGCGCCGTACCGGCGACACCCATGGCGAGCTGGTCTGGCAGTCCACCCTCGTCTGGATCGGAGCGCCGAAGCTGCGTCTCGACCCCGACCGGCCCGTCCCGCTGATCGTCTTCCCGCCGCCCGGCATCACCCGCGCCCGCGCGCTGGATGTGCTGGAGGCACACGGACGGCCCTGGCGCATCGCCTGCACGAGCGCCAGCCTGAGCGGACTGATCGCGGCGGCGCGCGCGGGCCTCGGCGTGATGGCCCACACCCGGGGCCTGATCCCGCCCGGCCTCAGCCCGGTCTCGGCGCGGGCGGGACTGCCCGACCTCGGCGAGGTGGAGTTCGTTCTGCTGCACGGGCCGGGTCGCGGACAGGCGGCCCAGGAGACGGCGGACGCGCTGGCCGCGGCGATCCTGGCGGGCGGCGACCGGCTGCACCGTCCGGCCGCCGGAGGCTGAAGGGACGTACGGCCGCACGGGCCACCGTCTGTTCTTCTCGCCGTTCCGAGGAGAGCGGCAGGTCCAGACCAAAAAAACCTCCCGGTGGCGGTGCCCGCGTGACCACGGCGTACGGATTCGGTGGAGATTCCCTCGCCGCATACTTACTCTTCGGTCAGAAGAGTGTCCCGTCCTTCGCTGGTCCGGCCCTGTTTCCCGCTCTGACCTGTGGAAATACGGCTCAGCACCGGTTGCGCTCAGGCCCTCCCGCCGGGCCGCGCGGTGGGGTACCGTCACCGGCGCTGTGCGGAGCACCACAAGGAGCAAGTCATTGCGCGAGTTCACCGTCCCGCCCCTGGAGTCCGCGCCCCACGTCGGTGGGCTCGCGGATGTCGTGTTCGATCACGCCCTCGACGATCCGCACCGTGTCGCGCTCGGCCGCAAGGACGAGCTGGGCGAATGGCGGGACGTGACCTCCGCGCGATTCCGTGACGAGGTGCTCGGCCTGGCCAAGGGACTGCTGGCGCACGGCATCCGGTTCGGCGACCGGATCGCGATCATGTCCCGTACGCGCTACGAGTGGACGCTCTTCGACTTCGCGCTCTGGTCCCTGGGCGCCGAGTCCGTACCCGTCTATCCCACCTCGTCCGCTGAGCAGGTCTACTGGATGCTGCACGACGCCGAGGTCTCGGCGTGCGTGGTCGAGCACGAGGACCACGCGATGACCGTCGGCTCGGTGATCGACCGGCTGCCGCGGCTCAAGCGGCTGTGGCAGCTCGACGCCGGGGCCGTCGAGGAGCTGCTGGAGGCGGGCGCGGACATCGACGAGGAGACGGTGCACCAACACCGCAAGGCGGTCACACCCGACTCGGTGGCCACGGTCATCTACACCTCGGGCACGACCGGCCGCCCCAAGGGCTGTGTGCTCACACACGCGCACTTCATGTACGAGACCGACACGGTCATCAACCGCTGGGAACCGGTCTTCCACTCGCGGCGCGGCGACGAGGCATCGACGCTGCTCTTCCTGCCGCTCGCCCATGTCTTCGGGCGGATGGTCGAGATCGCGGCGATCCGCGGCCGGGTGAAGCTGGGCCATCAGCCGGAGCTGCGCGCGAGCGCCCTGCTGCCCGATCTGGCCGCGTTCCGGCCGTCGTTCATCCTCGCCGTGCCGTACATCTTCGAGAAGGTCTACAACGCGGCGCGGCGCAAGGCGGAACGCGACGGCAGGACCGGGCCCTTCGACAAGGCCGTGGAGGTGGCGGTGCGTTACGCGGAGGCGGCGGAGCACCGCGCGTTCGGGCTCGGCCCCGGACCGTCCGCCGCGCTGCGGATGCAGCACCAGTTCTTCGAGAAGGCCGTCTACAGCAAGGTGCGCGAGGCGATGGGCGGCCGGGTGCGGCACGCCTTCTCCGGCGGCTCGGCGATGGACCGGCGGCTCGGTCTCTTCTTCGAGGGCGCCGGTGTCACGATCTTCGAGGGATACGGGCTCACCGAGTCGTGCGCGGCGGCCACGGTCAACCCGCCGGAGCGCACCCGCTATGGCACGGTGGGACTGCCGATCCCGGGCACAACGGTCCATATCGGTGCGGATGGTGAGATCTGGCTGCACGGTGGCCTGGTGTTCTCCGGATATCTCAACGACACGAAGTCCACGGACGCCGTCCTCCACGACGGCTGGCTGGCCACCGGCGATCTGGGATCGCTCGACGAGGACGGCTATCTGACCATCACCGGACGGAAGAAGGAGATCCTGGTGACCTCCGGCGGCAAGAGCGTCTCGCCCGGCGCCCTGGAGGAGCGGGTGCGGGCGCATCCGCTGGTGGCGCAGTGCATCGTGGTCGGCAACGACCGGCCGTACATCGCGGCGCTGGTCACGGTGGACGAGGAGGCCGTCGATCACTGGCTGTCCGTGCAGGGCAAACCGCCGCTGAAAGCCTCCGAGTTGGTGCGGGACCCGGATCTGGAGATGGAGGTCAGGCGCGCGGTGGTGGCCGCCAACACGGCCGTGTCGCAGGCCGAGTCCATCCGTACGTTCCGGATTCTGGCGCGTCCGTTCAGCGAGGAGCACGGGCTGCTGACGCCGTCACTGAAGCTCAAACGCAAGGCGATCGAGTCCGCGTACGCCGTCGAGGTCGACGCGCTCTACCGTTGAGACGCCACCGCCCGTCCGACGGGACACGATGGCGGGAATCCACCCGCCCTCGTGGTCGTTGTACTACGGACAGGCAACCGACGACGTTAGGATCGACCGCTCGTGAGCAAGGTCCCCACCCTCACTCTCAACAACGGCATCGAGATGCCCCAGCTCGGCTTCGGTGTCTGGCAGGTGCCGGACGACGAGGCGGCGCGAGCCGTGGGCACCGCGCTGGAGGCCGGCTACCGCAGCATCGACACCGCCGCCATCTACGGCAACGAAGAGGGCACGGGCAAGGCCATCGCCGCCTCCGGGACACCCCGTGAGGAACTCTTCGTCACCACGAAGCTGTGGAACAGCGACCAGGGCTACGACGCTACACTGCGGGCCTTCGACACCTCGCTGAAGAAGCTCGGCCTGGACTACGTCGACCTCTATCTCATCCACTGGCCGATGCCGGAGGTCGGCAGCTACACCGACACGTACAAGGCGTTCGAGAAGATCTACGCGGACGGCCGCGCCAGGGCCATCGGCGTCTCCAACTTCCATCCGGAGTATCTGGAACGGCTGACCGGCGAGACCTCGGTGGTGCCGGCGGTCAACCAGATCGAGCTGCACCCGCAGCTCCAGCAGGCCGAGGCCCGTGCCTTCCACGCCGAGCGCGGTATCGCCACCGAGGCATGGTCGCCGCTGGGCCAGGGCAAGGGTCTGCTCGATGTCCCGACGGTGGTGGCCATCGCGCGCAAGCACGAGAAGACCCCGGCCCAGGTCGTCCTGCGCTGGCACCTCCAGATCGGGAACGTGGTCATCCCCAAGTCCGTGACGCCCGCGCGGATCCGCGAGAACATCGATGTGTTCGGCTTCGAGCTGGACGCGGACGACCTGGCGGCGTTCGCCGCGCTCGACGAGGGCAAGCGCCTCGGATCGGACCCGGCGAAGGTCAACCGCTGACCCCGGTCGTCCCGTGAGTGACCGTGGCGCCGCAGGCCGGACAGGCCGGCGGCGCCACCGCTTTCGCGCCGGTCCCGGCCCTGAGCGGCGCACCGGCCGCACGGGCCGGAAGCATGGCTGCCCGTCGGCATGGCGTGCTCACGCCGGTGGCGAGCTGCGCCGCGGCTCCGGCACCGCGGCCGGCTGAGCGCCGCGCGCCCGGTACTCCTGCGGGCTGACGCCACGGACCCGCTTGAAGGCCGCGCTGAGCGCGAACGAACCGCTGTAGCCGACCTTCCTGGCCACCGACTCGACCGTCGCGTCCGTCCCGCGCAGCAGATCGGCGGCTGTCGCGAGCCGCCAGCCGGTGAGATACGCCATCGGCGGCTCGCCGACGAGCTCGGTGAAGCGGCGGGCGAGCCCGGCCCGTGAGATTCCGCAGGCGGCGGCGAGCGAGGCGACCGTCCAGGGACGGGCCGGTTCGTTCTGCAACAGCCGCAGAGCGCTGCCGACCGCCGGATCCGCCATGGCCCGGTACCAGCCGGGCGCTTCGGCGTCCGGACGCGAGAACCACGCTCTGAGGACGGCGATCAGCATCAGATCGAGGACCCGGTCGAGGACGACGCTCTGACCGGGCTCGTCCCGGGAGATCTCGTCGTCGAGGACCGGCATCAGCGGCCCGTTCCACGCGTCGGCCGGCAACTGGAGCAGGGTGGGCAGGGCGTCCAGCAGGCGTCTGCTGACCTCGCCGTCCATCTGGTACGTACCGATGAGCACGGTCGTACCGCCGTCCGGAGCGTTCCCCCAGGTCCGTACGCCCAGCCGCATGGACTGGGCGAGCGGCTCGCCTTCCAGAGTGTGGCAGACACCACCGGGACCGATCAGAGCGCGCGGGCTGGTGGTGGGACTGTCGGCGGTGATGTACGGCTCGGGGCCACGGGCGATCGCGACATCTCCCGGACGCAGCCGCACCGCTTCCCCGCCGTCGGGCACGATCCATGCCTCGCCGCGAGTGACACACATCAGACAGAGCGGGGCGCGGTCCTCGATGCGCACGGACCACGGCGGCTCCATCACCATGCGCAGCAGAAAAGCCCCCCGGGCCCGCGGTCCGTCGAGGAGTCCGGCGAGTACGTCCATGGTCACCAGCGTAAATGCAGCGGCGGGACCGTCTGTCGCGCCACCGGTCAGTTCGCGCCGTGTGCCGCGGCAATCTCCTCGACGCGCCGCGCGAGCGTGAAGTCCCGTTCCGTGACGGCGTGTCCGGCGTCATGCGTGTGGACGGCGAGCGACACCGTGTTGTAGCCGAGGGTCAGATCGGAGTGGTGGTTCAGCTCCTCCTGGATCTGGGCGACATGGACGACCATGGCGGTCGCCGCGAAGTGGGTCCCGAGACGGTAGGTACGGCCGATGCGACCGTCCTTCAGGGACCAGCCGGGAAGGCTCCGCAGCCGGTCCTCGGTCTCGCTCTGCGACAGCGGCTCGGTGGCCATGGTCTGGGCTCCTTCCGGGACGGCACCTGTGCGGCCGACGATACGTCGTGCTGACGCGCCGCCGGTGCCGCCGTGCCGCTGCCGCCGGTCATACCGGTCCGCGGGCGTTGTATTACGGTCTTCGTATGGCAGCTCTCGCTCCGACCACGGCGGTCGGTCCCTTGTTGCGCGACTGGCGCAGACGGCGCCGGATCAGCCAGTTGGAGCTGGCGCTCCGGGCCGATTCGTCCGCCCGGCACATCAGCTTCATCGAGACGGGACGCTCGCGCCCGAGCGAGGAGATGGTGCTGCGGCTCGCCGAGCGTCTCGATGTCCCGGTCCGCGAGCGCAACTCGCTGCTGCTGGCGGCCGGTTACGCTCCCCGGTTCAGCGAGACCGCGCTGGACGACCCGGCCCTGGACGCGCTGCGCGAGGGACTGACCCGGCTTCTGCGGGGATACGAGCCGTATCCGGCGCTGGTCGTCGACGGCACGTACACCGTGGTGGCGGCCAACCGCGGCATCGCCATGCTGCTGGACGGTCTGCCAGGAAAGCTGCTCGCGCCGCCCTTGAACGCCATGCGGATCACGCTCCATCCGGAGGGCCTGGCCCCGCGCATCCACAATCTGCGGGAGTGGCGCGGCCATCTGCTGGACCAGATGGAGCGTCAGCTCGCGCTCTCCCGCTCACCGGCGCTGCGCGAGCTGTACGACGAGGTCGCGGCCTATCCGCCGGCGGAGCGGGCCCGGCCGGAGCGGACGGCGGAGACATCCGTGGACGGTGACGCCGCCGCGCCGAGGTTCGCGCTTCCGATGCGGATCGAGCACGACGGCCATGTGCTGTCCTTCGTCTCGTCCATCTCCACCTTCAACACGCCGATGGATGTGACCGTCGCCGAACTGGCCGTCGAGACATTCCTCCCGGCGGATCCGGCGACGGTCAAGTATCTGACCTCGCTCATGCCCTGAGGTCCGTCCGGACAGCGGTCAGGCGTCTGGAAGGGCCGCGACGTGCCGGTCCGGTCGTCGACGATCCGGCGGTCGTCACGCGCGGTACGAGTCCTGCCACCGGTCTCCGGCCGGAGGCGGCGCGGGAAGTCGTACGGTGTCCGTGCTGCCGTCCGGCCAGGCCACCTCGGCCTCCACAGCGGCGCCGGGCGCCGGCTCCTCGTCGGATCCTTCGAAGCGGACGGTCAGGCGCGGGAGTTGGTCCGGCCTGAGGCGGTCGCCGCCGAGATGGACGGCCGCGGCGAGCGGCGCACCGTACGGCACGGGTCCTTCCGTCCACAGCACGGGTGTCGCGGACACGGCGCCCAGGGCGTTGCTGTCGGTGGCGCGGTGGGTCTCCGCGGTGGAGAAGCCGCGCAGCGCGACAACGGTGGACCACAGTCCGCCGGCGCCGGTGACGCCGGCGCTCGCGCGCTCGTCCCAGGAGGTGTGCCCGCCGCTGTCACGGGCGCCGACCGGAAGCGACCAGCCGCCGAGCCGCAGCCGCCACGGCCCGGGACGGTCGTCGCTCCGGACGGGGTCGACCCGGACGAGCCGGATCTCGACCGGGCCGCGCAGTACGGAGGCGACGGTGATCCAGGGTCCGAGGCGGTACTCCGTGTCGGGGCCGCCGAACGGGTCCCAGCGTTCGTCGGCGGGCCAGTGGGCGCGGCTGCGGGAGACGCCGGTCGCGCCGTCGACCGCGATCCGTTCCAGCGGACGGCGGTGGGCGGCGCGTCCTTCGGTGTCCACCAGCGTGACGGTGGAGTCGACCGGCCCGCCGGCCGGATCCGCCGGCGTCTCCGGCGCGGTGTGGGTGGAGTACGCCAGCCGGGCGTAGGCGGGGTCGTCCGAGTGCGGGCGCGCGGGATCGGTGTGGTCGGCGCCGTGGTTGACGACCCGCACGACTCCGTCCGACGCCGTCCCGGAGACCAGCCAGCCGGGAGCCCGCAGCGTACGGCTGAAGTCGCTCCGCTCGACGGCGAGCGGGCTCTCCCGCTCGGTCCACACGGCGTGGTCCGGCGGAAGGAGCAGTCCGATGAAGCCCTTGCTCGCCCAGTACGGCGAGGCCGGGCCCGAGTAGCCCTGGAGGAGCGGCCGGAAGGGCCGGTGCCAGCCGAGTGTGAGCAGCCCGTCGCCGTCGACCGCGCCATGGGAAGTGAAGTGGCCGAGCATCCTGGAGGCGAGCGCCCGGGTCTCGCCGGGAGCGAGCGGAGTGGCGTCGAACAGCGCGCCGGTCCATACCGGTGCGAGCGCGGCGAACCGGTAGGTGAGCGAGCGGCCCTGGATCAGCGGAGAGCCGTTGGCGCCGACGAGCAGCCGCTGGTCCGCCAGGAAGCGGCGCAGCCGGGCGCGGTAGCGGTCGAGCAGGCCCGGCGGCGCCGCGTCGCCCAGCATCCGGCAGTACCAGAGCGGATAGAGGTGCATGGCCCAGCCGTTGTAGTGGTCGAAGTTCCGGTGCCGGCCGCCGGTGAGCCCGTCGGAGTACCAGCCGTCGCCCGCGTACCACTCGTCGGTGAGCGCGATGGTGCGGTCCAGGTCCTCCTGGCGCCAGTCGCCGCCGGCGCCGCGCGCGAATGCCTCGGTGACGGCCTGGAACCAGATCCAGTTGTTCTGCGGCATGTCGGTGCCGACCATGGCGCCCAGCCAGTCCAGTGCCTGACGCTGTACGCGCCGGGACAGCCGGTCCCAGATCCAGGGCCGGGTCTCGTGCAGGGCGAGCGCGACGGAAGCCGCTTCCACCTTGGCCTGGTTGCTCTCCTTGAAGGAGGGCCAGCGTTCCGGGCTCGCCGGGTCGACGCCGGCGGCCAGTCCCGCCGCGTACCACTCGGCGAGTCCGCCCGGGTCCGCGCCGTCGGCGCCGCGCAGCCGGAACGCGGCCAGCAGGAAGGAGCGTGCGAAGCCTTCCAGGCCGTCGCTCCAGGCGCCGTTGTGGCTGGCCGGTCCCGGCAGCCGGACGAGAGCGTGACCGGGAGAGGCGTACGGGCGCAGGGCCGACAGCAGTTGGTCGGCGGTCCGCTCCCAGTGGGCGCGGCCGGCGGCAGGGTTTCCTGGCGGGACAGGGTCGGTGGTGGCGGAGGTGGGCGTCATCGGTGCAGGCTCTCCCGTACGTCTCGTACTCACCGCGGATCGTGTCGCCCGCGTCCGGCGGTGCGGCCGGTCGGTACCGGCCACCGCTCTGAGAAAGCCCTTTCTTGCACTGCCCTGTACCTCCGTGGTGGCCGACGGTGCCATGTAAGTCCAGTCGATCGTCTGCGTCAACGCCTGATAGAAAGCGCGTTCCCCGAGTGCGCCGGCCCGGCGGTGGTGAAACTCCCGGAAGCCTTCTTTCCGGACCGTGGCATGAGTGGGCCGGCCGGGGGCAGAAGCGCAACCTGAACGTCCGCCGCGTTGGAGGGTGAGTGATGACGACCAGAACTGTGCGAGCTGCCGAGGTGGAGCGGACGGAGGGTGTCGTCCGGGCACCCGGGACGGACGCTCCCGCCGAACTGCCCCGGATCGACGACCCGGGCAAGGTCGCCCCGAAGGACGCGCGGGCGCTGTCGAAGCTGTTCTTCGATCAGCTCCAGGTCCTCGAAGAGGGCACGCGTGAATACCAGTACGCGCGCAACACGCTGATCGAGATGAATCAGTCGCTGGTGAAGTTCGCGGCCGGCCGCTTCCGTAATCGCGGCAGCGGCGAGATGGAGGACATCCTCCAGGTCGGGATGATCGGGCTGATCAAGGCGATCGACCGGTTCGATCTGTCCCGCGAGGTCGAGTTCACCTCCTTCGCCGTCCCTTACATCGTCGGCGAGATCAAGCGCTTCTTCCGCGACACGAGCTGGGCCGTCCATGTCCCGCGCCGGCTCCAGGAGCTCCGGGTCGAGCTGGCCAAGGCGAAGGAGCATCTCGCCACGAGCCTGGACCGGGACCCGACCGTCAAGGAACTCGCCGAGCTGCTCGGAATCAGCGAGGAAGAGGTCATCGAGGGCCTGGTCGCGACCAACGGCTACACGGCCGGTTCACTGGACATGCCCGCCGGTGAGGACGGAGAGCCCAACACCTCCGGACGCACCTTCGCCGATGTGCTGGGCGACACGGACCCCGGCATGGAGAAGATCGAGAATCTGCACGCGCTGGCCCCGCTGCTGGAGCAGCTCGACGAGCGCGAGCGCGGCATCGTGGAGATGCGCTTCGGCCGGGAGATGACTCAGTCCCAGATCGGCGCGGAGCTGGGCGTCTCGCAGATGCATGTGTCCAGGCTGCTGAACCGGATCATCACACGGCTCCGCGCGGGAATGCTCGTCGAGGACTGAGCCGCCGCACACGGTGCGGGAGACAGGCGCCCGGGCGGTGCGGTACGGCGGATTGTCAGACCCGTGAATCAGACTTGGAGTCCGACTGATTCACGGGGAGGAAGCCGATATGACCACCACCATGCCCAGTGAGCGCGCCGCCGCGCGGGCGTACCTGCGACTCCTGGCCGCCGCGCGGGCCGTGCTGGACGACCCGCGTCGGCCGTCGCCGGCCGCACCGCTGTTGGCGGCCCCGCTCGCCGAGGCGGACGAGGCCCTGATGGCGGCCGCCCTGGCCGGGAACGAGCAGGAGTTTCTGCGCCTGGTCGCCGTCCAGGCGCTGGGCTCGGCCCCGGCGGACCGGAGCGCCGCCGATCCGGCCCGCTGAACGACACCCGGTCGGCGGCACGCACGCTCGCGCACGCGGGCCGGCACCGGGCGGGCGCTCTGAGAGGCGCCCGCCCGGTGCCGCCTGCCGGAGACCGCGGCGGATCAGCGGCGGGTCAGGCGCAGCGTGACCAGCTCGAACGGACGCAGCGACAGACGCACGGCTCCGTCGGCCAGTTCCGGCTGTTCGGTGTCCGTCAGTGGACGCTCCAGGAGATCGGTCGCGGCGACCGCGGTGGCGTCGAAGTCCGTCCCGATCCGGACGCGGGCGCGTCCGCCGGCCGACTCGTAGAGGCGTACGACGAGGTCGCCGCTCTCGTCGTCGGCCAGCTTCAGCGCGCTGACCACGACGGCGTCGTTGTCGACGGTCACCAAGGGAGCGACCGCACCGGACCCGGTGAGCCGGCGCTCCGGCAGATTGACGCGATAGCCCTCCCGCACCGCGTCACCGATCGTCGCGCCCGGCGCCAGCGCGTGCCGGAAGCGGTGCACGCCCTGGTCGGTCTCCGGGTCGGGAAAGCGCGGAGCGCGCAGCAGCGAGACCCGGACGGTCGTGGTCGTACCGGCGTCCGACTCGCGGACCGTACGGGTCACATCGTGGCCGTAGGTCGAGTCATTGACGAGCGCGACGCCCCAGCCCGGCTCCTCCAGATGGACGAAGCGGTGGTTGCACGCCTCGAACTTGGCCGCCTCCCAGCTCGTGTTGGTGTGCGTGGCCCGGTACACATGGCCGAACTGCGTCTCGGAGGCGTACCGCTCGGCGTGCACGTCCAGCGGGAACGCGGCCTTGAGGAACTTCTCGGTCTCGTGCCAGTCGACCTCGGTGTCGATGTCGAGCCGCTTGACTCCCGGCGTGAGGGTCAGCGACTGGATGACCTTCGACGAGCCGAAGCTGCGGACGACACGTACGCCGGCGGTGTGTCCGTCCTCGACCGGGACGAGTTCGTCGAGGTCCGTCAGATCCGTGACGGTGTTCCGGTAGAACTCGTCCACGTCCCACGCGTCCCACTGGTTCGGGAAGTCGGGATGGATCTGGAGCAGGTTGGCCGCCTCGCCCGGCGCGACGGTCTCCCGCTCGGCGCCGAGGTCGTACGCCGAGACCACCAGACCGCGCGCGTCGATCTCGACCTTCAGCAGATCGTTGCTGAGCACATAGCCGCCGCCGTCGCGCGGCTGGAGCCGGGCGGTACCGGCGCCGGCCTCCGGCCCCGCCGCGCCCGCCGCGACGCCGCCGCGCGTGTGCGGCGCGGAGTTGAAGAGCAGCGCCGTACCGCCGGTCGCGTCACCGGCGAGGGCGCGCTGGGCCGCGTCGATGACGCCGTTCAGCTCCTCGGCGAGGGCCGCGTAGGTCTTCTCGGCCTCGCGGTGCACCCAGGCGATCGACGAGCCGGGCAGGATGTCGTGGAACTGGTGCAGCAGCACCGTCTTCCAGATCCGGTCGAGCTGCTCGTACGGATACGCCGAGCCGGTCCGAACGGCCGCGGTGGCGGCCCACAACTCGGCCTCCCGCAGCAGATGTTCACTGCGCCGGTTGCCCTGCTTGGTCTTCGCCTGGCTGGTGAGGGTGGCGCGGTGCAGCTCCAGATAGAGCTCGCCGACCCAGACCGGCGGATTCGGATACTCCGCCTCGGCCTTGGCGAAGAAGTCACCAGGGGTCTCCCACGCGACCGTGGCGGACCCTTCCAGGCTGCGCATCCGGGCCGCCTTGGCGATCATCTCCCGGGTGGTGCCGCCACCGCCGTCGCCCCAGCCGGTCGGCGCGAGTGAGTGCCTGGCGACCCCCTTCTCCTTGAAGTTCCGCGCCGCGTGAGCGATCTGCTCGCCGGTCATGGAGCAGTTGTAGGAGTCGACGGGCGGGAAGTGGGTGAAGATCCGGGTGCCGTCGATGCCCTCCCAGCGGAAGGTGTGGTGCGGGAACTTATTGATCTTGCTCCACGAGATCTTCTGGGTGAGCAGCCACTTGGATCCGGCGGCCTTGATGATCTGTGGCAGCCCCGCGGCGAAGCCGAAGGTGTCCGGCAGCCACGCCTCGTCGTTCTCGATGCCGAACTCGTCGAGGAAGAAGCGCTTGCCGTGGACGAACTGCCGGGCCATCGCCTCGGAGCCCGGCATATTGGTGTCGGACTCGACCCACATACCGCCGGCCGGTACGAACCGTCCCTCCGCCACGGCCTTCTTCACCTTGGCGTAGACCTCGGGCCGGTGCTCCTTGATCCAGGCGAACTGCTGCGCCTGCGACATCGCGAAGACGAATTCGGGCTCGTCCTCCAGCAGCGCGGTCATATTGGCCGTCGTACGGGCGACCTTGCGGACCGTCTCGCGCAGCGGCCACAGCCAGGCGGAGTCGATATGGGCGTGACCGACCGCGCTGATCCGGTGAGCGGTCGACGGAGCGGGCGTCGCCAGCACCTCGGCGAGCTGTGCCCGCGCCGCCGCCGCGGAGCCGTTCACATCCTGGAGGTCCACCGCGTCCAGCGCGCGGCTGATCGCGCGCAGGATCTCCCAGCGGCGCGCACCGTCGACGGGCAGCTCCGCCATCAGCTCGCCGAGCACCTCCAGATCCAGCACGAGCTGCCACACGGTCTCGTCGAAGACCGCGAGATCCATCCGGGCCAGCCTGTACTGCGGCTCACTGCCCGCGGTCTCCTTGTCACCGAGCCGGGTCGGCAGGAAGGGGTGGTAGTCGAGGATGACCGGGTTGGAAGCCGCCTCGACATGCAGCAGCACCTCTTCGCCGCCGGCGGCCGGCGCCGCGACGCGCACCCACTGGTTGCGCGGGTTGAGACCCTTCACCGGCGAGCCGTCCGGCCGGTAGACCAGACCCTCGCACTGGAATCCCGGCATGTTCTCGTCGAAGCCGAGGTCGAGGATCGCCTCGACGGTCCGGCCCGCCCACTTCTCGGGGACGGTTCCCGAGACGCGGAACCAGCTCGTGCCCCAGGGGGCACCCCACCGGTCACCGACCGCGACCGGCTCGGCGGGACCGGCGAGGCCCTCCGCCACCGGCACGGGCTCGCCGGGCGCGTTCCAGACCGCCACGTCCAGCGGTATCGATTCGGGATAGACGGCTGGCCGGATGCGCTCGTCGAGGACGCGCTTGAGGCGGGCTTCGACCAGGCTGCGGTCGTCGTGCATGAGGGGAGGCTCCTGAGCTGCTTAAGGGTGCGGGTTACCAGGGACGGCCGGTGCCGGTGGCGCCGGAGACGGAGTAGACCTCTCCGACACTACGCACTTCGAAACGGGCGGTGTCCTCGCCCTGCTCCGGCCGCAGGGACGAAACATAAAAGGCCGCGCCGCAGGTCGCGCCGAGGAAGCGGCGCGACCCGTCGGGCAGGACGCGGTGCAGCTCGTAGTGGCGGACCTGGCCGGAGGCCCGGTCCCAGGCGAAGCGGAACGCGGTGCCGGTGCCGTCGGGCGCCGTGCCGGTGATCCGCAGCGCGCTTGGCGCGGCGGGCGCGGCGGTGGCGTTGTGGACCGACAGCGCGCCGAGCCGGAACCGTACGGAGGTGGCGCCCGAGGCCGCCGTGAGCCGGATGCCCAGAGCGTGGACCGTGCCCGTGGGCCGTCCGCCGAGCAGGGCCGAGAGCCGCAGTGTGGCGGTGGCCCAGCCGGTACCGGGCCGGAGGGTACCGGCCGGCAGATAGCTGTACGGGAGCGCCGCGCCCGGCGTCGCGGGCTCGGCGGTGGCCACCGCGAGGTCGACGGTGACCGGTCCCGCGTCGGCGCGGTAGGTGAGGTCGACGACGGTGTCGGCGGTCAGCGGCAGCCGGGTGCTGTACAGATCGACGGTCGTGGGAGCGCTGAGCGCGCCGTCCACCAGCAGACTGCTGCCGCCGCGCCAGGCGTCGGCGAAGTCGAAGGTGACGGCCGGTCTCACACCGGTGGTGCGCACGACCCAGCGGCGGTTCGGCAGCCGGTCCTGGACGCCGAGGTGGTTCCAGCCGGTGTCGGAGGTGACGGCGCCGTTGTCGTACCAGCGCAGTCCGTGGCCGGTGTTGAAGGTCGTGCCGAAAGGCAGGGAGGCCACGGCCGACCGGTCGGCGACGGAGACGGCCGGCGCGCGCCAGGTGCCCGCCGTGTCCGGCTTGGACGGGTCGAGGGACTGGCCTGTCCAGAAGCGGTCGTCGGCCGCGTGGAACTGTCCGGGAGTGCGGCCGGCCGGGAGCTGGTTGCGGGTCCACTCGGGCCGGTAGAAGCCGAAGGAGACGACATGCGGACCGCCGGTGGGGACGATGGCGTTCCAGTTGACGGACTTGTTCCAGCCGCTCGCCTCGACGTCCACGCCCGCCCACAGCTCGTAGCGGTCCCGGCCGAGCGTGCCCGCCAGCGTGCCGGAGGAGGCGAGGCTCGCCGCGCTCCAGCGGAAGTCCAGGAACATGGAGTCGCTGACCGTGCCGCCGGTGTCCTGGAAGAAGGTCTGGTTGCGCGAGTTGAGGGCGCCCTGCCAGGAGATCCTGCCGTCGGTCGTCATCGCGTCGTACCAGGTCACCTTGAGCCCGTGGGCCTGGCTCAGCGAGCGCAGCCGGCGCAGGAAGCCGAGCATGTCGGCGGCGAGCGCCGCGTCTCCGCCGTCGGTCTCGGCGTTGATGAACCAGCCGTCGAAGCCGTGGGCCACGGCCACCTCGACCAGCTTGTCGGCGAGCGGATAGCCGCCGGCGGCGTCGCGCTGGACCAGGTCACGGGTCCACTGGAGCTGGCCGCCGTACGCGGCGGGCGGCAGGAAGACATTGCCGAGCACCGGTACGCCGTTGCGGTGGGCGGCGTCCACGATCGGCGCGTTGGGCGCGAGGATCAGTCCTTCGCCGGAGGAGCCGCCCCAGAAGACCAGTTCGTCGATGTACTGCCAGTGTGCGAGGGCGTAGTAGTCGGCGGTGGCGGAGCCCTGGGACGGGTTCTGCGCGGTGGGGCCGAAGGAGACGAGCGAGGCGACACGGGCCTGTCCGGCGCGGGCCGTGGTGTTCACGGCCACCGGTGTGAAGCGCGGAGCGAGCGGTATGGACGCCTGGTTGAAGGCGAGGTCCGGGTCGTCCTCGGCGCGCCAGGTCTTCAGTCCGCGCCAGGTGATGCCCGCGCCGGGAGCGCCGGCGGGAAGGGAGTCCGGATACCAGTACGAGGCGTACGGCTGTCCGGCCGCCGCCGCTTCGGCTGCCGCGGCGGGCGCGGTGGCCGCCGCCGCGTTCCCGGCGAGGGAGGTGCCGAGGACGGCGGCCGCCGTGGCGGCGCCGGCGAGCACGACCGTACGCCGGGCGGGCAGCGCGGACGGCTGGGGCTCTGCGTGGTTCATGGGGCTCTCCGTATCGTTGGGGGCGATTCCGGTGCTGAGCTGAACTGGACGGCGGTGCGGGTCCGTTGACGGCGCGGGCCGGTCATCGGACGTCGTGCGGATGGAGGACCTCGGTGATCCCTCGGGCCGCCAGATGCATCTTGTCCGCGGCGAGGCTCGCCAGAACCACCGCGGGCCTGTGACCTTCCTCCGTGAGCCGGGCGAACGCCTCGAAGAACTCTCCGCCGGGAGCACAGGTGGCGCGGGCGGGCGAGGTCTCGTCGCCGCCGGTGTCGACGGCGAGGGCGGTGGTGCGGGGCGCGGGCCGGTGTTCACCGCTCCGCGCTTCACGGACAAGCCGGGCGATGGACTCGCCGGCCGGTTTGACCTGGCGGTCATTGGTCAACAGGCCGAGGCCGTACTCCAGTTCCGGGAAGTCGGCGAGCGAGCGCGACACGTCGTGCGAGCACCACCAGGTGACGCCCCAGACATCCTGGCAGTCCAGCGCGTTGGCCACGGTCGCCTCGGTGAACTCGGCGGCGTGCTCCGGCGGGATCAGCGGCGCCGGGGCGCCGACCTCCTGGAGCCAGACCGGCCGGTGCGGTTCGAGCGCCCAGGCCTTGGACAGCTCGATCATGTACGCGGCGTGCTGTTCCGTGGCGGTGCCGGTACGGCCGTGGCGCTGGGCGGTGCCGTTGAACACCCAGGAGTGCACGGCGGTGACGGCGCCGATCCTGGCGGCGTGCGCGGGAGTGAAGGCGTGCCCGTCCTGGTACCAGGCGGCGTCGTACTCGGCGTGCAGATGGAGCTTGCCGGGTGCGCCTTCCTCGCAGGCGTCCAGCAGTCGCCGGAGCCAATCGCCGGCCTGGCCCGGTGTGACGGGATCCGGGTCGGGATGCGGCGGCCCGGAGAACTGGTTGATCTCGTTGCCGATGGTCATGCCGATGAAGTTGGGCCGGTCGGCGAGCGCGGCGGCGAGTGTGCGCAGATACTCGGCCTGTCCGGAGACCACGTCGGGGTCGGTGAAGATGTTCCGCCGGTGCCAGGTCTGGGTCCAGGCGGGCAGGAAGTCGAAGCTCGACAGATGGCCCTGGAGTCCGTCGACATTGACGTCGAGTCCGCGTTCGCCGGCGGCGTCGGCGAGCTGGACGAGCTGTTCGACGGCCCGGGGCCTGATCAGCGTGCGGTTGGGCTGGAAGAGCGGCCAGAGCGGGAAGACCCGGATGTGGTCGAGGCCGAGTCCCGCGATCGAGTCCAGGTCGGCGCGTACGGCATCGAGATCGAAGTCCAGCCAGTGGTGGAACCAGCCCTGGCTGGGCGTGTAGTTGACGCCGAAGCGCGGCGCGGAAGAGCTCATTCGGGAAACCGTGTCCTGGTTCTGTGGTGCGGGCGGCTGCGGTCGGAGCGTGGGCCGGAGCGGGCGGGTCAGCCCTTCACGGCCCCTTCGCCGACGCCACGGAAGAAGAAGCGCTGAAGAGAGGCGAAGAGCACGATGAGCGGCAGCACCGCGATGATCGTGCCGGCGGCGACCAGCCGTTCGTCGTTGGCGAAGGTGCCGTGCAGATAGTTCAGACCGATGGTCAGAGTGAAGTTCTCGGGGTCGCTGAGGACGATCAGCGGCCAGAGGAAGTCGTCCCACGCGGCCATGAACGCGAAGATCGCGACCACCGCCAGAGTGCCCTTGACCGCCGGCAGCGCGATTCTGAGGAACCTCTGCCAGACATTGGCGCCGTCGACGAAGGCCGCCTCCTCCACCTCCTGCGGCAGGTTCAGAAAGGCGTTGCGCATCAGCAGGACGTTCATCGCGTTGACGGATCCGGGCAGCAGGACGCCGATCAGCGTGTTGTTCAGACCGAGATCACGCATGGTGGTGAACTGGGCGATGATGATGCCTTCGACGGGGACGAGCATCGCGAGGATGAACGCCAGGGTCGCGGCCCGGCGGCCGCGGTAGCGCAGCCGCGCCAGCGCGTAGCCGGCCAGGGCCGCGCCGACGCAGTTGGTGACCACGTTGGCGGCGGCGACCTTGAGGGAGTTCAGCGCGTAGTCCCAGACCGGGATGGTGTCGGCGACCCGGCCGTAGTTGTCCAGCGTCGGGTCGCTCGGGAAGAACTTCGGCGGTGAGCTGAAGATGTCCTCGTGCGGGCCCTTGAGCGAGGTGGAAAGCTGCCAGAGGAACGGCCCGACGGTCAGGGCCAGTACGGCGAGCAGCAGGACATAGCGCAGGACGAGCGACCAGGGCGCGATGCGCCGGCCGTCGGCGTCGGTGATCTTCAGGAAGCTCACGCGTCCTCCTTGCGGTCGGCGCGGAGCACCAGCAGCATCAGCGCGACGGTGACGACGAAGACCACGACGGAGATGGCGGAGGCGTATCCGACGCGGCCGCTGAGTCCGGTGCCGACGCGCTGGACGAGCATCACCAGGGTGGTGTCCTCACCGGCGGGGCCGCCGTTGGGTCCGGCCATCAGATAGACCTCGGAGAAGACCTTGAAGGCGGCGACCGAGGAGAGCGCTCCGACCAGGACCATGGTGGAGCGGACCGCCGGAACGGTGACGGTGAAGAACCGGCGTACGGCTCCGGCGCCGTCGACGGCGGCGGCCTCGTGCAGTTCGCGCGGCACATTGGCCAGGGCCGCCAAGTAAATGATCATGTAGTAGCCGAGGCCCTTCCAGACCGTGACGGCCATCGCGCTGAACAGCAGCAGCCACTGGTCGCTGAGGAAACCCACCTTGCCGGCGCCGACGGCCTCCAGCAGCGAGTTGATCAGCCCGCGGTCGTCCAGCATCCACACCCAGATCAGTCCGACCACGACGATCGACGCGACGACCGGGGTGTAGAAGGCGGAGCGGAAGAAGGCGATGCCGGGGATGTGCCGCTGGACGAGCATGGCCAGCAGCAGCGGCAGCAGGACCAGGGCCGGGACGACGCCGAGGACGTACAGCGCGCTGTTGCGCAGCCCGATCCAGAACATGTCGTCGTGGATGAGTTCCTGGAAGTTGGCGAAGCCGACGAAGTGTCCGGGGACCAGGGTCCGCCGGTCGGTGAAGGCGTTGACCAGGGTGCTGAAGAAGGGATACAGGCTGAATACGGCGACGATCAGCAGGCCGGGCGCCGCGAACAGCCAGGGGCTGAACGGCAGATGCCGTCTCATGCCGCGGCCGGGCCCACGGCCGCCGGAGCCGGGGCTCCGGGGCGCGGGACCGGCCGGAGCGAGCTCCGAAGAGGTCGCCCGGCGTGCGGTGGTGGTCTTCATCGTGGACTCGGCTCAGCTCTGCTGAAGCAGCCGGTCACACGCCTTGACAGCGTTGTCGAGCGCTTCCTTGGGGCTCTGCTTTCCTTGCAGCGCCTTGGCCACCTCGTTGCCCAGCTCGGTCTTCATCTGGTCGCTGAACTGGACCGGCGTGTAGTTGACCGCGTTCTTCAGCGACTTGGCGGCGGCGATCCGCACCCGGGTCTCGTCCGTGCCGTCCTCCTTGGTGAAGTACGGGTCGTCCAGGGAGCCCGCGGTGCTCGGGAAGATGGCGACCTGCTTGGCGAACGCCATCTGGCGGGTCGCGTCGGTGACGAAGTGGGCGAACGCCACGGCGGCCGGCTTCTGCTTCGTCTGAGCGTTCACCATCACGCCCATGACATACATGTTGACCTTGCCCGTGTTGGTGACCTGGTCGGTGATCCCGATGTTCTTGTAGAGGTTCGGGGCCTGCTTCTTGAAGTTGGCGAGGTCCAGCGCGCTGCCGGGGTTCATGGCGACGGACTCGGTGAGGAACTTGTGGCCCGAGGACTCCGGCGTGGCGGTCAGCGCCTGCGGGTCGAGCGCCTTGGCGTCGTACAACTCCTTGTACTTGGTGAGGAGTTGTACGCCCTTGGCGTCATTGAAGGCGAAGCCGGTGCCGTCCTTGTTGGTCAGCTCGGCGCCGTAGCGGCCGAAGTCCTCGATGGTCGGCACATTGGCGAGGGTCGCGATCTTGCCCTTGGACCGCTCGGCCAGCTTCAGACCGGCGGCGAAGACGTCGTCATAGGTCGTCGGCGGCTTCTCCGGGTCGAGCCCGGCCTCCTTGAAGAGGCGCTTGTTGTAGAACATCGGCCCGGTGTTGAGGTACCAGGGGAAGGCGTACGTGCCCTCCAGGCCCGGCACCTGATCGCTCTGCCAGGCGCCGGGAAGGTACTCGTCGCGGTACTGGGACGCGGACTTGTCGAGGTCGAGCGCGAGCCCGGCCTTCGCCAGCGGAGCCAGCAGGTCCGGAGAGACATTGACGACGTCCGGCAGCGTGCCGCCGGCGGCGTCGGCGCTGATCTTGTCGGCGTAGCCCTCGGCGGGCCGGTCGACCCACTTCACGTCCGTGCCCGGGTACTTCTTCTCGAAGTCCGCGATGACCCCGTTGAAGTAGTCCTTGAAGTTGGCCTGCAGGTTCCAGGTCTGGAAAGTGATCTTTCCTTCGACCTTGCCGGAGGCGGCGGACGAGCCGCTGTCGGCTCCACCGCCACAGGCGCTGAGCGGCAGGACGGTGGCGAGAACGGCGGCAGCGGCGACTGCTCTGCGGGAGATACGCACGGTGAACGGCTCCTTTGCTCGGACCAGGCGTGCGACGGCGAGCCGAGGTCACTGGCCACCGGCTGCTTACGCTCAGCAGACCTTGCAATGCGTCTGGATGAAAGTCAACAGATTCATCTGAGAAAGGCGAGCGGCGCTGACATACCGGCAGGCCAGAGCGTTGTTACGGACAGATCACAGCAGGTTGCTAATGCGCTTTAGCGGCCTTCAGCTCAAGCGCATTAGTGTGGTGGTGCATCCGCTCGCTAGATACGGCGGGAGGGCATACGATGCGCAGGTCGAGCAGCGCGGGAACGCGAGAACGATAGAAATGGGGCGCACACGGTGGCAGCGAACCGGCCGTCGGCCAGGGACACTTCAGCGGCCAGACGCACTCCCGCCCGCCGCCCCACGATGAAGGACATCGCTCAGCGCGCCGGAGTGTCGGAGAGCGCCGTCTCGTTCGCGCTCAACGACCGCCCCGGCGTCTCCGAGGTGACCCGTGACCGCGTCCGCCGGGTCGCCGAGCAGCTCGGCTGGCGGCCCAGCACCGCGGCGCGCGCCCTGTCGGGCGAGGGTTCGGCCACAGTGGGTCTGGTGCTCGCCCGGCCGGCCGCGACCCTCGGCGTGGACTCGTTCTTCCTCCAGCTCATCTCCGGTATCCAGGAGATCCTGGCGGAGCGTCAACTGGGCCTGCTCTTCCAGGTGGTGGAGGACGTGACCGCCGAATGCGCGGTCTACCGGCGCTGGTGGGCGGAGCACCGGGTCGACGGCGTCCTGGTGGTGGATCCCAGGACCGACGATCCCCGGCCCGGCCTGCTGGACGAGCTGGGGCTGCCCGGTGTGGTCATCGGCGCGCTGCCCGGCGACACGGGGCCGCACCCCGGTCTGTCGCAGGTGCGCGCGGACGACGCGGGAGCCATGGCCTCGATCGTCGGCCGGCTGCACGAGCTGGGACACCGGCGGATCGTGCATATCGCGGGCCTGCCGTCGCTCGCCCACACCGAGCGGCGCATCCGTTCGCTGCGGATCGAGGCCGACCGGCGCGGTCTCGCCGAGGTCCGCTCGCTGACCACGGACTACTCCGACACGCAGGGCGCGGCGGTCACCCGCCGGGTGCTGGAGGAGGACCTCCCGCCGACGGCGCTGATCTACGACAACGATGTGATGGCGGCGGCCGGTTCGGCGGTCACGGCCGGGCTCGGCCTCGCCGTGCCACGGGACGTCTCGGTCGTCTCGTGGGAGGACTCGGCGCTGTGCCGGCTGATGCATCCCTGGCTGACGGCGCTGTCCCGGGACACGATCGCCTTCGGCCGGCTCGCCGCGCGAGAGCTGGCCGCACTGCTGGACGGCGGCGCGGCCCGCACCGTACAGGTCCCGCTGCCACGGCTCATCGAGCGCGAGAGCACGGCTCCGGCCCGGGTGGAACCCACCGTGTCACGACCATTGACACCCGAAGAGATCAAGTGATCTATTCACTTTATGAGTCGCAGTGAACTGTCGCTGTCCGAGCATCTCGCGGACAGCATTGTCGAGATCATCCGTGCCGAACGGCTGGTCCCTGGAGACGCTTTGGCGTCCTCCCGGGATCTCGCCAAACGGTTCGACGTCACCACGCCCACGGTCCGCGAGGCCCTGCGCAGACTTGAGGCCACCGGCGTGGTGGAGTTCCGGCACGGCTCGGGGACCTATGTGGGCGCCGGCAGTGAAAGGCGACTGCTCGCCAATCCGCATCTCCCGCACGGCAGCCGTGAGTCGGTGCTCGAACTCGTCGAGGCACGGCTGGTCCTGGAGCCCGCCGTGGCCGCCGTCGCGGCGCGCACGCGCGCTCCGGAGGCGGTAGGACAACTGGAGGCGGCGGCCGCCAACGCGCTGCATCCGCCGGAGGAATCGCTCCGGCAGTCGGTGCACTTCCATGTGGCGCTCGCGGCGGCCAGCGGAAACGCGCTGCTGCGCGAGGCGGTCGAGGCACTGCTCCAGGTCAGGGCGCGGGAACAGGTCGAGATCCGGCATCGCTACAACGACCGCGCCCGGGACCACGCCGAACATGTGGAGATCTTCGAGGCGGTACGGGACGGCGACGCGGACGCGGCCGAGCGGCTGACCCGGGAACACCTGGGATCCATCCGTGAAGCGGTCCTCGCCGCCGACTTTCCCGGGGCCGGCCGATGAGCGCCCGGCCGCCGCTGCGGCTCGCCGGGCCGCCGGTGAGCGATCAACCGCCGCTGCGGCTGGCCGAGATGACCACCGAGGAGGCCGCCGCGGCGGTCACGGCGAGTCCCGTGGTGATCATCCCGGCCGGCGCGTTCGAACAGCACGGTCCCGGGATGCCGCTCGCCACGGACACGATCCGGGCCGAGGGCGTGGCCGAACGCGTGGCCGCCGAACTGGCCGGCGGCGCGGTGATCGGCCCTCAGTTGCCGGTCGGTGTCTCGCCGCACCATCTCGCCTTCGCCGGCACGGTCACTCTGACCACCACCACACTGGCCGCGGTGGTCCGTGAGTATGTGGAGAGTCTCTACCGGCACGGCTGGCGCAAGGTGCTCGTGGTGACCGGTCACGGCGGCAACAACGCCACGCTGGCCACGGTGGCGCAGGACCTGCTCACCACCCACCCCGAGCTGCAGTTCGCGTGGACACCGGTCACCGCGCTCGCCTCCGACGTCGTGTCCGGCCTCGGCGTCAGCGAGGTGCACGGCCACAGCGGCGAGGCCGAGACCGCACAGATGCTCCATCTCGCACCTCATCTGGTGCGTACCGGCCGACTCGCCGCCGGTACGACGCACACCTCCCAACTCGACCCGCTCTCCCGGCTCGCACGGCAGAGCAGCCACCCGGCGCTCGCCGTGCGCTACGACCGGCTCAGCCGCAATGGCGTCCTCGGCGACCCGCGCCGAGCCACCGCCGAGGACGGGCAGGCGGTCGTCGACGCCGTCGTGGTCCGGATCGTCGCCTTCGTCAAGGAGTGGCTGGAGGTCTGACACCGGCCTCGGGCCGGCCTCGAAAGCCCGCACTCGGCACCACGCCCGCCCCGTCCGTCAGGCGTGGTGCCGAGGACCGGACGTGCCCCGGCGCCGGGCCTCTCCGCACCGCCCGGAGCACCACACACATCCGTGACGCGCGTCGGGACCGCGCGCCACGGGTCATACCTCCGCACAGCGTGCGCACCACACATCCGTACGCCGGTTCCCGCCCGCGACGCGGAGCACCCACGCACCAACACCACTGAGCCGTAAGCCTCCTGGAGGCGACAACACCATGGCCGCGCGGCTCGCGACGGCCACGGTGTCCCTTCCTCCCAGGCGTCCGGCAGAAGGAGCCTGCCATGAATGACATCCCGCGAAGCGACCGTCGGAGCCGGACCATCCGCTTCCTCCGGCGGACGGCGACGGCCACCGCCTGCCTCGTCCTGTGCGCCGCGGCGGCCGGAGCCGTCCCCGCCACCGCCGCGCCCGGCGGTACGGCGAAAGCCGCGGCCTGCCGTCAGCCCGCCCCGCAGCGGCCCGGCACCAGCGAGCAGCACACCCTCACCAGCGGCGGCCGTGAGCGGACCTACCAGCTCCATCTCCCGGCCGGTTACACCAAAAAGCGTGACTGGCCGGTGGTCCTGGCCTTTCACGGACGCGGCAACACCGGAGCCGGTACCGAGGAGTTCTCCAAGCTGTCGACGCTGCCGGCCGTCGTCGTCTATCCCGATGGCGTGATCGGCACCGGCGACGGTGACCGCCAGGCCTGGCAAGGTGCTCCCTACGCGGCGGCCGGCGTCGACGACGTCCGGTTCACCGCGGACCTCCTCGACCGGATCGAGGACACGCTGTGTGTTGACGAACGGCGGGTGTACGCCACCGGAAAGTCCAACGGCGCGGGCTTCGTCGGCACCTTGCTCGCCTGCCGGATGGCCGACCGGATCGCCGCCATCGCACCCGTGGCCGCCGCGCTGTATCCCACCGGTGAGAAGTGCGAGCCGTCCCGTCCCGTCCCGGTCATCGAGTTCCACGGCACCGGCGACGCGACCATCCCGTACACCGGCGACGCCGACCGCGGACTGCCCGCCATCCAGGACTGGGTGGCCGGCTGGGCCGAGCTGGACGGCTGCGAGCCCCGCGTCCGGCACCGGGTGATCCAGCCCGACATCACCGTCTCCCGGTGGAGCGGCTGCGACCGCGGGGCCGAGGTCCGGCATGTCGCGGTGACGGACGGCGGACACACCTGGCCCGGCGCCGACATCTACAGCGGCGGCGGCATCACCACGCAGACCATCGAGGCGCACGAGGTGCTGTGGCAGTTCCTGCGCCAGTTCCGGACGCCTCCGTCCCACCACCGCTGACCCGCCAGGACCTGAGCCAGGGCCTCTCGTTCGGATCTTGCCGGGCTCGCGTGCCCCGGCACCGCGCCTCGCGGCGTTGGCGGCGGAGGAGGGAGCCGGCGCTCCGCGTGGGCTCCCTCCTCCGCCTCGCGATCCACGGCACCAGAGCCCGCTCCCCGACCCAGCCAGATCCAAACGAAAGCCCCTAGGAGCCGCTGCCATGACCACGCCGACATCCGGCCCACCCAGTACACCGCACCCACCCGGTGCGCCCTCCTCAGGGCCCGACGGCACCAGGCTGCCGCGCGTCGTCCGCGCGATGGCCGTCATCGAGCGGGCCGGCAACGCGCTGCCGCATCCGTTCTGGCTGTTCTGGATTCTGTCCGCCGTGCTCGCGGTCGTGAGCGCGGCGCTGGCCGCGGCCGATGTCTCCGTCGTCTCGCCGAGCGACCACAAGACGGTCGCCGTACAGAATCTGCTCAGCGGTGACGGACTGGCCATGGCGGTCTCGACGATGATCGAGAACTTCGCCACCTTCCCGCCGATGGCCACGATCGTTGTGGTGATCATGGGTGTCGCGGTGGCGGAGCGCACCGGTTTCCTCGCGGCGCTGATGCGGGTCAGCGTCTCGCGGGTGCCGGCCTCGTGGGTGGTGTTCGCCGTCGCCTTCGCCGGCACCGTGGCGCATGTCGCCTCGGCCGCCGCGTACATCATTCTCGTACCGCTCGGCGGTCTGGCCTTCCGGGCCGTGGGACGCTCGCCCGTCCTCGGCATAGTCGTCGCCTACACGGCCATCGCCTCCGGCTACGACGCCAGCCCGGTCCCGACGCCCAACGACGCCATCTTCGCCGGCATCACCACCGCCGCCGCGCGGATCGTCGGAGGAGACGCGGCCTATGTCTCACCACTGAGCAACTGGTTCTTCAACATCGCCTCGTCGCTGCTGCTCGCGGTCGTCATCACGCTGGTGACCAAGTTCGTCCTGAGCCGGCGGCCCGATCTCGACTCCGATCCGGACGCGGAACTGGAAGACCTCGGCACACTCACTCTCAGCCCGCGGGAGCGCTCGGCGCTGCGCGCCGCCGTACTCACTCTGCTGGCCACGCTCGTGGTGCTGGTCGCGGTGATGCTGCCGCAGTCGTCGCCGCTGCGTGGCGAGGGCGGCGGCATCGTCGAGTCGCCGTTCCTCGACGGCATCGCGGCGGTCGTCGCCGTGGTCTTCGGCCTGGTCGGCATCGTGTACGGATACCGCTCCGGCTCGATCACCTCTCCCGGTGACGTACCGGCGCTGATGGGACAGGGCGTCCGGCAGATGGCACCGGTGCTGGTGCTGTTCTTCGCCATCGCCCAGTTCCTCGCGTACTTCGACTGGACACACATCGGCGATGTGCTGGCCGTCCGGGCGGCGGAGGCACTGCAACAGAGCGGGATGCCGATCGTCCTGGTGTTCCTGCTGATCCTCGTACTGCTGACCCTGGTCAATGTCATGGTGACCAGCGGTTCGGCGATGTGGGCACTGGCCGCGCCCGTCCTGGTGCCGACGCTGATGCTGGTCAGCGTCCCGGCCGAGACGACTCAGGCGCTGTTCCGTATCGCCGACTCCGGATCGACGGCCATCACACCGATGAGCCCGTACTTCGTGATGGCCCTGGGCTTCCTGCAGCGTTACCGCAAGAACGCCGGTATCGGCACGCTGGCCTCATACACGCTGCCGCTGGCCGTCGCGATGACGGTCGCGTGGACGGCGCTGTTTCTCCTCTGGTGGGCGGTGGGCATTCCGCTCGGGCCCGGCGCGCCGGTGCGCTGAGCGGGCACGCGCCGGGACGGAACCGGTCTTCCGCCGCCGGACACGAACCGGTCGCGCCGCCCCGAAAGGCGTGCGCGACCGGCCGTGTTCCACAGCGCGTTACGGCTGCGCGACGACCTCGGCCGGTTCGGCGTCCGGGGTCAGACGCTCAACGGCCACGACGGGCTTGGTTTCCCGGCCCGGGCCTCCGGAGCCTCCGGAACCTCCCGAGCTGCCCGAGCCGCCCGCACCGGCGGCGCGACGACGGGACTCGGACTGCTCGGCGCGCGCGGCCTCGGCGCGCAGGATGGCGTTGAGTGCCGCGTAGGGGTCAATGGGCATGGCTGTGTCCTCACTGTGAGACGGAGCTGAATCAACTGCTGTGGGCCGAAGGGCACTTCAGTGCCTGACCTGTCAGCAGCGCAGCACCACACAGCACGTGTCACCCGGCGCGCGCGGTGCCCGCGCCGAAGTGGCCCGTCCGGTACGCGCGTCCTGTTCCCGGCCGGCGGACGGTCCTGGACCCGTCAGCGGCTCGACGCGCTGCGTCCTGCCGGCCCGCTCGGTCCTGCCGGGAGGAGACTGCTCGGTCTCGGACGTGTCCTGCTGTCCCTCGCTCGCGGGATCGGGGACGGCCGAGGCGGGCGGCGGAGGCTCCGCGCCTCGCGCCGGGCGCGAGTCGAGCGACATTCCCAGGAGGGCGCTCAGCACCAGCAGCGTCACCAGCGCGGCCCGGCGCGCGGCGACGGCAGCGCGAACTGCTGCGGCGCTGGGCGCGGCGGGTGCGGCGTGGCGCATGGTCACTACCTCCTGGACAAGCCCTCTCTGCCCATATGCGGAGGCGTTGCGTCCTCTTACCCCTGGAAATCACTCGCACGGGGGACGGAGGTCATGCCGACCTCATCTCGTCCCCGGCGGCCACCGGATCGTCCTCTGCCTGTCTCTGACGTGCCGCGATGGTCTGTCCGAGTGGCACCTGCGGTCCGCTGCCCTCGCGCAGCCAGCGCCCGAGGACCCGGTGCACCTGCTCGGCGCCGACGAGTTCACCGCCGTCGGGGACCGGCGCGGAGAGCACCAGTGGCGAGAGCAGGAACGCCCGCGACTGTTCCCCGCCGAGCCCGCCGTGCGAGCCGATCTGCTCCTCGAAGGCGTGCACCCGGCCCGTCGCCGGGTCGTACATCGAGTTGACCATGATGTCGGCGACATGCGGGAAGGTGTCGGTGCGCCGTACGGCGTCGGCGGCGCCCGGGCCGAGACCGGCGAGCGGGCCGTCGTCGCGGAGTTCGGCGAGCGGGACCTCCGCGCCGTCCGGGCCGAGCACCACAGAACCGTGCCGCTCGCTCCGTACGAGCAGGAAGCCGATCCCGGGATGGTTGGCGAGGGTCCGCAGCAGCGCGGGATGACGCCGGTCGATCCACTCGCGGCTCATCCGTCCCGGTACGTCGGGGAAGGAGATCAGCGCGAGATTGCCGGAGGCGAGCACGATCGGTTCCCTGCCGCGCGCGGGCGTGTCCTCGCCGCCCTCACGCTCCGGCCGGTGCAGCGCTCCGCGTACGGCGTGGCGCCCGGCGTCGCGCGCCTCCGCGCCGCTCTTGGTCCGCTCCGCCTTGCGGGACACGGGCAGTCCGCAGCCCGCTCTGACCAGGTCTCTGAGCGTCAGTCCGTAGACGCCCTCGAAGGTCTCACCGGGGCTCTGGCCATGGTCGGAGAGCAGCACGATCCGATAGGTACGAGGCGCGTGCTCGGCGGCCCTGGCGATCAGGCCGACCGAACGGTCAAGACGTTCGAGGACCCGCGCCGCGTCCCGGCTGTGCGGTCCCGAGTGATGGGCCACCTCGTCGTAGGCGACGAGGTCGGCGTAGACGGCGGTGCGTCCGGCCAGCATGTCTCCCATCACCGCCGCGACCACCACATCGCGCTCGACGACGGTGGCGAAGGCCCGGATGAGCGGATAGAGCCCGCCGCGGCTGACCCGTGGCCGGTCGTCGCGCATCCGCGCCCGCGTCGACTGGCCGATCTCGCGGGCCACGTCGGCGACGAAGGAGACCACCGTACGCACCGCGTTGGCCGGATCGGAGAAGTAGGCGAAGTAACCGGCGCGGGAGCGGTTGGCCCTGCCGCGTCTGGCGGCGATCGACAGCACCAGGGCGAGCTGGTCGGCGCCGCCGCTGAAGAGGTTGCCGCGACTGGCGCCGTCGAGAGTGAGAAGGCCGCCGTCGCCGGTGTACTCGATGGCCCGGCGCTGGAGTTCGGCGGCGCTCGCGGGCCGGTTGCTCACCATGATCCGCCCGGTGTCCTTCTCGTACCAGCGGAAGGCGGGAACATCGTGGTTGGTGCCGTGCAGGATGCCGAGCTGGCTGGCGCCGGTCTGGCTGGACCAGTCGGTGCGCCAGGCCGTCAGCCGGTGGGTCGGCCGCTCGCCCAGCCAGCCCGCGACATTGGGCATCAGCCCGCCGGCCACGGCGTCCAGCAGCACCTGGTGCCCCACTCCGTCGAGCTGGAGGAAGACCGTGCCGGGCAGTCCGCCGTGACCGCCGTCCTCGCCGGTTCTGCGCCGCCGCCGGTCGGCGAGCCGCGAGAGCCGGCGCCGGTAGGCGTCGTCGTCACCGACCGCGAGCGCCGTGGAGGTCGCGGAGGCGACGGCGGACATCACCGCGGCGACCACCACCGCGGTCTCCGGGTTGGCCACGCCTCGGCCGTCGGGGATGAGCCAGAGCGCGATCAGCAGCAGTGAGCCGTTGAGGAAGAACACCAGCATGCCGAGGATCAGCGCCGGGACGAGCAGCAGCGCTCGCACGAGCAGTGGCCAGACCAGCGCGCTGAGCAGGCCGAACGCGCCCGCGCCCCAGCCCGCGGTGACCGCGGTCCGGGTGGCGCTGTCGCCGTCGTCGGACTGGAGCTGGAACTCCGGCAGGATCCCGGCGAGCACCAGCAGGGTCAGTGTGGACACCGCCCACACGACGATCACCCGCAGCAGGGCTCTGCCTGTCGTACGCCATCGCCCCTGCAGCACTGCGCTTCCACCTCACGTCCGGGCCCGCGCACACACGGGGCTCGTCCCAGCCTGACACAGCGCGCCGAGGTCTCCGGACGGCGCTCGGAGCGCGCCGGAGGTACCGGCTCGGACGCGTGCCCGGCCGAGCGCTCGGCCGACAGAGAGGACGATCTTGCCGCGGACATGCCCGGCCTCGCGACCGCGCGCGTCGCAGGCCGTGACGGACCCGGTCAGCAGCCGTCGTAGCCGGCCGTCGGCATCGACAGCCTGCGGTGCACCTCGGCCCTCATCGCCGCGTCATAGGAAGGCTCGTCCAGTCCGACGGTCTCCAGCCGGACACCTCTGCGCTCGCACTCCGCGGAGAAGGCGGGCGCCGAGGAGAACGCGCGGTCGAGTACGCGGTCGTTCGCGGCGACGAAGAGGTCGACCAGACCTCCTTCGACATCCACCCATAACGCGCTGTGGTCGGCGCGCAGTCCGTAGAAGAGGAGCTGCCGTGTGACGACATAGCCCTGGTCCTCGGCCCATCGCGCGCACATCGCCTGCTGGCCGCGCGTGTCCACCAGGAACGGGACGTGGTGGAGCTCCTCCAGCGGGGTCAGGCTGGCGATCACGGCCACTCGTACCTCACCCATGTGCCGTCCCCCCACGCTCGATCACTCGCTCGACCATTCGATGGACTCGTGCCCCCGCACCCGCCTCGGTCCGCAGACCCTACTGTGCGCGCGACCTCGCAGGGGAGGCGCGCGTCGGGCGTGCGAGAGCGCGTGAACGCGCCGGAGCGGCGTGTGCCCTGGCGCATCCCGCCCGCCCCCGGCGGGTACCCGCCGTACTCTGAGTACGGACATCGTGCCGGGACGGAAGTGGAACGTCCCCGGGCGGACGGAGTTGAGGTCGGGTTGGGAACTGTCATCACCTGGTGGGGTCACGCCACCTGCACCGTCGAGGACTCCGGCGTCCGGGTGCTGACGGATCCGCTCTTCGTCCGCCGGCTGGCCCATCTGCGCCGCCGTCTCGGACCGGTGCCGCCGCCGGAGGCCGCGGTGGCCGACGCCGTACTGGTCTCCCATCTCCACTCCGACCACCTCCACACCCGGTCGCTGACACGGCTCTCTCCGGGCACCCGGCTGATCGTGCCGCGCGGTGCGCGGCGGTCCGTCCCGCTGCTCAGAAGGCTCGACTCGCGCAGAAACCCCACGGGTCTGCTGATCACGGAGGTCGACGCCGGCGACGAGGTGGTGATCGGCGCACTGCGCGTGCGGGCCGTGCCCGCGCGGCACGACGGACGCCGGCTGCCGGTCGGACCGCAGCGTTCACCCGCTCTCGGCTATGTGATCACCGGCGAGTCGCGGACCTACTTCGCCGGTGACACCGGACTCTTCGACGGGATGGCTGAGGCCGTGGGACAGGTGGATGTGGCGCTGCTGCCGGTCGGCGGCTGGGGACCCCATCTCGGGCCCGAGCATCTCGACGCGGAACGGGCGGCGCGGGCGCTGGTCCAGCTTGAGCCGAGCGCGGCGGTGCCGGTGCACTTCGGTACGTACTGGCCGATCGGTCTGGACGGCGTCCGGCCGCACGAGTTCTACTCACCGGGCGACGAGTTCGTACGGGAAGCGGCGCGCCTCGCACCGAAGGTGGCGGTGCATCTGCTGCGCCACGGCGAGAGTGTGCGGCCGGAGGCCGCGCGGTGATCGACCAGATAGTTTCGCAGTTCCCGGCCGAGTCGACACAGCAGGCCGTCGGCTATCCGTCGATCTTTCTGCTGGTGGCCCTGGGAGCGCTGGTGCCGGTGGTGCCGACAGGCGCCGTGGTGAGTTCGGCGGCGGTGGTGGCCTATCACCAGACGGCGCCGCTCGCCATGGTCTATGTCTTCCTCGTGGCGGCCTCCGCGGCCTTCCTCGGTGACACCTCGCTCTACTGGCTCGGACGGCGCGGCGTCGGCTCGAAGAGCGGCTCGCGCTGGCTCGCCGCGCTGCGCCGGAACGCCCCGCCCGACCGTCTTGAGCAGGCACAGCGGAAGCTGCGTGAGAACGGTGTGACGGTGCTGGTGCTGTCGCGGCTGGTGCCGGCCGGAAGGATCCCGGTGATGCTGGCCTGTCTGCTGGCGCAGTGGCCGATGCGGCGGTTCGCGCGCGGCGATGTGCCGGCCTGTCTGGCCTGGGCGGCGACGTACCAGCTCATCGGGGTGCTCGGCGGCTCGCTCTTCGACAGGCCCTGGGAGGGAGTGCTCGCCGCGGTGGTGCTGACGGTGGTGCTCAGCGGTGCGCCGGCCCTGTGGCGCAGACTGCGCCGGCCCGGCTCGGAGGGCCGCTCAGAGGGCCAGGAGACGTGAGGCGCCGACCGGCAGGTCCCAGAGCTGCTCGCGCGGCCGTCCCGTCTCCTGCCAGGCGGCCCTGACCCGGGCGAGAGGTTCCAGGACCGGTTCGGCGGAGAGCACGAATGTCGCCCAGTGCATCGGCGCCATGTTCCTGGCTCCCACGTCCTGGCAGGCCCGCACGGCTTCCTCCGGGTTGGTGTGGACGTCACTGAGCCACCAGCGCGGTTCGTACGCGCCGATCGGCAGCAGCGCCAGATCGATGTCCGGATGGCGGCAGCCGATCTCCTTGAACCACCGGCCGTATCCGGTGTCTCCGGCGAAGTAGACGCGATGCCCGTGGCTGTCGCTCAGCACCCAGCCGCCCCAGAGCGAGTGGCAGGTGTCGGTGAGTGTCCGCTTGGACCAGTGGTGGGACGGCACGAAGTCGAAGCGCACGATCCCTCCGTCGGCGCCGCGCAGCTCGGCGGCCTCCCACCAGTCCAGCTCGGTGACCCGGCTGAACCGGCGCCGCCTGCACCAGCCCGCCAGGCCCGCGGGAACGAACAGCGGCGTGTCGCGCGGCAGTCGCTTGAGCGTCGGTGCGTCGAGATGGTCGTAATGGTTGTGGCTGATGACGACCGCGTCGACGGGCGGCAGATCGTTCCAGCGGACGCCGACGGGAGTGATCCTGGCGGGAGTGCCGAAGATCCGGTGGGACCAGACAGGATCGGTGAGGACGGTGAGCCCGCCCACCCGGATCACCCAACTGGCGTGCCCCGCCCAGGTGACGGCGACGGTGGCGGCGTCCACCAGAGGCAGCGGGCCCGGTGCGAACGGGAGCTGCGGAACATCGCGCAGTCCGTCGGCGCCGGGACGTACGGCGCCTTCCTTGGCGAGCCGGGCCATCGCCCGGACTCCGGGCAGCGGAGCGGTGAGCCGGCCGGCGAAGGACCGGGGCCAGTGGCGGAGTTCGCCGAGCGGGCGCGCGACAGCGCGCGGGTCGTCGCGCGGACCGGTGGCGGTGGGCGCGGTCCGGCGCCCGGTCACGGTACGGTCCTCCACCGGCCCCGCGCCGCCGCTCTGTCCGGCCGGCCCGGCCTCCTCCGCCGGTTCCGCCGGATCGGCCTGTTCGCTCTGCTCCGTCATCGAGGCTCCGTTCAGCACAGTTCGTCGAAGGCAGATCCGAGGATGCTGAGCGCTCGCGCGACATGCGGCAGTTCCAGTGGCGCCGGCGCGGTGAGGGACTCCAGGCGCTGCTCCGGCGTCGACCCGAGCAGCGGTCCGGTCGACAGGCGTACGCGCAGCGCGCCCAGTTCGTCACCGAACCGGTGGCCGCCCGGCACGGGCATCCCCAGCCGTTCGCTCAGATAGTTCTCCAGCTCCAGGGAGTCGGTGACTCCCAGGCCGGCCAGTCGCGCGCGCAGCGGCCCGAGGTCGGCGTAGAGATGACGGCCCGCCTGCGGCGGACGGGCGAGGGCGCCGGAGACAAGGACCGCCCGGTGCGCCGCCGCGGCCACTCGCGCGTGCAGCGCCGCGGCGGCGGCCACTCTCGCCCTCACCGGCTCCGGTTCGTCGAGCGCGACGGCGGCCGCCGCCGCGACCGGACCCGCGACCAGGGCGCCGAGCGCGGTGAGGATGTCCAGCGTTCTGGCCCGCAGCGCGGTGCCGGCGGTGGTGGCGGGGAATCGCGCGACGGCCGCGGGCCAGGCGGCCGGAGTGAGCGCGCCCGCCAGGTCGGAGACGATGACGACCTCCTCGGGCCACATCTCGGCCGGGCTGAGCAGCACCGTCTCCCGAGGCCGGTGCAGTGTGTCGCGCCAGGTCTCGTCGCTGATGATGTGCAGACCCTCGTCGACCGCGGCCTCGCACGCCTCGCGGACCAGTTCGGGCGGCGCGACGGTGGCGGTGGGATCGTCGACGAGGGAGAGCAGCAGCACCCTGGGCGCGCCGCCCTCGCCGCGCACCCGGCGGACCGTCTCCAGCAGCGCGTACGGATCGGGCACGCCGCCCGCCTCCGCCGGTGTCGGCACAAAGTAGGCCGGCCGGCCCAGCAGCCGGGCCTGCGGTGTCCACCAGGCGGGGCAGGGCCGGGGCATCAGCACATCGCCGTCGTACGCGGCGAGCAGGGCGAACAGCAGAGGCTGCGCGCCGGGCGCGGCGGCCACCTCGTCCTCGCCGGTGTGCAGTCCGCGCCGCCACCAGTAGCCCCGGGCGGCGGTGCGCAGGACCGCGCCGCCGCCGGACGGCTCTGGCGAGGTACGGCCGGCGGCGGCCGCGCACACCTCGACCAGCTCCGGCAGCGCGGGCAGTCCCGCCTCGGGAGCGGGCGGGCCGAACCGGACGGGGCCGCGTCCCTCGGAGACCGTCCGCCGCATACCGCCACCTCCCGTCCAGTCGACCGCCGGACGCCCGGCCCCTGTGCCCGTTCTACGGGCCTTGAGCCCTTTATACGGAGGTTTGACACTCCCTGCTCCCCGGGCCTCGTTCCACCTGCTACCCCGGGCGGCCACCTCCGTACACCCGCGTCCCGCAGGGGCTCGGCCTCCTTGTCGAGTGCGCTCGCGACCGGCCACGGGACGGATCTGGTCCGGATGCCGTACATGCTGCTTGGAGCCGCTGCCGCCGGGGTACCCGCGTTCCATGTTCGAGACCTTCGCGGCCCAAGGCCAGGTGACTCCGGGGACGCGCGCCCGGGTCGCGGCACTCCTCAAGTCCTGGGACGAGCGCGCCTTTCGCTCCGTCGCCGCCCGGCACTGGCCGGCCGCGGAGCCGGTGCTGCCCCGGCTGAGCCGTAGCGCCAATCACGGACTCCTCTGGTTCGGAGCCGCCGCCGGCATGGTCGCGCTCGGACGGAGCGCGCGCACGCGCCGGGCCGCGGTGCGCGGCATGGTGTCGCTGGGACTCGCCTCGGCCGCCATCAACACCGTGGGCAAGCGCGCGGTCCGCCGTCAGCGGCCACTGCTGGACGCGGTGCCGATGATCCGGCAGCTCAAGCGGCAGCCGTTCACGACCTCCTTTCCGTCCGGGCACGCGGCCTCGGCCGCCGCCTTCGCGACCGGTGTGGCGCTGGAGTCCAAGAGCTGGGGCGCGGTGGTGGCGCCCGTGGCCGCCGCCGTGGCCCTCTCCCGTGTCTACACCGGCGTGCACTATCCGAGCGATGTGCTGGTGGGCGCGGCGCTGGGCGTCGGCGCGGCCTACGCGGTACGAGGAGTGGTGCCGACCCGTTCACAGATGCCCTCGCCGGGCCGGCCGTACGCCGAGGCTCCCGCGCTGCCCGGCGGCCGGGATCTGGTCGTCGTGGTGAACCGGGCCTCCGGTTCGTCGGACATCGCCACGCTGGTGCGTGACGCGCTGCCGTTCGCCGAGGTCGTGGAGTGCGAACCGGAAGACGTGGAGACCGAGCTGGAGAAGGCCGCGAGGCGCTGCCGCGCCCTCGGCATCCTCGGCGGTGACGGGACGGTCAACCGGGCCGCAGGAGCCGCCGTACGGCACGGTCTGCCGCTGGCCGTCCTTCCCGGCGGCACGCTCAACCACTTCGCCTACGACCTGGGAATCGAGAGCGTCCATGACACCTGCCGGGCGCTGACGGCCGGCGACGCCGTCCGGGTCGACCTGGGGCGTTTCACTCCCGGGCCGGACGGGACGGAGCCCGGTCATTTCCTGAACACCTTCAGCCTCGGCGTCTATCCGGAGCTGGTGCGGGTGCGTGAACACTGGGCACCGCGGATCGGCGGCTGGCCGGCCGGGGTCCTGGCGGCGCTGAAGGTGCTGCGCGACGGGCATCAACTGGAGGCCGAGTTCGAGGGCAGGCACCGGTCGTTGTGGCTGCTGTTCGCGGGAAACAACATCTATCAGCGCATGGGGCCGACGCCGGGCCGGCGGCACGATCTGGCCGACGGTCTGCTGGACGTACGGATCGTGCACGGTGGCCGCGCTCCGGGACTGCGGCTGCTCGCCGCCGCGCTGGCCGGACCGCTCAGCCGCTCACCGGTCCACGCGGCGGAGCGGATGCGGCGGGTACGTATCGCGGACATCGCGCCCGGTACGCCGCTGGCGTTCGACGGCGAAGTGGAAGAGGCACCGGCGGAGTTGATACTGGACAAGGCGATCGAGGCACTGACGGTCTACCGGCCGATGGCCCTGCCGTAGACAGTCGCGGGAGTCCCGAGGGCCTCCGGCGTTGACCAGGATGCCCATGGAGTGAGACGCGGGTCTCATTATGCGACATGACGGCGTACGGTGGCGGGACCGTCTACGAGAGGAAGCCGGGTCATGCCGAAGGAGACCGCCGTCTACACCCATGGCCATCACGAGTCGGTGCTGCGCTCGCACCGCTGGCGGACCGCCGCCAACTCGGCGGCGTATCTCCTCCCGGAACTGCGGCCGGGACAGGATGTGCTGGACGTGGGATGCGGGCCAGGCACCATCACCGCCGATCTGGCCGCGCTCGTCGCTCCGGGCACGGTGACCGCCGTCGACGCCGCCGAGTCCGTCCTGGTCACCGCGCGGGAGACGGCCGCCGCGGCCGGCCTGGACAATGTCCGCTTCGCGGTCGCGGATGTCCACGCGCTGGACTTCCCCGACGACTCCTTCGACATCGTCCACGCCCATCAGGTCCTGCAGCATGTCGGCGATCCCGTGCGGGCCCTGCGCGAGATGCGGCGGGTGTGCAGGCCCGGCGGGGTCGTCGCGGCGCGTGACGCGGACTACGGCGCCTTCACCTGGTTTCCCGCCGTGCCGGTGCTGGACGACTGGCAGGAGCTGTACCGGCGAGTGGCGCGCGCCAACGGCGGAGAGCCGGACGCCGGGCGCAGGATGCTGTCCTGGGCACGGCGGGCCGGATTCACCGACCTCACCGCGACGGCCACCAACTGGTGCTTCGCGAGCCCCGACGAGCGTGCCTGGTGGAGCGGCCTGTGGGCGGACCGCACCACGGCGTCCGGCTACGCGGATCAGGCGACCGGCGGCGGACACGCGAGCGCCGGGCGGCTGGCGGAGATCGCCGAGGCATGGCGGGAGTGGGGCCGCGACGAGGACGCGTGGTTCATGGTTCCGCACGGTGAGATCCTCTGCCGGGTGTGATCCCGGCCCGACCGGCCGAATCGATCTCGTGTGCCGCCACCGCCGGCCAAGGGCTGTGCCGTCATCCCTGGTGGATCAGCGCGCGGCGTCGGATGCGGTGCGTCGCAAGGCGGGGGTGCGCCCGCACACTGGATGTGTCCGGGCGTTCCGACAACGCGGCGAGGCGCCGTAGTTGTCGTCGAGGGCCCGCCCGGGACGACGGGACAGCCCTTAATCTGACTCCTATGGAAATCCTGGGAACCACGTTGCGCATCTGCGTCGACGACCTGGAGACCTCGGTGACGTTCTACGAACGTCTCACCGGAAGCCACGCGCTCCGTTTCGAGCGCGGTGGGGTCTCGGTCGCCGCCGTCGGCTGCTTCCTCCTCATGAGCGGCCCCGCCTCGGAGATCGATGTCCTGCGCCGGGTGACGGCGACGATCGCCGTCAAGGACGTCGACGAGGCGCTCACGACTCTCACCGAGGTCGGCGCCCAGGTCCTCGCGGGCCCGGTGCCGACCCCGGTGGGCCGCAATCTGATCGCCGTACACCCTGATGGTTCGGTCTTCGAGTACGTCGACCGCAGAGCGCTCCAGAACGGCTGACGACCCAGGCACGGCAAGACGGTCGCGGGGCCGCGCCACGGCTCGGCTCCGCGACCGAATCCGGTACGCACAGACGTCCGGCGGCCGACCGTCCGGCGGATCCGGCACCTCGCGACCGGTCCTACCGTCCCGCGTCCGGCGACCCTCCGAGCCGCCGCACGATGCCCTGTTCGCGGAGCGCGCCGGCGAGTTCGCAGCAGCCCGGCACGGTACCGGGAGCGGGAGGCCGCAGCACCGGATCGGAGGGTGCGTCGATCACCACGATATTCCGCATGAGGATCATCCTGATCGCCGTACTCTGCGTCTCAATGTCTCAATCGGTTTCGCGGACAGACGAGAAGAGAGAGCGGGAACGGGATGAGGACTCAGCACACGTACCGGGTGATCGTGCGCGGGACGTGGCACGGGCTGACGGACGAGGCCCGTGCCCGGCTGCTCGCGGAGGTGGACCAGCACGGTCTGGCGGGGATGCGGTTCACGCCGGAGGGCTCGCTCACCTACGACCGGGCGCTGAAACACTTCAGCTACCGCTATGTGGTGGTCTCGGACGCGGCGGACGGCGAGGAGATGGCCGCCGCGCTGGCCGAGGACCGGGCGGAGACGGCTCTGAAGGCGCTCGGCCGCGGTCATCGGGAGCTGCGCTCCACCGTGACCGACATGGACACCATGAAGGTCAACCGCAAGGGCCGCTGACATCCTGTCCGCTGCCGGCGGCCCGGTTTCGCCGCGCCATCTCCGCGGTGACCGCCCAGCGTTCGTGGTCCCGCCAGGCGCCGTCGATGAGGAGGAAGTCCGGCGAGTAGCCCTCCAGCCGGAAGCCGGCGCGGCGCACGAGCGCGACCGATCCGGTGTTGGCGGGCTGGACATTGGCCTCCAGCCGGTGCAGCCCGAGCCGTCCGAAGGCATGGTCCATGACCAGTCCGAGCCCTTCCGTCATCAGGCCGCGCCGCGCGGCGTGCGCGAAGACGCCGTATCCGATCGCACCGCTCAGGAAGTTGCCCAGGACGATGTTGTTGATGTTGATGAAGCCGGCGATCCGGCCGTCCTCACGCGCGCAGACCAGGAATCCCGCCGCGGTCGGATTCTCGATGAGCCGGCCCGCGTACGCGGCGTACGCCACGGCGTCCTGAGGCGGGAAGAGCCAGGGCCGGTGCAGTGTCCTGCTCTCGCGGGCCAGTGCGGTGAACTCGGCCGCGTCCTCGTGGCGGTAGGGACGGATGAGTGTGCGCGAGCCCTCGGCGAGCGGGGTCGGGATGACGGGCATCGGGTCAGCCTAAGGGCTGCCCCATCAGCTCAGCGCGGGCAGGTCCAGAGTGAGCGTGGCGCTCTCACCGTCCAGGACCGCCGGCACGCCGAGCGGCATGGTCAGCGTTGTCTCGCCGTGTCCGAAACCGAGCTCCTCGACGACCGGCACGCCCAGTCCGCCGAGCCGGTCGAGCAGCAGCGCCCGTACGTCCTCGTACGGCCCGCACTCCGCCCAGGAGCCGAGGCCGATCCCGGCGACTCCGTCCAGCCATCCGGAGCGCAGAAGCTGGGTGAGGATGCGGTCGAGACGGTACGGTTCCTCGCCGACGTCCTCGATCAGCAGCAGCCCGCCGGCGGCCGAGGGACGTGCGTACGGCGTGGCGAGATCGGCGGCGAGCAGGCTGACACAGCCGCCGAGCGTGACGCCTCGGGCGCGTCCCGGCACCAGCGGGCGGGCGGTGTCCAGGCCGAGGACACGTACCGACTCGGGTTCGAAGAGCGTGGCGCGCAGTGACTCCTGCGTTCGCGTGTCCTTGAGGAAGGTGACAGCGGCGGTCATCGGGCCGTGCAGCGTGGCCAGCCCCATGCGGACGGCGAACGCCTCGTGCAGCGCGGTGATGTCGCTGTAGCCGACGAAGACCTTGGGTCCGGCGGCCCGCATCGCGGTCCAGTCGAGCAGATCGACCATGCGCTGGACTCCGTAACCGCCACGGGCGCAGAGGACCGCGGAGACGGAAGGATCGCACCACGCCTCCTGGAAGTCGCGGGCGCGGTCCTGGTCGGTGCCGGCGAGATAACGGAACCCGGGATGGCGGTCGAGGACATGCGGAGCGACGACGGGATCCAGGTCCCAGCCGCGCAGAATGTCCAGGCCCGTCTCCAGCCGCTCCTCGGGAAGCGGCCCACTGGGCGCCACGACGGCGACCTTGGCTCCCGGTCGCAGTCGCGCCGGCCGGGTCAGCGGTGTGACGGTCACTTCTTGAGCTCCAGCCGTGGAACATCGGTTCGGTCGATGCCGAAGGTCTGCGCGTAGAGGGAGAGTTCGGCCTCCAGCGCGCGGATCATGGTGTCCGCCCTGCGGAAGCCGTGGCCCTCGCCCTCGAAGGCGATGTAGGCGTGCGGAATCCCGCGGTTCGCCACCTGCTCCAGGAAGCGCTCGCACTGCGCGGGCGGACAGATCACGTCGTCCAGCCCCTGGAGCAGGAGGAACGGGGCCGTGATCCCGTCGACCTGGTGCATCGGCGAGCGGTCGTGGTAGCGGTCCGGGACCTCGGCGAGCGGTCCGATCAGCGATTCCAGGTACTGGGACTCGAAGTCGTGTGTCTCGTCGGTGGCCCAGCCCAGCAGATCGAGGATCGGATAGCTGATGGTGCCGCAGGCGTAGACGTCGGTGGTGGTGAGCGAGGCGGCGGTGGTCCAGCCGCCGGCGCTGCCGCCGCGCACGGCGAGCCGCGACACGTCCGCGGTGCCCTCGTCGGCCAGTGCGCGGGCGACGGCCGCGCAGTCCTCGACATCCACCACGCCCCACTGCTCGCGAAGCCGCTCGCGGTAGGCCCGGCCGTAACCGGTGGAGCCGCCGTAGTTGACCTCCGCGACGCCGATGCCGCGCGAGGTGAAGTAGGCGATCTCCAGATCGAGGACGAGCGGCGCGTGCCCGGTGGGCCCGCCGTGCGCCCACACCACATAGGGCGGCAGTTCGTTGTCGGGCGCGGCGCGGTCGGGGCTGTGCGGCGGATAGACATGGGCATGGATCTCACGGCCGCCGGGACCCGTGAAGGTGCGGTCCAGCGGCTCGGGGTAGTACGCCGGGTCCACCGGGTCGTGGTGTGCCGAGCCGATCACCCGGGCCCGTCCCGTGACGGTGTCCAGCTCCACGACCTCGTACCCGCTGCGCGGACTGGCCGCGACACCGATCACTCGGGTGCCCTGGACGGCGAGGCCGGCGGCCCAGTCGGTCCAGGGCCCGGCGGCGTCCACCAGTTCGCCGGTCTCCGGGTCGAGTACGCCGAGCGCGGTGGCGCCCTTGCCGTGGATGACGGCGATCAGTCCGTTCTCCAGCGGCAGGAACCACTGGAGGCCGATCTTCCACAGTGGCCCGCCGAACTCCTCCTGCCGGCCCGGACAGAGGACGGTGCTCGCGATGACACCGCGCGTGAGCGCGTCCGGGCGCACGCGCCGCAGCTCCCACCAGTCGTCGAGGTCGGAGACGAAGAGCAGCGAGCCGTCCGGTGCCCACTCGACCTGGACGACCGATTCACCGGTGTCTCCGACGACGGCCCTGACGCCGGTGAAGGGCCCGGTCTCCATGACCTCGCCGAGCATCACCACCGTGCTGTCCCAGGGCATATGAGGATGGTCCCAGGCGATCCAGGCGGCGTGCCGGCCGTCCGGTGAGAGCCGGGGCCCGGTGACGAAGCGGTGCCGGTCGTCGGAGAGTTCCCGTACGGCCGCGCGGTCCTCGGCGGCCGAGCCGTCGAGCGGTACCGCCGCGATCACCCGGCGCACATCGGTCGGCCGCTCGCCGGTGAACTCTTCGAGTACGCACCAGACTTCGCCGCGGTCCTGCTGGATCCGCGGATCGGCCCAGCGCAGTCCGCCGCCGGTCGCGGACACCGGAGTGAGCGGGCGGGGCTCGCCGCCGGCGTCCGGTTCGTACGCGTACAGCCGCTGGTCCGGGAAGTGCACGAAGACGACGAGCGGGCCGCCCTCGGCGCGCTCGGCGCCGGCCCACGGCACACCGCCGTATTCGATCACCCGGCTGCGGATGTTCCACGGCGCCGGCAGCACCGACTCCTCGCTGCCGTCGGTCCGGCGGCGCACCAGGGCGCGCCGCCCGGCCTCGGCGGGACGCGGTTCGGTCCACCACACCTCCTCACCGACCGTCCCGGCGTATTCGGGACGGCCGTCGTGCGAGGCGGCGAGCGTGGCGTCGATCGGTGACGGCCACGTGCCGTAGGGCCCGGTGGGCAGCATGGACAACTCTCCTAAGCCGACTGCAGATAGTGGTCGAGGACGCGGACGCCGAAGTGCAGTGCCTCGACGGGCACCCGCTCGTCCACACCGTGGAAGATCGCCTGGTAGTCGAAGCCGGGAGGCAGCTTCAGCGGCGAGAAGCCGTAGCCGGTGATGCCGAGCCGGGAGAACTGCTTGGCGTCCGTACCGCCCGACATACAGAAGGGCACGGTGTGCGCCGCCGGGTCGAAGTGCTCGACGGCCGCGCGCAGCTTGGCGAATGTCGGCGAGTCGACCGGCGCCTGAAGAGCGATCTCCCGGTGGTGGAACTCCCACTCCACATCGGGTCCGGTGAGCTGGTCGAGAGTGGTACGGAACTCCTCCTCGCCACCGGGCACCGTCCGGCCGTCGACATAGGCGGTCGCCTGGCCCGGAATCACATTGACCTTGTAACCGGCTTCCAGGACGGTCGGGTTGGCGCTGTTGCGGACCGTCGCCTCGACCAGCGCGGCGGCCGGTCCGAGCTTGCCCAGCAGGCCGTCGACGTCGAAGTCCTCGGCGTCGACGTCCGTCTCGATGCCCTGGAGCGCGGCGAGTTCGGTGAGAGCGGCCCGTACGGTCGGAGTGAGCCGGACGGGCCAGCGGTGATCGCCGATCCTGGCGATGGCGGCGGCGAGTCTGCTGACCGCGTTGGCGCGGTTGACCTTGGAGCCGTGGCCGGCCCTGCCGTGGGCGGTGAGCTTCAGCCAGTTCGTGCCGCGCTCACCGGCGCCGATCGGATAGAGGACCATGCCGGGGCCCGCGTGGAAGGAGTAGGCGCCCGACTCGCTGATGCCTTCCGTGCATCCCTCGAACAGCTCGGGATGGCGGTCGGTGAGGAAACCGGCGCCGTCCGCGGCGCTGGCCTCCTCGTCCGCGGTGTAGGCGATCACGATGTCGCGGCGCGGCCTGATCCCGGCCCTGGCCCAGGCCCGTACGACTGACAGGACCATCGCGTCCATGTTCTTCATGTCGACCGCGCCGCGGCCCCACACCACGCCGTCCCTGACCTCTCCGGAGAACGGATGCAGGGTCCAGTCGGCGGGCTCGGCGGGCACCACGTCGAGATGGCCGTGGACCAGGAGCGCGTCGGCCGACGGGTCGGTGCCCTCGATTCTGGCCACCACATTGGTGCGGCCCTCGGTGCGTTCCAGGAGGGTGGGCTCGATCCCGGCGTCGGCGAGCCGTTCCGCGACGTATTCGGCCGCGGGTCGCTCCCGGCAGTCCCCGCTCCCCCGGTTGGTGGTGTCGATACGGATGAGCTCGGAGGTGAAGGTGACCACCTCGTCCAGCGCCGCCGTATCGAGAGCGTCAGTCGTTTCGCTGGGCGTCATGTCAGCCATACTGCTCCTCCACCGCGGACGAGACGATCGTGGTGACCGCCTTGAAGGTGCGAATGGCCTCATACATCGTCCCGCTGGTGTAAGCGACACGCCGCTCTCCGCTGGGAGCCGTCCCGGGGACGACCGTGGCCGCGGCGGAGAGATGATCCGCGTCGAATTCCAGCTCGACGGTGAAGGGGCCACCGCTGACCGGTGTGTACCGCCGGGCGAGCGCCGTGGCCTCCTTGGCGGCGGCGCGGATACCGGCGGCGGTACGGGCCGGAGTGCGGCAGACCGCCGCGTACCGCGAGACATGGTCTTTGACCGCGACCTTGCGGGCGTCCGGCGCGTAGCCGTCCGCGTCCACGCAGGTCAGGTCGTCGCCGGTGACCAGCACCACGGGGACGCCGTACTCCGCGACGACATGCGCGTTGAGCAGTCCCTCGCTGGCCCGGGCGCCGTTCAGCCACACTCCGGTGATGGAGTTGGCGAGATAGGTGTGCGCCAGTACGCCCTCCGTGCCGGCGCCGGTGTGATAGCCGACGAAGGCGATGCCGTCGACATCGCCGTGCTGCACGCCCTCGACCATGGACAGCGACTTGTGGCGGCCCGTGAGCATCTCGGCGCGCTCGTCGAGCCGCTCCAGCAGCAGATTGCGCATGGACCAGTGCGCCTCGTTGACGAGTACCTCGTCGGCGCCGCCGTCGAAGAAGCCGAGCACGGCGGCGTTCACGTCGGAGGTGAACAGAGCGCGGCAGCGTTCCCACTGCGGTGTGCCCGGCAGGACGTCGGCCGGCCAGGTCACGCCGGTGGCGCCCTCCATGTCGGCGCTGATGAGGATCTTCACAGGCCCCTCCGTCCTTCCTGGTCGGACCGCCGAAGCGGCGCCTCCTGACATCCGTACTCGACATCCGGTGCGGCAAACCCCGAGCAGATCCCCCACCCTATCCAGCGCTCCGGAAAGAGATCCATTCTCCTTTCGCGCGGCCGTCGGGCCCAGGACGTGTCTGACACATGGCGCCGTCCGCCCGGAGGGCGGGGCCCGCGGCGTCTGGTGCGTGCGATCCCAAGGCGGAGGATCATCCGTGTACTGGACGTACTCGGATGACTCCGACAACGCGGTGAGCGTGCGTGCCAGGCGTCGCAGGCCAGGCGGGATGTGTCAGACAGGGCCTACGGGCTGTCCCGGCAGCGCGAAGGAGGGGACACGGCGGTCGTCCGGCTCGCGACGCCCGCCGTGTCCCCTCCTCCAGGGGCTTTCTCCCGCGCTCAGAGCGGGCGCAGTACCTCCAGACGTACGGCCCCGGCCGCCTTCGCCAGGTCGGCCAGACAGGCTTCCCTGGAGTCGGCGACGGTGGTGATCAAGGCGTACCGGCTGGAGACATGGCCCTCGGGCGGCAGCCGCAGTTCCTGCCCCGGCAAAGCGAGGGCGAGCGCGGTGTCCACCGAGGCGGGCAGGGCCTTCTCGTCGATGACCACGCCTCTGGCGACGCAGTCCGCCCCGGGATAGAGAAACCGCACCGCGGCGACCCTGCGGTGGGCGGGCCGCAATTCCGGACTGTCCCCGCAGGCGACCCGCGCGGCGATCAGCGCCGCGTCGACACCGAGCGCGAGACGGCCCACGTCCGGGATGCGGTCGCCGCCGATCCGGGCGTTGATCTCGACGACCTTGGGTCCGCCGGAGGTGAGCCGCAGCTCGGTGTGCGTCCAGCCGGTGGTGAAGCCGACCGCGGCATGGGCCCGGCTGAGCACATCGGCCACCACCGGGTCCCGCAGCAGCGGATCCTCGCCGTCGACGAGATGGCTGATCTCCTCGAAGTACGGCGGGAATCCGCACTCCTTGCGGGCCACGAAGCCGAGCGACATCCGTCCGTCGTGCCAGGCTGCGTCCACACTGATCTCGGGGCCGTCCAGATACTCCTCGACCAGGACGTCACCGGGCGTCACCTCCACCGCGCCCGGCGCGGTGGCTCCGCGCGCCACCCGGAACCGGGCGGCGAGCTGGTCCGCCGACTCGACCTTGACCACGCCGGCGCTGGCGTTGAGCGCGCGGGGCTTGAGCACCAGCGGATAGCCGGTCGTCGCCGCCGCGGCGCGCGCCTGGCGCAGCGAGGTCACCAGGATCGACGTGGCCTGCGGCACACCGGCCCGGTCCAGCGCCTCCCGGGTGGCCCGCTTGTCACGGCAGGCCAGAACCGCTTCCGGCGGGCTGCCCGGGAGGCCGAGCAGCCGCGCCAGCCGCGCGGTCTGGACGACGCGGGTGTCGTCCCAGGTGAGGACGCCGTCGTACGGCGCGCGGCCGCTGCCGGGACCGGCCGCCGCCGCCATGGCCTCGGGATCGGTGGTGTCGAGCACGGTGTGCCCGGCGAGATACGGGCCTTCCCAGTCCGGCTCCCGGTCGGTGAAGAGCCAGAGGTCGTACGCCTCGGCGACCGACCGCAGCATGTACTCCCGGTAGGCCCGGGAGCCCGCTCCGACCAGCAGCAGCCGTCTTCGGCTCGTCATGTCCGCTCCTTCGCGCCGTCGAGTGTCGCGGCCAGCGAGCGCACGGTGCGATTCAGATAGAGCCCGCTCAGCGGGAAGGCGGGCAGACCGGCGGCCCTGACCGCCGCCGAAAGCCGCACGCCGAGCAGCGAGTTGCCACCCAGGTCGAAGAAGTCGTCGTCCAGCCCGATACGGAAGCCGAACACCTTCTCCCACACCGACTTCAGCCGGGACTCGACATCGGCGTCCTCCACCGTGTCGTCGCCGGTGTCGTCCGCGTGCGTCGGCAGCAACGGCTCCGGCAGCCGGGCCGTGTCGACCTTGCCGTTGGGCGTGAGCGGCAGCGCGGGCAGCACGGTGACCGTCGACGGCACCATGTGCTCGGGCAGGAAACGAGCGGCGTGCTTGCGTACCTCCTCGGCGTCGCCGCTTCCCGGAGTGAGCACGACATAGCCGTCGAGCCGGGCACCGGCGGCGTCGGCCGGATCCTGGCGCAGCACGACCGCCGCCGCGACCACCGAGGGAGCGTCGAGCAGCCGGGCCCGGATCTCGCCCAGTTCGATACGGAAGCCGCGCAGCTTCACCTGGTTGTCCAGGCGTCCCAGGTGTTCCAGCCGGCCGTCGGGCAGCAGCCGGCCGCGGTCGCCGCTGCGGTACATCGGCCCCGGTGCGAACGGATCCGGCAGGAAACGCTCCTCCGTCAGCTCGGGCCGGTTGAGGTACTGGCCCGCCACGCCGACACCGCCCACATAGATCTCTCCGGCCACACCGGGCGGCAGTGGCCGCCCGGCGCCGTCGAGGACGTACACGTGCCAGCCGGGCAGGGCGGCCCCGACGGAGCGGGAGCCGGACAGCGCCTCGCGCCTGGTGACGGTCTGCGCGGTGACATGCACGGTGGTCTCGGTGATGCCGAACATATTGACCAGCCGGCATTCCCAGTCCGGATGCCGGTCCTGCCAGAGCCGCAGCGGCCCGGTGTCCAGCGGCTCGCCGCCGAAGACGACCAGGCGCACCGAGCCGCTCACCCGCTTCTCCTGGTCGACGGCCATGAGCTGCGAGAACGCGCTCGGGGTCTGATTCAGCACGGTCACCTGCTCGGTGTCGAGCAGCGTGGCGAACTCCTCGGGATCGCGGGACGCCCAGTAGGGCACCACGACCAGCCGCCCGCCTGTCATCAGGCAGCCCCAGATCTCCCAGACCGAGAAGTCGAACGCGCTGGAGTGGAACAGCGTCCACACATCACGCTCGCCGAGCCCGAAGTCGTCCTTCGTCGCCGCCAGCAGGCCCGCCACATTGCGGTGCGGTACCACCACGCCCTTGGGCCGGCCGGTGGAGCCGGAGGTGTAGATGACATAGGCGGCGCCGCCGGAGTCACCGGCCGGCTCCGGCGGGACGGCGGGCCGCTCTCCCGCCGCCAGCGAGCCGGGCCCGACGGTCCGTACGCCGTCCAGCGCCGGGAAGTCCGCGGAGTCGGTGACGACGACGGACAGTCCGGCGTCCTCGGCCGTGTACGAGAGCCGGTCGGCCGGATAGGCCGGATCCATCGGCACATAGGCCGCACCGGACTTCAGCACCGCGAGCAGGACGACCACCAGGTCGAGCGAGCGGTCGAGGCTCACGCCCACCCGGTCGCCCGCGCCGACGCCCAGCGCGCGCAGCGCGTGCGCGGCCTGGCCGGCGCGCTCGTCCAGCTCGCGGTAGGTCAGCCGGGTGTCCTCGAAGGAGACCGCCGTGGCGTCCGGAGTGCGCTCGGCCCAGGAGCGGATCACCTGGTCGATACGGTCCTTCGGGATGTCCGGTGTGCGTCCGAGGCCGCCGATGACGGCGAGCCGGCGGAGCTGGTCCTGGTCGAACAGGTCCAGCGAGCCGAGCGGAGCGTCCGGGTCGGCGGCCGTCAGCGCGCCGTGTGCGGTGACGAGCATCCCGGTGAGCCACCGCACCACCTCGTCGTCGAAGACGCTGTGCCGGTACCGGCTCGTGCCGACGAGCCCGGCGGCGCCGTCGTCGGCGACATGGACCGACAGCGGATGGACGGGCGCGAGGAACGGCCTGTGCTCCAGGACTTCCGCCTTCACACCCGTACCGGTGACCACCTCGGCCGGCTCGGTGACGACCAGTCCGACGACCGGTTCGAGGCCGGGCACCGGTGCGGCGGTGGCCCGCAGCACTCCGTCCAGATAGGCGGAGACGGTCAGTCGCTCGTCGGCGCTGAAGGCCAGGCTGTGTTCGGCGTCCACGCCCAGCACCACATCGGCCGCGCCGGTGCAGCGGGCCAGCACCAGGCCGAGCGCCGCCGCCGAGGTGATCTGCGCGCGGCCCTCGCGCGCGGCCGGAGCGGTGAAGTCGTACCGGCCCACGGTGGACCGGCCCGGCTCGCCCAGTCCCCAGTCCGGCGCCGCCGTCCGGTCCAGCCGGTCCAGCCCGGCCCGCAGCCGTTCACCGGTCTCCGCCGGCTCCGTGCGGAGCGGCTCGGGATCGATGAGCAGCGCGCCGAGCAGCGTGTGCGGATCCGGTACCGACGCGCGATGGACGACCATGATCAGGTCGGCGGCGCCGTCGCGGTAGCGCAGCAGCACCACCCGCAGTCCTGGGCCGGTCTCCGGGTCGACCGGCCGGGACAGCTCCCGCGACCGCTGGCGCGCGGCGGCCGCGGAGTCGGGGCCCTCGGCGACATCCTCGATCCAGAGTCTGGTTCCGGCGTTCGGGCTCCCGGCGGTGGCACGGTCGAGATTGCGGCCGAGCCACTCCGGATCGGCGCCGGTGTGCACCCGCACCGCGAGCGCCTGGCACAGCAGGCCGGCCTCATTCATCGGTGTTCCCTCCTCAATGTCCATCACCGGCTGGTGAACCCTCCGTCGACGGTGACGGTGCTGCCGGTCACCTGGCGGGATCCGTCCGAACCGAGCCAGACCGCCGCTCCCGCGACATCCTCCGGCTCGATCAGCCGGTTCATGGGCTGGGCCGCCACAAAGGTCTCCTCGTGCTCCTCGACGGGAACGGCGAGCGACCGCGCGATCTCGGTCAGCATCCGTCCCTCGGCGGCCTCGTCGTCCCGTACGGATCCCGGGCACAGCGCGTTGACCCGTACCTGGAACGGCGCGAGGTCCAGCGCCGCCGCCTTGGTCAGCCCCACCAGCGCGTGCTTCGCGGTGACATAGCCGGCGAAGTGCCGGTAACCGACCAGTCCGGCGGTGGACGCCACATTGATGATGCTGCCGGAGCGCTGATGGGTCATCACCTTGCCCACGGCCTTGATCATCCGCCAGGCGCCGGACACATCGACATCGAGCATCAGATCCCATTCGCCGGGATCGATGTCATGCACCGTCTTGCCGGAGGGCGCGGCGATGCCCGCGCCGCTGAGCAGGATGTCGATCCGGCCGAACCGGTCGACGGCGGTCCTGACCACCTGGTTCACCGCGGCCAGGTCCCGTACGTCGGCCTCGGCGGTCACCACCGTGATCCGGTCGTTCTCCTCCCGGCACAGCCGGGCGGTGTGGGCGAGCTGGCCGGGCGTGCCGAGCGGGTACGGCACGCCGTCCAGGTCGTGGCCGATGTCGGTGAGCAGCAGATCGGCCCCGGCACGGGCGTACGCGAGGGCGCACGCCCGGCCGATGCCCCGCGCGGCGCCCGTGATCAGCGCGGCCTTCCCGGTCAGCCCGGTGGTGTCCGCGGCACGGTCCGCGGAGATGACGGGGCTCAACGCCCCGCTCCCTGTGCCGCCAGTTCCTCGTCCATCAGGCGCACCAGCTCGCCGGGCGAGTCGGTGACGTACATGTGTCCTCCCGGCACCTCCGCCTGCCGGCAGCCGGCCGAGGTGGCGCTTTCCCACTCGGCCGCCTGGGCACGGGAGACCAGCTCGTCGTCGGCGCCGCGGATGGAGACGATCGGCACCGGCAGCGGCTTCTCGGACGGCGCCCGGTAGTTCTCGTGCATCTCCACGTCCGCGCGCAGGGTGGGCAGCAGCATCTCGCGCAACTCCGGGTGTTCCAGCGCCGGGTGGGTGTATCCGGCGAACTCGCGCACCTGCTCCAGGAAGCCGTCGTCGGTCAGGCCGGTGGCGCGTGACTCACGCTGGGTCCACGGTCCCGGTGAGCCGCTGACGAACAGTCTGACCACCCGCGGCATGCCGAGGCCGTTGATGCGGTGAGCCATCTCGTACGCCATGACGGCGCCGAGGCTGTGTCCGAAGAGGGCCACCACCGGGCTGCCCGCGATCTGGTCGAGCACGGTCGGCAGCAGATCGTCCACGGCGGCGACCACATCGGTGTACAGCGGTTCGCCGAACCGCTCCTCACGGCCGGGAAGCTGGACGGGGCTGATGAGCACGGTGTCGCTGCCGTACTCCTGGCACCTGCGGAACGCCGAGGCTCCGGCGCCCGCGAACGGGAAGCACAGCACGGGAATCTGTCGCATGTCAGCTCTCCAGCTCGTCCGCGGACGTCCAGGCCCGCTCGATCAGTTCACCGGTGGTGGCGGGATTGCCCCGCACGAAGTAGTGGCCGCCGCTCTCCAGTTGGTGGAAGCGGACGTCCGAGGCGACCATGTCCCAGGCCCGGTACTCGTCGACGGCGTCCACCAGGCCCTTGTCGTCGGCCGCCACGACCGCCGTGAACGGCGCTTCGATCTTCCAGTCGGGCCGCTCCTGGGAGAGCTCGATGAAGTAGCGGTAGCCGTTGCAGACGTCGTGCCGGAAGATGTCGCCCATGAACGACGTGTGCTGGCTGTCCATCCCCTCCAGCTCCGTGTAGCCGGTCTCCTCGACCATGTAGTCGATGATCTGCTGGTCGTTCCAGCCGTCGATCAGCTCGATACTCTCCCGCATGTCCTCGACGGGCACCAGCAGCTTGGAACCGATGAACACGTGCCGCAGGTCGAAGCCCTGTTTCTCCAGCACCCGGGCCAGCTCCACGGTCACCGCCGCTCCGCCGCAGTGGCCCCAGAGGATCAGCGGCAGATCGGCCTTCCGCTCGATCTCGTCGACCACGCGGAGCACCGTCTCGACGACACCGGCGAACTCGCCGGGCCGGCTGGGATTGTGGCCCGGCTGCTCGACGCCGTACACGACGAGGTCGGTGGTGAGCTTCTCCAGCTCGTCGGCGAGCGGCTTGAAGTTGACCGGATGGCCGCACGGATAGGGCACGCAGATGACGGCGGCGCGGGCGCCGGAGGCGCTGCTGGACAGCAACTGCAGCACCTCCTCCCGCTCCTCGGTCCCTCGCTGCTGCCGCTCCACCAGTACGGCGAGCTCGTCCAGGCGCGGCTTGCGGGTCAGATCGCTGAGCGTGACCAGACCGTCGAGCTCCAGGACGACCCGCAGCGCGGAGAGGGAGTTGCCGCCGAGTGCGAAGAAGTCGCCGGTCGCGCCGATCTCCTCGGCCGGCAGCCCCAGCACCCGCTCCCACGCCTCGGTGATCCGGTCGACGGTCGACTGCGAAGCCGTCACCGCCGCTCCGGCCGGCGCGGCCGTCACGGTCTCCGTCACCGGACCGGTGGCGGCGGCGCGCAGCAGCGCCAGGTCCTCGTCGGCCAGCAGCCCGCGCGCCTCGTGGAGGGCGTTCGTCTCGCTGGTCATGAGTTCCAGCACCTGGACGAAGTAGCCGCCGATCCGGTCGATCTGGGCCTCGTCGTACAGATGCGTGTGGTAGTGCAGGCAGAGCTGGATCTCGTCGTCGGAGAAGTGCCGGGAGAACTCCGTACGGAACGGGAACTCCGTCTCCGAGTCGACCCGCATGTCCATCATCGAGAACTCGGGAAGCTGCTTGAGGTTCTTCAGCAGATAGAAGTGCGTGAAGTTGAAGGTGGTCTCGAACAGCGTCCGCTGTGTGCCGAGGTCCTGCTTCATCCGCGCCATCGGATAGCGGCGGTGCGGCAGCAGATCGTGTTCCGCGCCGTACACCCGCTTGATCAGGTCGCCCCAGGTGCCGCCCGCCAGGTCCACCTGGAACGGCACCGAGTTGAGGTGCAGACCGAGAGTGGTCTCCGCGCCGGGCAGTTCCGGCCGGCCGCTGTGCTCGTAGCCGGTCATCACCGTACGCTGCCCCGACACCAGGCCGAGGACCTTCATATGGGCGGCCAGCAGGACGTCCTTGAAGGGTACGGAGAGCGCGTCCGCGGTCGCTTCGATGCGCTCGGTGAGCCCGGCCGGCAGCGGCACGTCCCGCAGGACGACCTTGAAGTCGTCCGTGGGCCGGGCGTCCGCCTTCGGCGGCACATCGGCCGGCTGGGCGTCCTCCATCACCTTCAGCCAGAAGTCCCGCGACTGCGGCGAGCGCAGGGCTTCGCCCTCCAGGCCGACGAAGTTCCTGAGGTGGTTGTCCACCGGCTCGGCCGTGGTGTCCTGTCCCTCACGGACCTGGTGGTACAGCTCGAAGAGCTGGGTGTGCAGCAGGCTGATGCTCCAGCCGTCCAGCGCGGAGTTGTGCTGGCTGACCGTGTACCGGTACAGGTCGTCGCTCAGCACCTGCACATGCAGTGTGACCAGCTCGCCCTGCTCCCACACGAACCGTCTGGCCTTCTCTCCGGCCAGCCACTCCTCGTGCCAGAGCTGTTGGCCCCGGTCGTCGAGATGGCGCAGATCCGCGACCGTCAGCGGCGGCCGCACCTCGCGGTGGACGATCTGGAGGAACTCGCTGAATCCGGTGAGGTGGTAGGTGGTGCGCAGCATCGGATGCCGCAGTGTCAGCAGCCGGACCGCCTCGGTGAACGCCTCCGTGTCGAACGTGCCGCTGATCGAGTAGCTGAGCACGTCGTGGTACTGGCCGAGGCCGCCGGTGATCTCCGTCTGGAAGATCAGCCCGGCCTGGAGCATGGACAGCGGATAGGCGTCCTCCGCGTCCTCGGGCAGCAGCGCGCGGTCCTCGTCCGAGATCAGCTCGAACGGCTGGAATCCACCGCGTGCGGCGACATCGGCCTCCGCCGGAGCGGTCCGCTCGCCGAGGCTCTCGGTGAGCAGCGCGACGGTCTGGTGCTTGAAGAGCTGCTGGAAGGTGAAGTCCAGTCCGGCGGCACGGGACTTCGCCAGGACGGAGACGAAGTGGATGGAGTTGCCGCCGAGCGCGAAGAAGTTGTCGTGGACGCCGATCTTCTCGCGGCCCAGCACCTCCCGCCAGATCGTCGCCAGGATCTTCTCGCGCTCGTTGCGCGGCTCGACGTGCGACGGCGCCTTCTTGCGCAGCGCGTCGGGACCGCGCAGCGCGGCGCGGTCCAGCTTGCCGTTGGGAGTGAGCGGCAGGGCGTCGACCGGCAGGATCCGGCCGGGCACCATGTACTCGGGCAGGGATTCCCGCAGATGGTTCTTGAGGTCGGCCTCGCGCGCGCCGCCGCTCTCCCCGGCGGGTACGACGAATCCGCGCAGCGAGGTCTGCCAGCCGTCGTCCACGGCGACGACCGCGGCGTCCCGCACGCCGTCGTGGGAGCGCAGCCGCTCCTCGATCTCGCCGGGCTCGACACGGAATCCGCGGACCTTGACCTGGAGGTCGATCCGGCCGAGGTAGTCCAGCGTGCCGTCGGGCAGCCAGCGGGCGAGGTCGCCGGTCCGGTAGAGCCGCTCCTCGCCGACGGACGCGCCGTCCACGAACTTCTCCGCGGTCAGTTCCGGACGGCCCAGATAGCCGCGGGCCACGCCCGCGCCCGCGATCCTGAGCTCGCCGGGGATGCCGACCGGGCTCTGGTGTCCCGCGCCGTCCGTCACATACAGCCGGATGTTGTCGATCGGCCGGCCGATCGGCAGCCGGGCCGATCCGCCGAGGCCCCGCACGGGCTGATGAGTGACGTCGACGGTGCCCTCGGTGGGTCCGTACAGGTTGATCAGCCGGGCGTCCGGGACGAGTTGCTCGAACTTCGCCGCCTGGCCCGGGGCGAGGGCCTCGCCGCTGGCGAAGACCTGCCGCAGTGTGTTTGTCTCCGCGCCGGTGGCGAACCGGTCGAGGTGGCCGAGGAACATATTGAGCATGGACGGCACGAAGTGCAGTGTGGAGACGCCGTGCCGCTCGACCGCGGCGAGCAGCGCGTTCGGGTCCTTCTCGCCGCCCGGCTCCAGCAGGGCCAGGGCCGCGCCGGTGAAGGACCACCAGAACAGCTCCCAGACGGAGACGTCGAAGGAGATGGAGGTCTTCTGGAGGACCACGTCGCCGGGGCCGATCGGATAGCTGTTCTGCATCCAGGCCAGCCGGTTGACCACACTGCGGTGCTCCACCAGAACGCCCTTGGGACGGCCGGTCGAGCCCGAGGTGTAGATGACGTACGCGATGTCTCCGGCGCCGCCGGCCGGCTCCAGCGGACCGCTGTCCTCGGCGTAGGACGCCGGGTCGTCCAGGTCGAGTCCCGGAGTGTCACCGAGCAGCGCGCTGAACTTCGCCTGGGTCAGGGCGAGTCGGGCGCCGCTGTCGGCGAGCAGATAGTCCACCCGGGCCTGCGGATACGACGGGTCGATGGGCAGATAGGCGCCGCCGGCCTTCAGTACGGCGAAGAGCGCCACCATCATCTCGGGCGACCGTTCGGCCAGCAGCGCGACGACCGAGTCCGGGCCGACGCCGCGTCCGCGCAGCACACGCGCGAGCTGGTTGGAGCGCGCGTCGAGCTCGCCGTAGCTCATGGTCCGGTCGCCGTCGAGTACGGCGGGCGCGTCCGGCCGCAGGGCCGCGCCCGCGGCGAAGAGGCCGTGGAGAGTGGCGTCCCGGTCGAAGTCCCTGGCGGTGGAGTTGGCGGCCGAGACGATCCGCTCGTCCTCGTCGGTACGCAGATCGACGGCGGACACGTCACTGTCCGGCGCGTCCACGGCGCCGGTGAGCAGCAGCGCGTAGTGCGCGCCGATCCGTTCCACGGAAGCCGCCGAGAAGCGGGCCGAGTCGTACGCGAGAGTGACGGTGAGGGACTCGTCCTCGCGGGCGACGCTGAACCTGGTGCCCGCCGGTGTCGTATATCCGGGATCGTGCAGCTCCGACAGCTCGACGCACACATCGAAGGCGTCGGTGCGGCCCAGCTCTTCGGCGAGCCGCGCCACCGGGAAGTCCTGGTGCCGTTCGGCCTCCTCAATGGCCTTGGCGACCCGTCCCAGCAGTTCCCGCAGCGTGCCGGTGGGCTCCACACGCAGCAGCAGTGGTCCGCCGGCGTGCTCGGCGGACGCGCCTCTGGTCGGCTGGGCGAGTGCCACCTCGTCCTGCCGGGTGTAGCGGCCGAGCAGCGCGGCCAGTGCGGCGGTGAGGACCACATGGAGCATCTCGGGCCGTCCGCGGCTGATCTCGTCGAGCCGCTTCGTCAGTTCCGGTGCGAGGGTGACGACATGGGTGTCCGTGACCGGCGCGGAACCGGCCGGCGCTCTGAAGTCGGAAAGGAATCCGGATCCCTCCGCGAGCGTGGCCAACTGGGCGCGCCAGTAAGCGGCTTGCGGCGATTCTGATGCCGCATGGTCAAGCTGATGCATGGTTCTCTCCCGCATAGCGTTGCATGGCAAAGACAGATCAGAGATCAGTGATGTGAGAGATGAGAGTGTGAATCGGCGGCTGGGGATCAGAGATTGAAGTCGAAGCCGGACACGGGTTCGGGCGCGGGAGCGGGCGCGGGTCCGTGCGCCGCGAGCAGCGCACCCACCTCGGCGGACGGGTCCGCGGCCACCGCGTCGAGCAGTGCCACGAAGGCGTCGCGCCAGGACTCGACCGTCGTACGGAGCAGCAGCCCCGCGGCGTACTGCCAGCTCACCCGCAGCGTGCCGGAGACCTCGTAGATCTGCGTGTTCAGGTCGAACACGGCCTGTCCGTTGGGCTCCAGGCGCAGCGGCACCCGGCTGCCGCCGAGGTCCACCGACAGATAGCGCCCGCTGTGCAGCGCGATGAGCGCGTCGAAGAGCGGGGTCCGGCTGTAGTCGCGGTCGGGAGCGGCCAGCGCCACCAGCTCCTCGAACGGGAAGTCCTGGTGGGCGAAGGCGTCCTCGGCGTTCCGGCCCACCTCCCGCAGCAGCTCGCTGAAGGACGCGCGCGGGTCCACGGTGTTGCGCAGACAGACGGTGTTGGCGAACATGCCCAGCGTCCTGTGCACACCGGAGACGGTCCGCCCGGACACCGGTGTGCCGACGGTGACATCGGTGGTGCCCTTCAGCGCGGACAGCAGTACGTGGTATGCCGAGGCCAGGACCGCGAAGAGTGTGACGTCCTGGCCGCGGGCGAGCCGCCGCAGGGCCTCGGCACGGGCCGGGCCGAGGTCGAACTCCACGGTGGCGCCGTCCAGTGCGCGCATCGCGGGCCGCTCGAAGTCGGTCGGCAGATCGGCCGGCACGACCGGCTCCGCGAACGCCTCGCGCCAGTAGGCCGCCTGTCCGTCCCGCAGTGCCTGTCCGGCCGGGCCGGTCAGCCATACCGCGTAGTCGCGGTACTGGACGGCGGGCGGCTCCGGTGAGTGACCCGCGTAGAGTTCCGCGAGATCTTCGAACAGTGTGACGAGCGAGAAGCCGTCGACGACGATGTGGTGCAGGTCCACGCGGAGCCGGCAGCCGGTTCCGGTGCGGTGCAGTTCCGCGCGCCACAGCGGAGCCCGTGCCAGGTCGAAGGGCCTGACGAACTCCTCGACGGCCGGCGGCGGTCCGTCCAGGACACGCAGTGGCAGCGGCACCTCCGGCTCGATGAGCTGCCGGACTTCGGCGCCCTCGATCACAAAGCGGGTGCGCAGCGCGTCATGCCGCGCGGTGAGTTCGCCGAGGGCTTTCGCGAGCCGTCGCGGATCGGTGTCCGCGGGCAGGTCGAGCGTGACCGGCACGTTGTAGTGCACGGCCTTCTCGTCCTTGAGCTGCTCGAAGTAGACCTGGCGTTGTTGTGGTGTCAGCGGATAGCTGGGCAGCTCGGGAGCGGCCTCGATCTCGGGTCCCGCGGCGGGGCCGAGGGTGTCCAGCAGTCGCGCCAGCGCTTCCAGGGTGCCGGCGCGCAGTACGGCGCTGACGGGGCAGCGCCGGCCGAGCCGTGTCTCCACGCCCGCCGCGATCAGGGTCGCGGTGAGCGAGTCTGCTCCCAGGTCGCGCAGATCGTGCCGGACCCCGATACCGCTCAGGCCCAGGGCCCGCTCGGTCAGCTCGACCAGTATCCGCTCGCTCTCGCCGGTGGGCGCCCGGAACTCCGCTCCGGCGGCCAGTCGCGCGCCGTCGGGATCGGGCAGCCGGCCGCGGTCGACCTTGCCGTTGTGATTGAGCGGAAGCTCGGGCAGTTCGGTCAGATAGGACGGGACCATATGGCCGGGCAGTGTGAGCGCCAGCCGGGAGCGCAGCTCGTCGGCGGTCACCTCCCGCCTGGAGACGTAGTAGCCGCACAGGAATTTGTCGGCGCGGCCGTGCCGGGAACGCGCCATGACCAGGGCCTCGGTGATGTCCGGGTGGCCGAGCATGGCCTTCTCGATCTCGGCGGGCTCCACACGGAATCCGCGCACCTTGACCTGGTGGTCGCGCCGTCCGAGGAATTCGATGACACCGTCCGGCCGCCAGCGCGCGAGGTCACCGCTGCGGTACATACGTCCGCCCGGTACGAACGGGTCGGCCGCGAACCGTTCCGCGGTGAGATCGGCCCGGCCCAGATAGCCGCGCGCCACACCGGCGCCGCCCAGGCAGAGTTCGCCGGGCACACCGATCGGGCTCAGCCGGTCGTCCTCGTCGAGGATGTACGCGCGCGAGTTGGAGATGGGCCTGCCGATCGGAATGCGGTCGAGATCGGCGGCGGTGAGGCGGTGCGTGACGGAGAAGGTGGTGTTCTCCGTCGGGCCGTATCCGTTGACGAGTGTCAGTCCGGGGCAGGCGGCCATCACCTTGGCCACGTGCGGAGCGGACAGCGCGTCGCCTCCGACGAGGAGCTGGCGCAGCGGACGGAACGTGCTCGCGTCCTGTTCGGCCAGTTGGTTGAAGAGCGCCGAGGTCAGCCACATCGTGGTGACACGGTGCGCGGTCAGTTCGGCGCTCAGCCGGCGAGCACTGAGGACGGTGTCGTTGTCCACCAGCCGCAGGCTTCCGCCGTTGAGCAGCGCTCCCCATATCTCGAAGGTGTTGGCGTCGAAGACGATGGAGCCGGTCGGCAGAATCGTGGTGTCGGGACCTAAGTCGGCGTACTCCGCGCCTTTCACCAGGCGCACCACATTGCGGTGTGTGACCTCGACGCCCTTGGGCTTGCCGGTCGTTCCCGAGGTGTAGCAGACATACGCGAGATCGTCGGCCGAGCCGGCGGATTCGAGCGGCGCGCCGGTGGCCTGCGCATCGGTGGCCTGCGCATCGGTGGCCACGACCGTACCGTCGAACGCGAAGTCACCGGTGAGTCCGGGCGCCGTGACCAGGACTCCGACTCCGGAGTCGGCCAGCAAGAGCTCGGTGCGTTCGCGCGGATAGCCCGGTTCCACCGGCAGATAGCCACCGCCCGCCATGAGGATGGCGAGCGCTCCGACGACAAAGTCCGGTGTGCGTTCGGTGCGCAGCGCCACCCGGTCGCCGGTCCGCACACCGGCGGCGTACAGCGCCGCCGCCAGCCGGCCGGCCAGCTCGGACAATTGACGGTACGTCATATTCGTCCGGCGCCAGCTCAGAGCGGTGGCATCGGGCGTACGGCGTACCTGATCGGCGAAGAGCTGATGGATCGGTGTGCTGTCCGGATACGGGCGGGCCGTGTCATTGAATTGGCCCAGGACGAGAGCGCGCTCGTCCTCGCCGAGCAACTCGACCGCGCGCACCGGCCGGTGCGGATGGCCGGCCAGGAATCGCATCGCGCGCAGCAGATGGGCGCCGAACCGCTCGACGGTCTCCCGCTCGAAGAGCGAACTGCGA